>JAGQPY010000003.1:4068-56878 GCA_020426485.1 Planctomycetaceae bacterium
ATCAGTAGCTCTGTTCGAGGTCAGCATCGAACCGGAGCAGGGTACAGGAATGACAATGTGCATCAGCACTCTGGTCACGGACTAACCATTCCCCATGCCGTTGGAGGCGGAGCGAATTCTCATCGCGGGGTCACCGTGCCGGGTCACCGAACTGTGTTTTTCCCGGCTCAGACAGGTGCAGGAATCAGTCAGCGAACTTCTCCGTATCGACAGGCGCCTTCATCGGGAACGTATCGCATTTATCGTCCGGACGGATTTGCGGGGCACTCTCATTCGTACTCAACGCCGCCGGAGTTACGACAGTACTCAGCAGGATCGCGCTCGCACGTTTACCACGATCATTATTCGTCGTATCCGTCATATCTGCCGAATTACGGGCTCGGATTTGCGTTTCCATACAGCGCCGGTTACGCCTACGGCTACGACGGAATTATCGCTCCGCCGATCACGTTGCCGTACGGCGCAGGTGGTGTTGCTGTGCCAGTCGGTCCGGTTCCGTTTGTGCTGAATGATTTCGGAACGTCATTGCCGGCGATGTCGTCCGGATCACCCTTTCCGGCACCGCCGACGTCAGCAGCGGAGATGTCGTCAGGAGTTCCAGCCTTCAGTTCCTCGGGCGGTGTCGAATCCGAAGTGACGATTGTGAACGAGTACGGGGCGGACGAAAATGCGGCTCCGATGCCCTCCGGAACCGTGCAGCGACTTCAGAGTTTGAGATACCAGACATCTGCAGACGACTTCTTTCGGCAGCGGGAATACAGTCAGGCTGAGGCATTGTACCGGACCGCCGCCGACACAGCTCCGGATCGGCGAGCACCGTGGTTTCGACTGGCGTGGGTCCGAGTCGCTCAACAGAACTTCCCTGATGCGGTGCGCGCGCTGCGACAGGGTTTGATTCTGAAAGACGATCCGACGTCGGCATGGATCACTGGGGAGGAACTCTACGGTGCGAATCTGCCGTCGGAGTTCGCGGTCCAGAACGATCGTCTGTGGAATTGGCTGATGGAAAAACCGCAATCCACCGATCGTCTGCTTTTGGTCAGCGCCTTCCAGCAGCTGAAAGGCTACACGGGGGTTTCTCGCGAATTGCTGCAAGCTGCCGACAATCATGGGTTGCCCGGCCATCTCAGTGAGTCGCTGTCTCAGGTTGTACAGCATCAGGCGCAGATGGCTGCTGAGAAAGAGGCCGCCATGAAGGAAGCTGAACGGAGCGGGGCATCGGCCACAAACGGGCCGGTGGGAGAGAGTGGCGCTGGTTCTCAGGCAATGGATGCTCCCCAAGCAGACGGCATTCGACTAAAGGGACGGGACATCCTTCCACCAGATTCTCCGCCGGGTGTGCTGGACCTGCCGGTGCCAGTGCCGGTGCCTGCGAACGATTCGATCCGGTCAGAGACGCCGCCGAAGCAGTTGCACCCCGAACCTGTCCCGTTGAATCCCGCCGATTTGAGTATTCCTTCGCCAACCGTACCCCGGTAGTCCGGTTGAACGATCGAAGAGCGGTTCGGTCCGTTTTGCAGGCCGGCTTTCGAAATCTTCGAATAGGTGTCTTCGCGGACTGGCTCCGGAAAATGTTGATCGGCTGACTGGGGCTGGACGTCGTCAGGGCTTCCGGCAAAGATAACAGAGTCGGAAGTTCGATGTCAGACAATCTGATCGTGTGCTCCGATGGCATTGCCGTTGAGCGTGCCTGATGCCTCATTTTCTGATTCGTTGGTGCGAGAGCCGGAAGGTTGTCCGATGCGGTCCTGGTTAGTTGATGTAAATGGTTTGATTTTGATTCCGTTTGTTTGTTCTTTAGCTCAGGCTCAGACAGCGGGTCCCGGACTTGGTGGCTCCAGCGTCGCACAAAGCCAGACCGACGGACCGCAATCCGGTTCAGAGGCGAACGATCCGTCTTCGGCCGAAGATTCCGATAACGAGCGAGAGTACGTGCGAATTCGCCGTAATGATCGGCGACTGGCTGTTGCTCTTGAAACCAGCATCATCCGCTTTGCAGATTCGAAAAAGTATCCGGGGACAACCGTGGATCTGGTTGGTGCGATTCATCTTGGTGAAACGCAGTACTACGATCAGCTGAATGAAATTTTTAAGCAATATGATCGGTTGTTGTTTGAAGCTGTGATGCCGGAGCAGGCAGTTCGTCTGGGAATGCGCCCCGGGATCGGCAGGAAGGGCCGAAACAGACTGTCGGACGAAGATGAATGGACGGAGGCGAAGGTTGGTCTTCAGGCAATTTCTGTTTTACAGCTCGGGATGAAAGACGCGCTGGGGCTGGATTTTCAGCTCAGTGCAATCGACTACGGCGGATCAAATTTTGTTCATGCCGACATGACGCAGGAAGAATTTGAACGTTCGATGGCGAGACGCGGTGAGACGTTCTCTCAGATTCTGGCTCGTGAAATGGGCAAAGCCGCCATGCAGCAACAGAAGGTCAACCCGCTGGCTCAGCAGCTTGATCTTGTGATGTCACTGCTGGCTTCCGATCGCGTCTATCGGGTTCGACGCATCGCCGCTGCTGAGCTTTCGAAGGCGAATGCCGGAGATGCATTTGCGGGATACGACGGTGCATCCACAATCATCACAGAACGTAACCAAAAGGTCATGGAGGTACTTCGACGCGAACTGGGACAGAAATACAAAAAGATCGGCATCTTTTACGGCGCGGGACATTTTCCCCACATGGAGCCACTGATCGTCGACGAATTTGGCTACAAGCGGGAGTCCGAGCAGTGGCTGACCGCATGGAAACTACGTGAATCTGTTGCAGGAAACTGATGCCATGTGGAGCGTCCGCCGAGGCCCCTGGAGTTGACGTTGTTCCAGGTTTGAACAGAACCTCGGCCCGAGGGTTCACTACCTGTCCCGGTATTGTTACGCGGATTCCTGTCGGTTCGACCCCGGTAAATCTAATGAGGATATTCCCGCCGGGCTGAGTGTTCCGGAAAGGCCTGTGGCTCCTTCAATTGCTGGCAGGTTTTTGGGAACGGTCAAGTCAGGTGCCCTGCGTGTTGTTGGTGAGACGTCCGGGTTCCATTCGTGACCATGTTCCTTTCCGACCATGTCACTCCGGAGCAACAGAAGGTCCTTCAAAAGAATCTGTGGATGGTGTTTGTGCGACTTGTGGGACTGGAAGCGCAGAAATCGTTGCTGGGGTTCATGGAGATTCCGGAGTCAGAGCGAACGTCCTTCGGCGTGGGGGCGGTTTCAGATGTAGGTCAGACCGGGGACACAGGCCAGGCGGAGGGTGAAAGCCAGGCGGGGGCTTCAAACAAAGCCATCAGATTCGGTCTCCGGAGGCTGGACCGGCTGGCATGGTCCCCATCGCAATGGTCGTGTTCTGCAGCTGCCTGGCATGTTTACCGTCGAGCCCGATCGAGTTTGGGAACAGCCGTTCTTTCATTCTGGCCTGAGTGGAATTGCCGCCACCTCCGAATACGTCGTTTTGGAGATCGTAATCCGGAAGACTGTGTGGCAGTGGTTGTGTCTGAGGACCGTCTGCTGGCTGTTGGAAACGGTACACTGTTTTTGTTCCGGACAGACGGCCGTCCGCATGTCGCCTCCCGCCAGAAGGTCTTCGAGAGTAGTCTTCCTGTGCGCAGCCGTCCCACCATCGTTGAACGTTCAGATATATCTGAGCGTTGAACACTGCATCGTCTGGATTTTGTCTCGACAGCCTTTGATTTCCGGTGACGTCCGTTTCACCGGCGTGATTCCTTCGTTGGGGTTTCAGTTCACATGACTTGGGTTTCCCGTCCGCCCATTGAGAATCTTGATCGCTGCAAGGGGCCGACAAGGGTGCAGTCCGAGTCCATTGACGGAAGTGTACAAATCGATTGCCTGTCGGCCTGCGCGTTTTGTGACGAATGATCTGCTGTGGACGGAACCTCTGAAAGGGGAGCGAATCGGATAATCCGTCGTGATTTGCCGGGAAGACATCGCTAGGATCTGTTGGAAAAATTGTTTACCTCAGAACGTTCTGATTGGCGTTCACCACCGCAGATTCGGGAAAAACAATGCATCACAAAACAGGACGGCGATCGGCTCTGAATGCAGCAGGAGTATGTCTGGCCCTTCCGATGCTGGAATCTCTTCCTTTGTTCAGTGCCGCCGATGGATCGGAACGCGGCACGGTGTCGGCTCCACGACGGATGGTGTGCGTGGGGAATGAATTCGGGATGTATCCAGGCGCATTCTGGCCGAAATCGTTCGGTTCCGATTACGAAATGACCGAGTTGCTGCAACCTCTGGAGCCTCACCGAGGCGACTTCACTCTGTTTTCGCACCTTGACCATGGTTTGAAGGGTGGGCACTTTGCTGTTCATACGTTTCTGACCGGAGTCAATGCGGCCGACGCAAAAGGAATGGCCGAAGGTGGGATCAGCCTCGACCAGCGAGCGGCAGAACATGTCGGGGCGGCCACTCGCTTCCCATCGCTCGCTGTTGGCTCTGACGACGGTCTGCACGGCGGCTGTCAGATGAGTTGGACACGAACCGGCACTCGCGTTCCGCCCGTCCCGGGGCCTCGTGAACTGTTTCGGTTGCTGTTTGTTGCTGACGATGCTTCAGCGAAGCGGAAAGCCGAAGAACGCATTCAGCTGCAATCCTCAATTCTGGATGCAGTTCTGGGCCATGCGGAGTCTCTGAAACGCCGGCTGAGCCATGCTGATCAACAAAAGCTGGACGAGTACTTCGCGTCCATCAGAGATGTGGAGGTCAAGCTGGCTCTGGATCGACAATGGCAGAACGTCGCCAAGCCACAACCTCCCGTTGATGAGCCTCAGAATCAGGGATTAACCAGGGATCTTCCCGCGATTTATGATCTGATTGCGTTGGCACTTCAGACGGATTCCACTCGAGTGGCGACGCTGGAGATTGGCGGCACATTCCTCGCTTCGGATCTGGGAGTGCGGCAGGGGTATCATTCGCTGTCACACCACGGTCAGGATACTCAGAACATCAAACTACTGGTTCAGCTGGAGAAATATCAAACGGAGCAGCTTTCCCGGTTTCTTGGGAGGTTGAAAGAGATTCGAGAGCCCGGAGCCGACGGGACACTTCTGGATCGCACCATGGTTCTCATGGGCAGCGGGATGGGTAATGCAAATTCGCATACGAATACGGATTTGCCCGTCATACTTGCAGGCGGCGGCTTCCGGCATGGCTCTTATCTGGAGTCCCCCGCAGAAAATCGTCAGAGAGTTCCTCTCAGTAATCTCTTCCTGTCCATGCTGCAGCAGTTCGGCGTGGAGACAGAATTCTTCAGCATGAGTACCGGAACACTGACGGGTCTGGAGACGATCGGCTGATCCGTTACGACTTCACCGATCGGGGGAATCCGTTTTCCGTGCAGGCCGTTCAAGGCAGTCTCCGGATTGCGACAGCCGGTAAACATTGCCCTGTCAGGCGCAGAGACCATTCCTTCCGTTCCGCTGGCTGTGACCGTTATTCGTATCCACCTGCCGGAAGCACGATCAGGTTCGATACTCATCACGAAGACTTCAATAAATGGCCCATTACCAACAGCATTCTGACCTGATTGATTTTGTCCTCCGTACAGGAGTCAGCTTCGCTCGCTTATCTGTCGTGGCGGTCCTGATCTTCGTCTCGGACGTGCATGCTGTTTCGGATGAAGGATTTGACGCGGTTCTTAGGCCGTTCCTTGAGACATACTGCATTCGCTGTCACGGAGAGACCGCGCAAAAAGGTGAACGACGTTTTGATCGATTTTCGGGTGAGGTTCGCGGCGAAACAGACCTGATTGCTTTTCAGGAGGTGCTGGACCAGCTGGATCTTCATGAAATGCCGCCTCAGGATGCGCCCCAGCCAGCGGTTGATGAGCGCGGGCGAATCGTTCAATGGCTGAAAAAGCAGTTGGCTGTTTCTCATGGCCAGTTCAGTCGTGAGCAACAGGGCACCGTGCTGAGACGACTGAATGCTCGAGAATACGAAAACACGGTTCGGGATCTGCTGCAGCTGGAAATGACGATGTTCCATCCTTCGGCGACGTTTCCTCGAGATCAGATCACCGGACATCTGGATAACGTTGGCAGCGAACTTGCGATGTCCGGTTACCTGCTGCAGAAATACCTGAGTGCGGCCGAGGATGTGATTGATCGAGCAGCATTGCCACTGCAACAGCCATCTGTTCAGACGTGGAAATTTACGGACGATTTTCGTCAGCAGCCTGAGGTGGATCAGGTGCATCGTCGGAGCAATGAATTCCGATTCATGACGTTGTATGAGGTGACCGGGGCCGATAAGCATGAAGGAGCCTACGGACCGATCCATGCATTCGCCTCAGGAGTTCCCTGCAACGGCAAATATGAGATTCGGTTGCGAGCGGAAGCTGTTAATCGGCAGCATCCGTACGATCCCGATTTTTACGGTACGGACCCGAATGAGCCGCTTCGGCTGGGAATTGTTCCCGGTGATCGTACCGTCGGTCAGCTGCACAAGCCTCAACCTGTCGAACCGTTACTGGCGGACATACAGCTTGACGATGAATTGAGATGGTATTCTGTGGTTGTGCCACTCGATGCCGGTTATACGCCCCGATTCACCTATCGCAATGGGCCCATCGACATGCGGAACATGTACGCGAAGGTTCTGCGGAAGTATCCGGAGATGTTTCCGGAGCTGAAAAGTCGTGGCATCGTTGAGGCTCGGTATACGGCGATCGTGCATGGCAGGTTGCCTCAGATCCGAATTCATGAAATTGAAATTCGCGGGCCATTGTATGAAGAATGGCCAACGGCGTCTCAGAGAAGGATTTGGTCTGGAGACTGGGATGCATTTGCTGCTGATCGCCTGAGTGAAAGTGATATTCGAGCCGAACTGAGTCGTTTTGCCGGTATGGCGTTTCGTCGTCCGGCGACTGCTGAAGAAGTGGATCGGCTGATGAGGCTTGTGGTGTCCCGGTACCAGTCCGGTCGATCGCTGCGAGATGCATACTGCGACGGTCTGAAAGCAGTGCTCTGTTCGCCCGAGTTTCTTTACATCGACACTGCCGCTGAGCAACTCACAGCGGAAGCGTTGGCGTCGCGGCTTTCCTACTTTCTGTGGTCGTCGATGCCGGACGCCGAACTCCTTCAGGCAGCTCAGGACGGCAGCCTGACTCGAACCGACGTCCTGCAGCAACACACGGAGCGGATGCTTGCTGATCCTCGATCCGATTCGTTTGTTGACGGCTTCCTGAACAGCTGGCTTACATTACGAGATCTGGGGACGTCGCCTCCGGATCGGTCAACCTTCGTCGACTACTATCACTATGATCTGGGCTCAGCAATGCGAGAAGAAACACGACGGTTCTTCCGACATTTGCTGGATCACGATCTGAGTATCGGCAACTTTCTGGATTCAGACTTTACTTTCGTGAATCGGTCTTTAGCCAGACACTACGGGCTGGAGCTTTCGGATGCGTCAGGAAATGCGTTAACTGACGAAAGCTTTCACAAAGTGGTTTTGAAGAATCACCAGCGTGGTGGCCTGTTGGGGCAAGCCAGTGTACAAACGGTGACGGCAAATGGAATCGACACTTCGCCTGTTGTGCGTGGTGTTTGGATTCTGGAGAATATTCTCGGGACACCGCCGTCACCTCCTCCGGCTGATGTTGAACCATTGGACCCGGATATCCGAGGTGCCAGGTCGATTCGCGAGCAGCTGGAAAAGCATCGCAATGTTGCTGCCTGCTTTGAGTGTCATCGAAGCATCGATCCGCTCGGGTTTGCTCTGGAAAACTTTGACGCGATTGGTGGATGGCGTGAAAAGTACCCTCGCAGTGAACGGATCGACTCATCCGGAGAACTGCCCAACGGACAGAAGTTTCAGGGGTTTCAGGATTTCAGAAAAGTCCTGCTGAGACAGCAGGCGTTGTTTCGTCGGGCTCTGACCACGAAGCTTCTGTCTTACGCAACGGGACGGGAAATGACAATTGGCGATCGGCCGGAAATTGACGCCATCAATGGCCAGATGGCGGAAGGTTCAGATGGACTTCGAAATCTTGTCGTCCAGATCGTTCTCAGCAAACCGTTTCGTTCGCCGTAGCCACATCTTTTCGGCGCGATTTGTCCTGGGCCTCAACTGCCTGTTTCGAATCAATCCGTGAGCAATTTCCGGCCGACTGACACTAACGACGATTGCTTAAATCGGAGCGACAATTGTCATCTGGGCGACTCCCACGATAATTGCCCCAAACAGCAGAAGACCGATCAGCAGGCCGACGCCGTAAACCGTTCGGATGCCATCGTCAGGAATGTCGTCCTGGCCGAGCACTCGCTTGCTCAGCACGCTGCACACCCATGTCCAGTGAAGCATGACATGCACCAGCACTCCCACACCGAGCAGTGAAATCAGTGTGAACTCGATACTGCACCACTGAGCAAAGCTCATTCCCCACAGCGTCCACCCTTTGGTTGCCGGGCCCGGCGGGAATACGAACTGAACGATCACAGCCGCAGTACTCAGCAGAACAAAGACGGCACCCAGAGCGACGTCCAGCCAGAAATTCACCAATGTCCGTGAGACACGACCCGGCTTGGGAGGCGACGCCGCCGTGTGCGGGTGGTCGTGCATATCATCGTGCAGAATAGCTGCCCGGATCTTCTTTGGATCTATAGATGGTGAGGGTGTGCTGCTGGAGATTTTTGTCTGGTCGTCCACGTCGAGGTCTGCTTCAAGGGTAGTCATGGGAACATGTGTCTTTCCGGATACCTGACACACTGATCGTTTGATTTTTCGGCCGCTTCATGAGAAAGCCACAACCAGAATGTCAGCCAGCGTAAAGGTCCGAACCATAGGTTGCGATGAAGCACCCCTGCGAACCTGAGTAATCGATGGATTCGGTCAGGCCTTGCTCTTTGTTATTCGGTTTCTTTTTCCACGCACAGAGGGCATTTCGGTGGCTGGTCCGATTTCTCATATGACGAAGCAAATGCTATTCCGCGACTGACGGTCAGAAGGCCTGTGACAAGGACACAAATGGCGGCCAGCTTCATGAGTTGGCGTCTGGCCTGAAGAGTGGTCATCGTCAAACCGGTTCCGGTCAGCAACATGACCGGAACCGTACCCAGACCGAACGTCACCATGATCAGCAGTCCCTGCCAAATGCTGGTGCTGGCCACCGCAAGTGCAAGGAAGGAATAGACAAGACCGCACGGCAGGAAGCCCGTCAATATTCCGGCGATGAACACTCCAACAGCAGAACCGCCTCGAAGAAACCCGGCAAAGATCGATGCTGTCACGCACGGACTTCCGGATTTTGACCGGCGGCGGGGAAACCAACCGGCAGCCAGCAGTCCCTGTACCATCAACAGAAGACCGGCCAGCACGGCAAAGGCGGCCTGCACATATAAGAGATTTGCCTGCGACTGTACGAACTGAGTGCGGCTGAGCTTCGATCCTGCGACTCCGGCTGCAAGTCCCAGGAACCCGTACGTGAAGATCCGTCCGGCGCTCCACAGCAGTTGTCTTCCCAGCGCGCTTCGGATGGTTGTAGTTCCGAGATTCATTGTGGCGCAGATTGCACCACACATTCCAATACAGTGGGCTGATCCCAGAACGCCACTGACGAAGACCAACGGTAACTCATAGGCATTTGCTGTCATGCCGGAACCTCATCTTTGTCTCTTTGATCGTACGTCAGATGTTCAGGAGCATTGGGCGTGCCTAAAGCAGCCACTGATTCGGACTGCGTTGCGACAGGTGAGGGTCGCGACAATATTCCCGGCGAATCATCTCCATTCACTGGAAACGTGCGGGTCTCCGGGATTTCCGGTGAATCAGCGAGCAGTCTCAGTGAATTTGAGATGACCAGCAGACTGCTGACAATCATCAGTCCGGCGGCAATGGCAGGATTCAGGAATCCACATGCTGCCACAACAATGCCTGCAGAATTGTAACCGAAGGCCCAAATGAGGTTCTGTCGGATCACTGTTCTGGTTCGCCTGGCCAGACGGATTGCCCACGGGATTCGAGTTAAATCATTGCCGAGCAGACAGACCTGTGCAGAATCGCGAGACACATCTGCACCACAACCCATCGCGATGCCGACATCGCTCATCGCCAGGGCGGGTGCGTCGTTAATTCCATCCCCGACCATGACGATTCGATCTCTGCTGCGTTTGAGCTCCTCAATGTACCGAACCTTGGCGCTGGGCGTCAGACCACACGCGATCCGGACGTCGGCATTGACGGTCGGATCTTCCGATCCTTTCCCCTGAAGCTGTCGCTCCAGAAACTTTGCCTTCGCCGGGCGGTCGCCCGAGAGCACGTGAAGTGAACAACCGAGACGGGAAAGCATGTCAATCGCCGTGCAGGCCTCCGCTCGCATTGTCTCGGAGACCAGAAAACCAAGACGTGGTATACGATCCACGGAGAGCAGCACGATTGAAGCGGCATTGTGGTCAGCAGACATTCGGAACCGGTCCAGCTGAAGGCGAAGATTCAGTGGCAGTGAATCCCGGCAGCCGACGCAGAGTTCGGGCGGTGCAATGCCTGCAGAGCCCTGATCGGGGCGATGAAATTCACAGCAGGCGAATTCGGGACTGCCCAGTCTGATCAGGGTTCCTGTGTCTGTTGTCCCCTGAATGCCTCCGCCTGGTACTGTGACAAGATTCGTGATTGACCCGGTCAGGTCCGAACGGGACAGAGTTTCCGGTGATCGAATCCCTATGTACTGACGAACTGCCAGAGAGAACGGATGGTGACTTGCGAATGACAGGTGGGCGGCCAGGGCCAGAAAATCATTGACGTCGCCCTGGCCAAAGTCAGCCATCTGCGAGACCTGAGGAGCGCCGGTTGTCAGGGTTCCTGTTTTGTCGAAACAAACTGTGGTTGCTTCGGCCAGGCGTTCGATGGCTTCACCACTGCGAAATAATACCTGATGCCGGACGGCAGTGCTGAGTGCTGTCCAGACAGCCAGTGGTGTTGCCAGTCCCAGAGCACAGGGGCACGCAATCAGTAATACAGACATTGTCGTCTGGATGGCCTGCCCGATTCCTGCCGGATAATGCCAGATGAATGCAGCGAAGGCGACTGCGGTAACAACCGGGAAAAACCACGCGGCGATTTTCTCCGTCATTCGTTGATAATAACCACGCGCGGTTCTGGCATCCTGCATCAGCCTGAGCAGTCGCCCAAAGGAACCCTGGCGAAACTCTGCTTCCGCTTGGATGACGACATCGCCATCGAGGTTGACGGTTCCTGCGAGGACCGAGTCCCCGGTGGAGCGGGGTTCAGGGGTGCTTTCACCTGAAAACACCTGCTCATCGACCGTTGTGCTGCCTCTGAAAATGATTCCATCCGTTGGAAATCGTTCCCCTGCTCGAATTCGAAGCAGGTCGTCCTTTCGGATGAGTGCGGAAGGGATGGGTTCCTCATCAAAGCCATTCCGGACCGCGGTGACTCGAGTGACTTTATCCGGCAGGAGTGTCAGCAGTTGATCGAGGGTTTCAGTGGCCTTGTGCTTTCCGGTGGCTTCAATCCAGCGCCCCAATGTCATCATGACAAGTACGGAAGCACCGACTTCAAAATACACACTGCCTTCGCCACGGAGCACGTTGACAAGAGATGTCAGGTAAGCGGCCAGCACAGCGACGCCGACCAGAAGGTCAGTCGAGGACTGTCGTTGTCGAAGGCTGTCCAGGCCGTTTCGGATGATAGGCAGTCCCAGCAGGATCAGCACCGGGAACGCAAGCACCATACTCAGCCAGCGAAACACTTCGAACAATGTCTGCTGGAATGGATCAGGCTTGACATCGTAGACGTCCAGTGACCACATGGTCATGGTGAATGCCATGAGGTTCATTGTGAAGAAAATGGACAGTCCAAGCTTAACAACTGTCCATCGGATCTCACCTTCCGCCTGGTTTTCACGGACGATGCTGTGGGCAAAACGACAGCCGTAGCAGCAGTATGTGTCTTCCGCTGGCTGTGGTGAAGCAGCGAGAACGGGAAGACCACAGTAAATGCAGTGAGCCTTGCCGTCGCGACATGTGGGCATCGTCGACGCAGGGCTGGTTTCCGGCTGATGGACTGCGGCGCTCACGGAAATGCACTTGTCAGGATCTTCTTTGTGCGGAAAACTCTGCGGGCGATGGCTCCCCTCCCAGTCTGTACTGCGATGTCCGGCCTTACAATTTCTGCTGGAATACGGTCAAGAACGAATCTCAGCAGTGCGATGTGCACAGACAGAGGCAATCCACCGGATCATCGTGACAGTCAGTCAGGAGTTCTTTTCATGAACTGGTGGTATTTTTGAGGCAGCGATTCCTGCGCTGTGCGATTCTATGGGGTAAGTGAACAGACTTTAAAATCCGGCAGAAGAAATGTTCAAATCAGAAAGACCTGATGGACCCGGTGGTTGCGTGGAAAGGAGCGAGCTGAAGTCAGATCCACTACGGAGGAGAAATCAATTCGACCTGCATTGCAGGAAAAAAGTACTTGATCATGTAGTAAACGGTTCCAATCCAGAATCCAACCCAAATCAACCGCACATACCACGGAATCACATTGCCGCGGTAATGATGGTAGGTGTGTTCCTGTTCCGGACTTGGCTGCTCGACATGGGGTGCGGTATTCGACATGTTCAATAACCTATTTGATTCGGCACTGGAACTGGTCCACCGTGCTGTTTGTGGGTTTGCGGGGAGGGGCAGAAGTCCGATCCCCGGAATCTTTAGTGGTTCAGTTTGCTGTCCAGGATCGCTTCGTTTTCCAGCATCCGGTACTTCGGCTCTTCAATGTCATTGAACATGCCATTGTAGGCCGCAGAAAGCAGAAGGAAGAAAAAGCCAAGACTGGCAAACAGGTAATTGATCACGGGAGTGATCGCAAATCCACCATCAGCCTCTCCCTGCGTGAGGTTAACGAGTTCCATGAACTTCATCACAAACCCAAGCATGCTGGGGATCAGAATCAACACGGCAAAAAGGATTGTCACAATCCACGCCCAGTTTCTTCCCGGTCTTCGCTTCGCTGATGATGATGTTTCGACTTGAGAGGATAAATTAGTGGTCATTCGTCTGCCTCCGGGTCAGTATCTTCGTCTTCCTTTGGTGGCAACGACGAAACGTAGTCTTCGTAGTACGGGTAGCTTTCGAGCCAGGAGCCAAGCCATTGAACATAGACCATCATGGCTAAGCCACGAGCGTTTGGCTTATCGGATGCACCGTCGAAAAACCAGGGATATTCCGGCATAGGCGAGCCTGCTGAAAGGTCGAGCGGTCGGAAGAAATGGACGGCATGCCAGTCATTGCTGCGGCGTCCCCCCTCACGACTCAGGTCCGGACCGACTCGTCGGGTACCGAACATAACGGGACGATTCAGTTCGTTTTGATATTCCCATGATCGGGCCACGGGACCCCAGCGTTCTTCTTCGTTGGAGACGGGGCGGACGAATTGACTGTGACAATGCCAACAGCCTTCACCCACGTAAAGTTTATGACCATACCGAAGAGCCTCAGCGCATTTTTCGTTCCACCATGCGTCGTGTTCCGGGTCACCACCAGGCGGCTTGCCATAAGCCGCCTCGAATGACTCCGGGTAACGCCGGGCCAGATCCTCAAACTGATAACGAAGATTGCTGTTGATCAGCTCTTCCACAGTCTTTTCAGGGATGTTTTCGTACATCAGAGCCGGGACAACGGCATTCGACACAAACGCCAGGATGAAAAAGCCGATTCCCGCGATGTAGAGAATACCTGCTTTGCTTTCAAACATGATTCAAGTCTCAGAAAAGTTGAGATTACGATCAGCCAGTGAACGACCAGCAATTTTCAAACACAACTACGTCGCTGCCACCACCGCTCGCGGAGCGCTGGTCCATGTCTTGTAGATGTTCCAGACGAACACGCCAACGCCGCCAAACATTGCTAATCCGGCGATGACACGCAGGACCCAGAATGGATAAGAGAAGTCAACGGAAGCATCCCATGGCTCAAGTGCGGCCCACGACCACCCCTGGAAGAGTCCCAGAAGAATCAGGTCAGACGCCATCACCAGAATACCGATTGTTGAAAGCCAGTAGTGCCACTCACACGCTTTGACACTGTGCCACGGGCGATTGAGCAGTCGAGGGAAGAGATAAGTCATCACTCCCATAATCCACATTGTGAAGACGCCGAACATCACCAGATGTGCGTGGCCGACGACCCAGTCACTGAAGTGAATGATCTTCTGGAACGTGAGCGTGACCTGAAACGAACATTGCAGACAGGTGAGGAAGTAAAAGACCATTCCCGTGTAGAACCATCGGATCGGAAGATTGGTCTTCACCATACCTCCGGAGCCCCAAATGGTCCCGAAGAAATTGATGACCACTGTCGTCACGACCAGTTCCACGGCAATCGTCGAAACGACGGCTCCGTATTGCAGAAACATCGGAATTGGTGTGTAAAGGAAGTGGTGAATCCCCTGGAGCGGATAGAAAAACGCCAGACCCCAAAATCCAACCAGAGACAACCCGTGGCTCCAGATCGGCTTCTTCAGCAGAATGGGGACGAAGTAGTACATCATTCCCCAGCCAAGTGGAGTCACAAACAATCCGACAAGGTCGTGAATGAACAGGCCGCCGACAGCACCGGCACTGGTACCTGTCACAAAATATTCCGGAACGAAATTCCCCATGGCGTAGGTCAGAAACGTCCACACGAACATGGCCATAAAGTACCAGAGCGTGACGTAAATCGGACCTTTCATCTGAGCGATGGGAGGCATGAAGTTGATAGCCAGCAGCAGGAGGCCCAGCTGGGCAACAGGGTCAATCCATACCGGGGTTTCACCCCATTCTAACCCCTGAGCTTCTCCAAGCAGCAAACCAACAGCGGTTGCCAGCACCACGCCCTGCCAGGCGAAGTAAATCAGCCAGGACAGCTGACGATTCAGAACAGGCCTCAGCGTCAGTCTTGGAACGATCCAATGGAGGACGCCGAGAAACCCGTTGGCCAGAAAGCCATAGGCGACGGCATTGGTGTGCACCATTCGCCAGCGTCCCGGCGAAAAGAGTTCGATTCCTGCGAGCGGATTATGGCGGATCAACTGCATCGCCATGAGAAGACCGCCCAGCATCGATACGATCAGGAACACCAGTGCCGTGACAAAATACAGCTTGACCAGCGGTTCGTCGACCAGTGGTGTATTGTCCGCAGACGTTTGTGCGTTTAAAGAATCATCAGTCATGCTGGATTCAGACATTTGTTCTGCTCAGCTTTGCATTGAATAAAGAAATTGATCTTCGAAACACTTCGTTTGTAACCGTCCCGGGCAACAACGACCGGCGTTAGTGAGTCACACGATTCTGCTTTTCAACCTATTCGGTTGGGCGTTTGTACAATTCGAACGCACCAAATGGTGCCATAACGGCCATTGTCCAGCCGAAGACAAGATGAGTCGACAGGGCGACCCACCATGGGAGGATGCTGTTGTCTGTGATCCAGTTACCTTTGAATAAGGCTGGCTGCAGCCACGAAAGGATTCCGTAGAAATTGACCAGCCAAACGACTACTGCCAATACCGTTCCGAGTAACAGTCGAGCCGTCAGTGGTTTGTTCAGTGCGAAACGGCAGATGACCCAATGGAACAGGACTCCCAGAACCATTCCGGTTCCCACGTAAAGGCAGCAGCCCAGAGCCAGAATCATGCCGTCGCTGATGACATGTTGATTTCCCGTCTCTGTGGTCAGCCCTAACGCTCGTTCACCAAGTGGAAAAGTCAGGTAGACCCGGATAATTTCCAATGGGTTTTTGCCGGCAATTGGAGCACAGATGACGTTGAACAAAAGGCTTGCCATTGCAGCAATGCCACCGTAGACAAACCCGACAGTACCGTAATAGGTTCCGTAGAACTTATCATGATCCCACTGGTCGTCTGTTCGGCTTGAGGAGATCTGTGATTCCAGCTCAGCAACCTTCTGTTTCAGTTCTGCGAGTTCGTGTTGCTTCTGTTCAATGTCTGAAGTCATAGGGGAAATCTCTTACTGATTCTGAATGTCGCCGAAAGGTGTGTATTTCAGGGAGCCGAAACCAAAAGGCCCGGCCAGCGGTAAGCCACGGAGGATTTCCATGACATCCGCGGGAAGGCAGACCGGCCATTACTCTTCCGCAGCCGCCGGAGTTGAATTCTGTGCTGCACTTTCAGTAGTGCCATACGGTTTCACCAGTCCTGCCGGGATCGGTTTTCCAAGGCGTCGCTGATTGGAGATTTCCTGAACGTAGGCGACAAGGTCCCAGATGACGTCCGGCTCTCCTGCCAGCGCGACTTTGTGGCTTGGCATCGGAGTGCCATTGATTCCGTTCAGGATTCGACGATAGATATCGATGGGCTCCTGTCCGCCTCTCAGCATTCCGGACGTGAGGTCGGCCGCAAACGTTGGGTAACCCCAGGAGTCCGGCGGGAAAGCAAAGTTCGTTTGTCCCCGACCGTCGTCGCCATGGCACTTGCTGCAACCTTTGCTCAGGAAGGCTTCTCGTCCCTTCTTCGCACGGTCTTCGGTGAGTTCCGGCTGGGGTGTCAGTGGCTGAGTCAAACTGGTTTTGGCGACCTTCCAGCGATTGATGACGTCATCAATGAACTCCGGGACAAAATCCGGATCCAGTTCCTCAGAGGCCTCCGCTTCCTGTGAGAGCATCAGCTCCAGCTCTCCTCGCTGCGAAAGGACGATGACGTAGTCGACGACTGCTTCAAGGTCCTTCCTGGGCAGCAGGTCAAACTTTGGCATGGACGTGCCATTAATTCCGCGGTTCAAGGTGTCGATCAGATCTTCGCGTCTGGGTTTGATTCCGTACGGCGTGGACGTGAACTTGAACATCCCCTTTGTATAGTCTCGCGGGCGGGGATACAGGTGACTGGCTGCCGGTCCGTTGCCGTCTCCGTTAACGCCATGGCACTGAACGCAGCGATGCATGTAGACCGCCTGGCCGTGCAGGAGATGTTGCGAGAAGTCAAAATCCGGCTTCTTGTCGCTGACAAGTTTCGGGGCGGCCGCGGTGCCCGAATTCTCTTTCACGATCTTCTGGATCTCCGCAACCAACTGGCCTTCAAGCTGCGTTACCGCTTTGCTTGACGTCCATTCGATCGGTTCTGCTCGCTCACATCCTGAGATCACTGCCATTGCAAGGAGACTCAGAATTACACTTTGACGATAACAGGAAAGGGGCATGAAGAGTAGCCTTGAATGTTCACAGTACGTCGATGTCGAAAACTTCACTTGATAGCACGCCCAGACCAAATTCGGGCGGCTGACAGTGAACGTTTATGGGTAGGAGGTTCTGACAAAACCGGGACAGGCACCCATCCCGGCATGATCTTCACTGGAGTTTCAACCCCGTGTGGGGAGCCAATTCCGGTTTTGTCAGCGGTGCTGAGTTCTGCTCCGTCACATACGCGGGAGCCACAAAGAATTCATTGACTGGAGATGGTCAACGGACAGGTCAGGTTTGAAACTTTCCTGTGAGAATTCGTCATGCTCGTTGGGTGAACATTCCAGTCTGGTGATCTTCGTTTCAGGGGCATCTTTGAAGCAGTCTGTGTGCCAACTCTGATTCAAAGAGTGAAGTGATTGACAACCACTGGATTCGTTCGAGACCAACTTGCTGCGAGCCGAGAATGTAGAGCGTCCACTGCGTGTGCAAAAGGGTGAAAGTGTGTTTGTCAACAGAAACTTTCGGAGTTGGGAATGTTGTCTCGTTTCGCTCACCGTGGTTCGGCGGGTGTGCGACTTGTCGCGCTTGTGGTGGAACTGTGCTGTGATGACACATGGGTGGCACAGCCTGGCACATATGTGAGTCGATTCATGGAGCATCAGTTGCCAGCTTAAAACTCGAAGTCGTTGGGTTTCGCTGTGAGGGGAGAGCTTAATGCCTTTGGAAAATCCGTACGCAACTGCTGAGTCGTCGGAAGAGCACAACCCGCTGTCGGCAGCTTCTGTGACTCTTGCGCAAACTGCCCGGCAGATTTTTCTGGCATGGGAACGGCAGCGTCCTGTCTACAACGGCGTCGTCGCGACGGTCGTGTGCACAATGTCGTTGCTGGATCTGCATCGCACGGTGGCATCGGTCCGGTTCTGGGTGTCCGTCATCATTGGTGGGGTGTTCGCGAACATCTGCTACCTCGCTGCGCCATTGCTGGAAACGTATGCGACGTGGCTTGGATATCGCGGATCGTTGTTGCGGACGGTTCTGTTCATCCTTGGAACACTACTGACTCTGGTGCTGGCGATGGCTGTCGTTGCGGCTCACATGCTGCCCGGCATGGACTAAACTTCTGCGGTTCCCTCCGACTGGTGTAGTGTCGTGTCGCCAAGATGTCAGGTGCTGTGAATGCGGAACCCATTCGTTTCGGATTGCAAGGTTGCCGCGAGAAGTCCTGTCCTCTGTGCCCCGGCCCGGAGTGAAGCGAGCGGTGGTCAGGGTGGCAGCGTCTGGTCGCGCGGGGCCGAAGGGGGAAGTGGATCGCCGGACTGATTTCTGCGACTACAGCCTTCGGAGGCCATCTTCCGTCATCGGAGTGGGAATCTGTCGATCGACTGCATCAATGCGACTTATGGTTTCATCATCAAGGATCAGATCGCGAGCGGCTAGGCTTTCCTGAAGCTGCTTTACCGATGTTGCTCCAATGATCGTGCTGGCGACAAAGTCATGCTGGCGACTCCACGCAATTGCAAGAGCTGTGATTGAGACTCCGATGTCGGTTGCAATGGGGATCAGCTGTTCCACCGTTGCACGACTGCGATCGTTCAGAAACCGTTCCGACATTTTCTGTTGTCGTTCTCCCGCGTTGCGATACGCGGTGAAGCGTGCTCCTTCAGGAAAGCCGTTGTTGTATTTTCCCGTCAGGACTCCTCCGCCCAGCGGAGAGTAGGGCAACAGACTAACCTGTTCGCGACGACAGACCTGTGCCAGTTCGCTTTCGCATCGTCTGTTGATCAGGCTGAAATTGTTTTGCACCGTGTCGTAGCGACAGAGGTTTCTTTTTTCTGCTTCCCAAAGGCTTTTCATGACGCCCCAGCAGGTTTCGTTACTGCAGCCGATCGCTCGAACCTTGCCCTGCCTGATCAGAATTGTCAGTGCATCCAGCGTGTCTTCGTAGCGACCAAAGTGGTCGGGCCAGTGAGTTTGATAGAGATCGATGTAGTCAGTCTGGAGTCTCTTCAGGCTGCCTTCCACCGCCTTAATGATCTGCAGGCGATCAAGAGCTGTACGCCCATAGCGAACCGGAGGTGTGAACCAACCGTGGCCGGGCCCCGTGACTTTTGTCGCAATGATGACAGCGTCGCGCGGCTTGGTCTTCAGCCATCGGCCGACGATTTCTTCCGTCAGACCAAACTTCTCGGCGCTGGGCGGCACGGGATAGAGTTCTGCGGCGTCGTAGAAATCGATTCCGGCATCGAATGCGCAGTCCATGATTCGGAACGCTTCGGCTTCGTCGCACTGGGTGCCGAATGTCATCGTGCCCATGCAGATGTCGGTTACCGAGATTCCACTTCCGCCGAGTCGTCGACGCTGCATGATGAGTTGTTCCTTATTGCGGTTCAGCAACGACCGCCATTCTGAATTTGGAAGAGGTTAACCAAAGACCGCTCAAACACTCTCCGACTGGTGCGCGTCGCAATGTTGTGGGGCAAAAATCGAAATGTTGTCAGGTTGAGCGTCAGGGAGTTTCGTTGCGGATGTGATTGAGCTGTACTGCGAGCAGAAAGGGTATTTCTCTTTGACCGTGTCGCCGGTACTCCGGTTGGCCGGTCGAAAGATTAGCAAAGAAACCGTGTTGACCGAACCCAATGCTCATTGTGAGGAAAACTGTTTGGGTATTTGTGAGGTTGTTGGCAGTGGTTGGGGCTCATTCGTGAATGTTGGCAGCGGCTGAGTTCATCGTTCAAAGGCGTCGAGACCGGCAGGATCTGTCTGAGTGCGCAGGCCGGGCATCAGATTCTGGACACGGAGATGTCAGGTTGATGACAGATTCGCTTCATGTGAATCGGGGGGAAATACGAGCGATCTGCGGTGGAGCTGGTCATTTACCGGACTTTTGACTTTCCTGGCCGATTTGGCACGCAGTTGGCGAAGGTCGAGATTCAACCGCGAAGAGTTCACAACGACGTGAATCCTTCCGAATTCTCTCACTCTCTCAACCCTCCGGAGACAGAACCATGATGATTCAGCGAACACTCCTGCTTGGCCTGGCGAGCTTCATGACAATTCACACTGCGAACGCTCAATGCAGTCGTTCAGCGCGGACCGTGACTTTGCGACCGCAGCATGGGCATTCGGTGGCCTATCCGGACCCCGTGTATCCGATCACGGCCAGTACCTGTCCTCTGGCCGGGACCAGGCATACGGTCGAGCTGCCGCCGGAGCCCGCTGCTGTTGTTCCCGGAAGCTATGGGCATGTTGACGAACTGGCTCAGCGACTTGAGATCCTGATGAACGAAGTCTGTCTGGATATGTATTACAACTATTCACACAATCCGGAGTTTCGGGAGACGTACAGTGAGGCATACAGCCTGTTCCTGACGGCGCAATATATCCACGCGATGGAGCACCATTATGATCGTGCTGCGATTCAGCGCCAGCTGGGCGGTGCGGATGCACTCTTTCACCACGTCGAAGACGACGTTGCCGGCTGGACCAGAATTCCCCGTCGTCAGATCGGAACGTTGGGGCTGCGAACGAAGATGAAACTGGCCGAAGAGACTCTGCACCATCTGATGGAATATGTCGGTGTGTCCGCAACGGCGGCTGTTGCTCAACCGCCTGCTCCCGGAGCAATCGCCTTCGCACCAGCACCATAGAGCGACCGTCCGGCAGACCTTCGGCCTTCAAGCCGGCGGGGTGTCTGTTTCATGCCATGACCGAAATGATGAAAAGCCCGGGCGCTGTCTACGTCCCGGGCTTTTTGCAGAGAATGTCGTGTCTGCTGAATGGCGAACTCAGGATCGCGACTGTTCAATGATTCTTCGAACCGGTCCGGAGAATCGACTGAGTTCATCGTCGTCGACGCTGGTGTTGCCTCCAATCACCAGTTGAGCCAGAAGACTGTCCGGCAATCGATCGCGTTCAGCGCGTGAAAGTTTAATATGAGACCCAATCGCCAGGTTCGCCAACAGGCTTGCGGGCATCATTTGTCGTTCATGGTCGGTCAGGGTGAGATAGCCACCGATGGCCAGCTGTGACAACAACGCTGGTGTCAGGTAGGACCGCTCGACATCTGTGAGCTTCTCACCGTCCAGGGCTTTCATGGCGATCAGATTTGGATTTGTCATTCTTAAAAATTCCGGACGTCAGTGTCTGGCAGATGGTTCGGTTGTGGCGGTTGAGATAACTGTCTGGGAACAGGTCGCGGTTCCACCCGAAGGATACGGCTTTGGGCAGACGCCAACTTGGGGAAAACCTGACATCTTTTTGAGTTTTCTGAGAAAACTCGAAATTGAATGGCATGGGTTATGTACTCGGAGGGAGCACAGCGCCGACCGTTGACCCCTTTCCCGCAAAGGCCGACGTCTTGCCGGTGAATGTTAAGATTTGGATTTCCCGGACGTCTTTGTGGTGTCTTTCAGTGACGGAGTGACATCCACCATTAACCGATCCTGAACGACCGCACAGTCTGCGACGAAGGTTGCGAAGGGATCCGATGGGATAAGTGTCGGCGCGGAGTCCGTTCGGGCTTCAGTTTCGGCCACCGAGACTTCCTGTTTCGGTGATTCCGCCTCGCTTTGTGTCTGCGGGGAATTCGGATCAGATTGATCGACAGGAGGCCGTGGCCCGGGATACTGATAGAACTGGCATTCCAGGCGCCCGTTGTAAAGTTTGCGTCGTCGGAGTGCCTTCTGGCCGTAATTTCGTTCGAAGCCGCGATGAGACGTCAGGACATAGACGCCCCAACTGTCCAGTCGTGCAAACACGCTTCCCATAACGCGATAGACGGCTTTGACTTCTTCGTCCGTGCCTAATCGTTCTCCGTAAGGAGGATTTGTGATGACGCAGCCATATTTTAAGTTGGATCTCAGTTCGCTGACTTCCTGACAGGAGAAGCGAATACTTCCGGCGACACCGGCATCGGTTGCTCCTCGTTGAGCGAGCCGAATGGCTTGCGGGTCATGATCAGAGGCCAGAATCGGGCCCGTCATATCTCGCTTCCGAAGGTCTCGGGCTTCCGTGCGGACATCTTTCCAGATGCTTCGATCGAACCAGTTCCAGTCTTCGGCGGCAAATGATCGACTTAAACCCGGAGCGATGTTCCTGCCAATCAGCGCCGCTTCAATGGGGATGGTTCCACTGCCGCAGAAGGGATCAAGCAGCGGGCGATCCGGATTCCAGTAGCTAAGCTGGATCAGCCCGGCCGCCATTGTTTCTCGAAGCGGAGCCGCGCCGACGACTTCGCGGTAGCCTCGCTTGTGGAGCCCGACGCCGGTCGTATCCATCGTGATGGTGGCGATGTCGCGATTCAACGACACATCGATCGCGAACTCCGCACCGGATTCATCGAATCGGAATCGGTTGTGAGTCTTTTTCAGGGCCTCGACGATGGCTTTCTTGGAGACCGCCTGAACTCTTGGGACGGCATGAAGTCGTGAGCGAAGGCTTCGGCCGGTCACCGGGAATTTTGCGTCAACGGGCAATAATTCCGACCAGGGGAGCAGTGCGATCTGGTCAAACAGGGCTCCGAAATCCGGGGCAGGGAATTCCCCAACACGAATCAGGATGCGATCTGCTGTCCTCAGCCAGAGGTTGCTCCGGGCAATGTCCCGCACATCGCCGGAAAAATGCACACGACCGTCAAGAACTCGGCAATCCTGATAGCCCAGAGCCTGAAGTTCTCGCGCGACGACGTTTTCGAGGCCGAATGTTGAGGTGGCTATCAGGTCGAAGCGCCGCATGGATGGTCGTGTTCCGTCGGTCAGTCCCTGACAGTGAAGGTTGCCGGGGACAGGAAATGGCTGAAAAATGCCGCGAAGTCTGAACGCATTGAGTGAAAACGGAGGCCGGTGAAATCCTGGTTCAGTTACTGGTGATCCATCTGGATGGGGTTCTGTGCCTAACCACGGCAGGCTACCCATGTCGCAGATAACGGGCAACTGCCAAATCACTTTTACAGAATGTCACGGGCAGATCAGGTTCTTTCGTGAAGGAACGAGTCAGCCGCGCTTTCTTTCGGATCGGGGGGCCAGTAAGATTTTCCCGGGATTATCCTTTGTTGTGCAAAACATTCCTGCTGGTTTCTGTCGAATCTCCATTCCGGCGATCCAATCCAGCACAATTGATATCGCTCTTGGTCGGTTTGCCTTCTGAAAGGTCATTAAAGTATGCAGGTTGCGATTACCTGCCGTCACGGCAGTATTAGTCAGGAATTGCGTGAGTACATCACACGGAAGTCCGAAAAGGTCGTCCGATATCTGGGGGAAGTGAGCGAAATCGACGTCACGATTGAGTTCGAAGGCGAACGAGCGACGGTCGAAATGCTGGTGGAGATTGAAGGATATCACACCATTGTGGCCCACGTCGAAGGCGAGGATGCCGGAGCAACTTTCGACCGAACGCTGGCGAAAATGGAGCATCAGGTTCATCGATATAAAGAGAAGAAGCGGGATCACCGACGTGATAAAGGCGTCGGCGAAATTGCTCGAATGGCAGAAGAAAGTGCCGAGAACGCTGCTGAAACATCAGAAGAATAGCTGCTCCTGACAAATCGCAGGTCATGATGGCCTGATCGCCGCCTCGTGAATCGGGCGTTTATGTTCTTCGCCCGAAAGCTCCGAAAACACTGGTTGAAAACATCTGTAAGGCAATAGAACGATGAAGTTGACTGATTTTGTTGTGAAGCAGGCCATCATTCCTGACCTGAAAGCAACGACCAAAGAGACCGTCATTCGAGAGATGGTCAGCAGTCTGAAAAACTCGGGTAATATCAAAGCGGAAGACGAAGATGCGGTCGTAGCCGCAATTCTGAAGCGGGAAGAACTTGGGTCGACAGGCATTGGCAACGGTGTGGCGGTACCTCATACGAAGCATCCGTCGGTTGAGGAGTTGATTGCAACGGTTGCGATTTCACGCGGAGGGGTTGATTTCGCAAGCCTCGACGGCGAGGACGTGTTTATTTTGTTTCTGCTTGTGTCGCCTCCGGATCGGCCGGGTGACCATCTGCGGGGGCTGGAGAATATCTCGCGACACCTGCGCAGTCAGGACTTCTGCAACTTTCTCAAACAGTCCACAACGGAAAAAGATATCTGGGAACTGCTGTCGGAAGCCGACAGCAGTGAAGATGAGGCATAGTCGCAGGCCGCTGATGTCTCCGGTGGATGCAATCTGTCTGTGACGGCCATCGTCCTCTGCAGATCGGGCATCAGGAAGAGGCAACGGGTGAATGAATTCTCCCAAGGCGGTTGAGTCGTTCGACATCGGAAGTTCCGTTCTTCGGGAGTGTCGGCATGGGTGATGATTCAAGTTTCAATGGCGACTCCGTGCGAAGATCCGTTCGGCTGGAATGCGCCAATGGACTGCATTTGACACCCATTACGGCCCTTGTGAAGAAAGCCTCCGAATTCGGGGCCGACATCCGGATTCGCTTCGACGGAAAAATGGCCAATGCCAAGTCGGCCATGGACCTGATGCTGCTCGGAGCTACGTTCGGTGCCGAACTGGATGTCGAGGTGACCGGCGATGACGCTCTGCCTGCCATGGAGGCCATTGCATCCGTTCTTGCTGAAAAGCGAGATTGAACGGCCGCTCTTCAGGGGCTTGCGACGTTCAATCCGCCGCAGCCCGGCCTGATTCTCTGATCGCCCGGCGATTGTGGTGTCTGAGGCTCATTTGACCGCTTGGTCGACATTTGCGGTGTTCGGTGGGTACACTTCCGGACCATGGATCTACGGTGAGGCCCCGGCGAAGGCAACGATTTTCTGACAAAGTTGGATTGTCGTGCCTTGTTATCAGATGACATCGCGTCCGGTTGATTCGTGCGTCACGCGAGAGTTCGTTCGCAAAAGAAAGCTGGTTAGTCAAAGGATATGCAGGTTCGAAGTGGAATAGCAGTCTCTCCAGGAGTCGTCGTGGGGCAGGCTTTGGTGCTTGGCTCCGAAAACTTCCGCATTCCCCGAAAATTCGTCGGGCGTGATGCGGTAGAGGCCGAAGTTCACCGTTTCCGCACGTCACTTGATCGTGTTTGCAGAGATATCGAAAATCACGAAATCCTTGTCGGCGAGCAGCTGGGCGAACAATACGCGGCGATCTTTTCGGCACACCTGCAGCTTGCTCGAGACCCGCGGCTTGTCGGCGAAGTGGAAACGCTGATTACGCGAGACGCCTACTCTCCCGAGTATGCGGTCAGCCGGACTCTGCGGCGGTTTGCGGAACAGATGCAGAATCTGGGAGACAAGTATCTGGCCGAACGTGCGCTGGATATCTTCGATCTGGAGAAGCGGCTGTTGCGCGAGCTTCTGGGACAGAGTCGAGAGGAGCTCAACAACCTGACTGCTCCCGTCATTGTTCTTGCGCATGATCTGACGCCCGGTGAGACCGCGATGCTCAACACAGATTTTGTGCTTGGGTTTGCCACCGAGGTCGGTGGGCATACCAGTCACACTGCCATCCTGGCGGGTGCTCTGGAGATTCCTGCGGTCGTGGGGCTTGGTCGATGTCTGGCTGGTGTTGCCGGTGGTGAAACTGTGATTCTGGACGGCGACCACGGGCAGGTGCTGATCGATCCCGATGAGGCCACGTTGGAGCGTTATCGGGATTCGCAGGCCAGAAACCTGCGGGTCAGCGAACGTCTGGAGTCACTGGAAACTCTGGAGTCGAAGACGCTGGATGGTCAGCGGGTTCATATCTTCGGAAACATTGAATTTCCCGAAGAGGTTCAGCACTGCATCAAGCGAGGCGCTGATGGCGTTGGTCTTTACCGAACGGAGTTTCTTTATCTGGGCGGCAATCAGGAACCGTCTGAGGAAGATCACTACCAGGCGTACTGTCAGGTGCTGCAGGCGTGTGGAGAACGTCCGGTTGTAATTCGCACGCTGGATATCGGTGCGGACAAGATTCCGGCCAGAATTCGCGATCGTTTTGCGGACAGTCAGAATCCGATGCTGGGGTTAAGAAGCATCCGGTTGAGCCTTCAGAGCACTCCGCTCTTCAAGGTTCAGTTACGGGCGATTCTGCGAGCGGCTGTCTACGGGAATGCCCGAGTGATGTTTCCGCTGGTGTCGTCCCTGCTTGAATTCCGTCAGGCAAAAATGATCCTGATGGATGTCATGGAAGATCTTGAAGACGCCGGAGTTGAATTTAAGCGAGATCTTCCGGTGGGAATGATGGTAGAGGTTCCGTCTGCCGTGATTCTGGCGGAAGAATTTGCGAGAGAAGTCGACTTCTTCTCGATTGGTACGAACGACCTGATCCAATACACTCTGGCATGCGACAGGTCAGACCCTTCGGTGGCAAATCTGTATCGTTCCGGGGATCCGGCCATACTGCGAATGATACAGACCGTCCTGAAGGCGGCGGAAAAGTATGGGAAGCCAGTGACGGTTTGCGGACAGATGAGCTCCGATCCCCGCTTTGTCGCGTTATTGCTTGGATTGGGGCTTCGACAATTGAGTGCCACGCCGCATTCCATTCCGCGACTGAAGGAAGTTGTCCGCAATCTGTCGATTCCGGAAGCGGAACGGATTGCCCGCCACGCGGCTTCACTCGATCTCGCTCGCGACGTTGAACACTATCTCCTCGGTGAACTTGGCAGAATCTGCCCGGATCTCGTGGTTTGAACGAACATAAAGATTTGCTTTCACAATCAACCTCCCAGTTGGCGCTGTTGACTGTGAAGCGAAAAAGAAACACATAAACAGTTGGTCACGTTAAATCGTGACGGTTTTTTGAAACAAGAACGAACATAACGGACGGCACATTTCGTGATCCCGGCGTTCATCGCAAAGGGATTTCCAGAATGTGCTGACCGGCTCGCTGGTTTAATCCGGCACTGAATCTGATGAATGCTGAGAAGGCGGTGATCGATACTGTTTCCTCAGTCAATGGTGATCGACAGGCTGTCGTCCGGCCTTCGCCGACGACCTCCCGTGTCGTGTTGCTCCGGAGGATCTGGTAGACAGATCACCTCAGGTGACGTCAGTTTCTCGTGCGTCGGTTTTCTCAGGCGAGCGCAGTGGTTCGTTCAATCGAACGAAAGCAATGCGATGAAAAAGGAAATGCTGATCAATGTTCTGCAGCCGGAAGAAAGCCGGATTGCAATTGTTGAAGACGGAATCCTTGAAGAACTCTACGTTGAACGAAGCAGTGCAGAGAACTTTGTCGGCAACATCTACAAAGGCAAAGTCGTCAATATCGAACCCAGCATTCAGGCGGCCTTTGTCGACTTCGGAGTGGGGCGAAATGGATTTCTTCACGTCAGTGATGTTGAGTATCAGTACTACAAACACCTTGTTCAGGGAAAAGGTTCCGAAGGTCAGGACGAGGAAGATGAAGACGATGATCGGCCTCGGCGCGGCAGCGGCGGACGACCTCCAAAGCATCTGAACGAAAGAAACGCTCGAAACAAACCGCCGATTCAGGAGATTTTTCAGCGGGGCAGCGAGGTTCTGGTTCAGGTCATCAAAGAAGGAATCGGTAACAAAGGCCCGACTCTCTCGACTTATATTTCCATCCCTGGTCGATATCTGGTGCTGATGCCGGGACTTCAGCGGGTCGGGATCAGCCGTAAGATTTCCGATGACCGAGCACGTCGGCAGTTGCGAGATGCAATGAAGAACATCCAGCCGCCGCCAGGGCTGGGTTTCATCGTGCGGACCGCAGGGATTGACCGGGAAGAAGCCGATCTGAAGCGAGACCTGAAGTATCTCCTGCGTTTGTGGGAGACAATCGTCAGTGAGATCAAACGCAAACCGGGGCCGGTCGACATCTATCGCGAAAGCGACATGATGATTCGGACCATGCGTGACATTTACACGGGGGAAATTGATTCCGTGTGGATTGATGAGGACGCGGCCTACGAACGTGCTCGTGACTTCATGCGAATTGTGATGCCCAAGCATGTCAACCGAGTTAAACGTTACACAAACCCTGAACCACTGTTCAGTTATTACGGTATCGAGGATGAGATCGCTCGTATTCAGGACCGTCATGTTCCACTGGAAGGCGGCGGGTCACTGGTGATTGACCAGACCGAGGCTCTTGTTGCGATTGACGTCAACAGTGGTAATTTTCGCGTCGACAATGATGCAGAAGAGACTGCGTATCGCATGAACCTTCGTGCGGCGGATGCAATTGCACGGCAGATCAGACTCCGGGATCTGGGTGGAGTGATTGTTAACGACTTCATTGATATGCGCGATGAACGTCATCGTCGAGGCGTTGAACGAGCATTACGAAACGCCGTCAAGCGGGATCGAGCGAGAACAAGGGTACTGCGCATCAGCCCGTTTGGTCTGATCGAAATGACGCGTCAGCGAATTCGACCTTCTCTGCGGCGCAGCATCTATCAGGATTGTCCGTGCTGCAACGGAGTGGGACAGGTCAAGACTCCGGAAAGCCTGACCATCGAAGTCATGCGTTTGGTCATGTCTGCGGCCAGTTCAGATGAGGTCGCCCGAATTGTGATTGAAACTCACGATCGTGTTGCCAACGATCTGAACAACCGAAAGCGCAAGGCGCTCACTCGGCTGGAAGATGAGCAGGAAGTGAAGATTACAATTGTTGCGAGATCGGACGTGAAGCCGGAACATCTGTCGATCCGCTGCGAAGACGATGGCGGCCGGGAAGTAGCGCTTTGAAAATCTGCTGTGATCGCCTGATGTGACGGAAATCGGCGATTTCCGATGAGCAAAGCAGGGAACTCCCGGACAAACATTCCGGTGCTTTTCCGTTGCCGTCCGACGGCGATCTGTTCAGGAATTTCGCGGCTTTTTGGGTTTCATAGGGCGGAATGCGTGATTCTGAGGGTGGAGTCCCGAGCCGAAGGAATCTGTTCGGAAAGTGTCTGAGAACTGAAAATCGACTGTATTTCCGGCTCGATCTGCCCGAATGTGTCGCTATACTCCGCGATTCGCAAATCTGCGGCGGTGTGCTCCCCCCGATTTTGACGTTATTCCGGGTGAGCAGGAAGTGTTGGATTGCGGCGTTGCCGCAAAGGAATTTGAGCCATGTTTGCTGTGATTGAAGACGGTAGCCGTCAGCATCGAGTTCAGGAAGGTGATCTTCTGTCCGTTGATTATCGTGATGATGCTCAGGTCGGCGGAAAGCTTACTTTTGATCGCGTTCTGATTGCAAATGGCGGTGGTGCCAGTGTCATTGGTACGCCCGTGATCGATGGTGCCTCGGTGGAAGCAGAGGTGGTTATCGACGAGGAGAAGGGCGAAAAGCTGGAGATCCAGAAGCTCCGTCGTCGCAAGAACAGTCGCCGTCATACTGGACATCGACAGAAGTACACACGTGTTCGAATTACTTCGATCACAGTTCCCAATCTGGAGATCGTAAAGAAGGAAACCAAAGAAGCAGCTCCGGCCACGGCCTGAGGTTGTCGTTCGACGGTTAGAATCATGGCGGCAGTTCGTGCACTTCTGTACGGACTGCCGTTTTCGTTGCGCTGTATTCAAGTGATGGGAAGCTGAATTGATGGCCGCAGATCAGTGTGATTTTCCGTGCTCCTGGCCGGTTGCTGAAATCCGAAGCCGCTTTCCGGCGTTGAAACGTCAAATTGGTGGTCTCCCCGTATGTTATTTTGACGGGCCGGCCGGAAGTCAGGTGTCGCAGAGTGTTGCTGACGCCGTTGCCGATTATCTGATTCGCTGCAATTCCAATCGTGGCTCCGCAAACGCCACTGCCATTGAATCGGACCATCTGATTGACGCGGCTCATCAGGCAGTTGCTGATTTTTTGAACGCGCCCGACCCGGCCACTGTTTGCTTCGGCGCGAATATGACAACGATCACGCTGTCCGTCAGTCGTGCGCTGTCGCGAACATGGTCGCCGGGTGATGAGATTATCGTGACGCGACTTGATCACGATGCGAATGTGTCTCCCTGGGTTCTGGCTGCTCGCGACGCGGGGGCGAAAGTTCATCATGTCGACCTGAATCCCGATGACTGGACACTGAATCTGGATGACTTTCGGTCCCGGCTGTCTGACCGAACTCGTCTGGTGGCTGCAGGATTAGCGTCCAACGCGACAGGTACAATCAACCCCATCGAACAGATAGCGGAAGAATCCCACTCCGCTGGCGCGCTGGTGTATGTGGATGCGGTTCATGCAGCACCTCACCGCAGAATCGACGTCCGGAAGCTCAACTGCGACTTCCTGGTCTGCTCTGCGTACAAGTTCTTTGGGCCCCACGTCGGCATTCTGTATGGGCGTGAAGATCTGCTGACAGAAATCGAGCCCTATAAGCTGCGGCCGGCACCGAATTCCATTCCAGGTCGCTGGATGACTGGTACTCAGAATCATGAGGGTATTGTCGGTACGAAGGCGTGTATCGACTATTTGGTGTCCCTGAACCAGGACGACTGTGACAATCGGAGATGCTCTGAGGGCAATGACAGGATTGAGAGGCTGAACCGAGTCTTCTGTCAGATCGACCAGTACGAACAGCAGTTGTCTCTTCGATTTCTGCAGGGCATTGCAGAGATTCATGATCTGTCGGTCGTGGGGATCTCGAATCAAAACATGGTTCAGCACCGCGTTCCCACGTTCTCGCTGATCAGTCGTCGCCACCTGCCACAGACTCTGGCGACCCGTCTGGCACAACGGGGAATCTTCGCCTGGGCTGGAAACCATTATGCTTTGCCGTTTACGGAAGCCGCTGATCTGGAACCTCACGGCACACTGCGAATCGGCGCACTACACTACAATACGATTCAGGAAATTGATCGAGTCATTGGTACGCTGGCGGAGCTGGTTTCCTGAACCGGCCCGCTTCGAATGGCTGAGTTTCCTGGTTTTTCTTTCCAGCCGATGCAGGTTCGTACAGAGTTTTCTGCCATGAAAACATGGTCTGTGAATGCATTTCGGTCTCAACGAGGCGATGTTCCTGCGGTTTGGTCAGGCGTGAACTGAGATCCGGTTTGCATCTCTTTGACGGTCAGCAATGGAAATCGACGACTATGGCCAACTCTGAGTCACCCAGAATTATTGCCGTGATGCCGGCCTATAACGCCGCAGCAACGCTGGAAAAGACTTTGCGGGATATTCCGGACGGAAGTGTTCATGAGGTCATCCTTGTTGATGACTGCAGCCGGGACAATACGGTGGAAGTGGCAAAGTCACTGGGGATTACGGTCATCCAGCATGAGAAGAATACTGGTTACGGTGGAAACCAGAAAACCTGCTATACGCGGGCTCTGGAGCAGGGTGCGGACATTGTGGTGATGATTCATCCGGATTATCAGTACGACAGTCGAGTCATCCCGGTGGCTGCAGAGCTGATACGACTGGACAACTGTGATGTGATTCTCGGCTCTCGAATTCGTACGCGGGCGGAAGCGCTGTCCGGCGGGATGCCGACATGGAAGTACGTCGCCAATCGCTTTCTGACGATCACCGAGAATATCGCTCTGGGGCAGAACCTGGGCGATTTTCACAGTGGTTTTCGAGCTTATCGTCGGGAGGTTCTCGAGAAAATCGCCTGGCAGAATAACTCCGACGACTTTGTATTCGACACTCAGTTTCTGGCTCAGTGTGTCACGAGCGGGTTTCGCCTGGCAGATATTCCGGTTCCGGTTCGCTATTTCGCAGAGGCTTCCAGCATCAACTTCCGTCGAAGTACTCGCTACGGACTGCTTACACTTTGGATTATGGTTTTGTTTTGGCTGAACAAGCTGGGCATCTATCGTTCGAAAATTTTTCGGCCGGTGACCACCTCTGTCAGCAGTTGATGCGTCTTTCCACGCAACGTCGTGACTTGGTGCGTTCAGTGTTGAAACAGAAACTCTTTGCTGTTGACGACAGCCCAGGTAATGTCTTCCAGTGACTGTGTGCGATCTTTGTTCGACGCAATGTGCTTCAATGCGATCTGCAGTTCATTGGCATTCGGCTGGCGGCTCAGCCCTGCCTGATACAGCAGACGGACAATTTCCTCATTCGATCGGCCATCCCGAATCCACTGATGCAGACGACCCTGCTCGTTGCGGATTTTATCATGGATCACCGGGCCATTGATCAGCTGAAGCGCCTGGCTGAGGTTGCTGTCTGTGGAGCGTTCACATTCGCAGGGGAGTTCTCGTTGTGGCTGCCCGAAAACCTGCAGAAATCGGTGCTCTTTGGGGGGATCAACCAGGTCGATCGCTCGTGTCGACGAAGGCAGTCCGGGATATTCTTCCATCACTCCTGTTAGCTGGCAGACGCTGTCCAGCAGTTGTTCTGCGGTGAGCATCCGGGTAGCCGCATGCGAGAAATATCTGTCGTCATCTGCATTGAATTCATTTTGCTGAGTACTGCGCTGATATGCCTGACTGTTGAGAATGATTCTGATCAGGTGTCGTGCGGAAAAACCATTGTCCGACAGTTCGTTTGTCAGATAGTCCAGCAGCGCAGCATTCGAGGGGGGATTGGAATCACGAAAGTCGTCGACAGGTTCCACGATACCGCGCCCCATCAGATGACCCCAGATGCGATTTGCCAGTGATCGGGCGAAAAACGGATTCGTCTTTTTTGTCAGCCAGTCAGCAAAGACACGGCGTCGGTCCTGATCGTCGGGGACAGTCACGCTTTCCTGCAGCAGCAGTCGCACCTGCATCACTTCACCGGTGCGAGGTTGTTTTACATTTCCGCTGCGTCTGACGTAGATCAGTTCATGGTCCGGAAGATCATCCGGTTTGCGTCCTACCCGATTAAACGCCGCAGCCACGCCGTAGTAGTCGTCCTGCGTCCACTTTTCAAATGGATGATTGTGACATTTCGCGCACTGGATGCGGATGCCCAGAAACAGCTGAGCCGTCGTTTCTACGGCATCGATCTCATCACGACTTGCTCGCCAGTAGTTGGCTGCGGGATTGAATTGAGTACTGCCGGTTGCGGTCAGAAGTTCATGCGTGAACTGATCCAGCGGCATATCTCTGTTTACGGCGTCGAACAGCCAGCGGCGAAACTTGTGTGCTCCGGAATCAGTCAGGCGTCGACTGTTGCAGCGCAGAACGTCACCCCACTTCATCGACCAGAATGAAGCGTAGTCTTCACTGTTCAGCAGGCGATCGATGAGGTGACTCCGTTTGTCGGCGGAGCGGTCTTCGTTGAATTGCTGCAGCTCCTGAAGCGTCGGCAGTCGGCCCGCCAGATCCAGCGTAACCCGACGGATGAAGTCACTGTCCGTGCAGCGCTGAGATGGCAGGATCTGAAGCTGCTTCAGCTTGTCGTAGACAAGCGAGTCGATCGTGTTGGTTACCCTGGGGTTCGGCCAGATAAATCCTGCCCGATCATTGAGAAACGTGAATCGTGATGTCGCCATTCGGTCAAGCACGCGACCCAGAATGGTGACTTCCCCCCGACCTTCTTTCAGCACGACGCCGGAGTCTGTGATCGTTGCGACGCTTTCGTCGGAGGAGTCGAAGGCCGTCAGATCTGTGAGGTCTCGCTTTGAACCATCGCTGAAGCAGCCCATGACGATAAGTTGCTGGCGTGTGCCACGGTCGAGAAACACGCGTTCTGCCGGCAGAATCTCAATCCGATCAAGATGCGGCGTGTGATCGGGTTCAATCGTCATTCCATCGGCGATCCAGTCTCGCAGAATTCGGTAGGTGCTGGTTTCTTTTCGGAGACGCTGCCCACCGCCATGAGCAACTTCCATCGTGGGCTTCTGAAGCAACAGGCTCTCTTCGGGAGACAGGACGTTTCCTCTTCGTCCATAGAATTCTCCGCGAAGAGTCAGCAGATCCAGCGGAGGATCGTAGCCTCGCAGAGACAAACGGAATCCTCCTTTTCCCGATGGTGAACCGTGACAGGCTCCCATGTTGCATCCGGCCTTGGTGAGCGCTGACAGTACTTCTGTGTGGAAGGTCACGGGAGACGGCTGGCCTGTTCCCTGAACGCTCACGTCGATTTCCCGGGACGCATCTTCAACCCGAACGGTCACCGTTGTCCGGCCATCGCCGACTGGTTTGACGATTCCTTCTTCCACGATCGCGATTCGGGGATCCGCGGAAATAAAGGTGGCATCTTCTGTCACGTCCACTACCTGCGCTGTTCCCGAATTGGCAGAGACGGCCAGCTGCTGGCGGGATCGTGGTCCCACCAGCGACACAGCATCCGGAGTTACCGTCAGCGTCTGCACGGAATTGCCATCCGCTGCATCAGCAGACGCCGAAATGTAAGGGCAGGTGAGTGCAAGAATAGACCAGTATTTCAGCATGGGAGGCGGTCTTCAGTGGTCTGAATCTGTGGAGGGGAAAGATATCAGGCCCGCGGCAATCCGGGGCTATGGATTCATGATTTCCAGCATGATCGTGGGTACAGGTTGAGTTTCAGAATCTTTGTCGCGTTTGCGTGTGCCGACGAGATTAAGAGCAAAAACTCCCGGTCGAGCTGCTTCCGCAGCAGTAATTGTGAGTTCGCCGGTGCCGTTTGTGATGGCCAGTTTGTCAATGCTGACACCGGGGGGCAATGCGTTCTTCAGATCGGCCACAGTGATTTCGATGGGACTCGGTGCGGCAGCATTCGTGGTTACAGTAAACCTGATGACAGCGGTAGACTGAAGTGAAACCTTCACCAGTTCTGAATCAGGTCGAATTGAAAACGGGGCTGGCGATGTCGTTAGTGCGAACAGGTTTGTCGCAATCTCCGGGCACCGAAACGGCCCCGGCGATTTCTTATCCACAGGACGACGAACCGTGACCTGAATCGGTGATGTCTTCCGGTTGTCGGTTGTGTCGACGCAGGAAACAGAGAGTTCGGCAAAGCTGTCGATTTCACTTTCTGCCGTCAGCGTCAGAAAAGCGGTCGATTGATATTCGCTGATGATCAGTGGCTGAGCGCGAATACCGTCCGGTAGTCCTTCAACGTTTACCTTCAATGGCGCCTTTATTCCGATTCTCTTGACCGTTAACGGAATCGAAGCTGTGCCTCCCTTTGGGATCAGAACGGTGTCGATTGTTGTGAAGACTTCGGCTCGTCCGTCTCGATCAATCAGCAGGTCGTAGGTCCAGTCGATTCCGGATTGGCCGCTGAGTTCCGAAACGGAGAGGAAATAATCACCGGGCTGGCTGACGGCAGCAACCAGCTGAGCATCGGTATTGCCGTTGTCATCTGATTCGAAGAGTTTTTTCCCTTCGTCGTTCCAAAGTTGAAGGACGACGTCTGCCGGAGATCCGAGTTCTCTGGTCAGTGCAGTGACCACCAGTGTTCCTTTGGAGGCTGATACTCGGTACCAGTCAACATCCGTCGGTGACTGAAACTGTCCTGCGATATGTCTGACGGTTGGGGCGATTGTGTTGCCGGATGCCGAGGTGTCGTTCGGCTCTGCCTCGCGAAAGGTCGATTCCTCGACTTCATAAATGCTGGTGAGTCCGGAATATTCTGCATCGGGGGCTGAGACTGCGACGTTGAACCCACGACCGGAAGATGCACGAAGCAAAGTCCCGGGATCCGTTGCTTCGCCAAGGATCGCGACTTCGTTGGTATCCGCAGCGCGAGGGAAAGTGCCTCGGATGAGCGGAAACGTTCCGACGCGCAGGTGGAAGAAGTGCGATGGCCCGCCGCTGTGCTTCACGTCTCGCAGTTCAAGCAAATATGGCCCGGGCTCGTTGGCGATCACTCTGATCTGAGCATCTCCGAACAGTCCTGGAGTGTCGTCGCAGTAGGCGATCTCATGTCCATCGGGGTTCAGCACTCGGAGAACCGGGTCGATTTCTGAATCGATTCGCCTTGCAAACACTTCAGCGGCGATTGATGCTCCGGCTTCCAGATCCAGCCTGAAGAAACGGGGCTTTGCTGTGTTGAGATGGCCATCAATGCAGACGTTTGGGGGAATCCTGGGTGCTGAACGCTGATCTTCTGTTGTGTCGGCGAGTCCGTGTGAAGGTAGGTCGTCCACGACGAACTTCTGTTCTGACGATGTCGATGTCGAATTCAGAACTCGATAACGCCAGACTCCGGGAACGACTGTTTGAGGGATGTTTCCGGTAAAGGTGATTTTGGTATCAGCCGACTGCGTCCCTTCGCCATCTCTGACGGCTCGCTGCAGTTCACCAAACGGGGTCCACAGATGCATCGCTTCGCTGAGACCCGAGCCATGAATTCGGACTGTGGCGACTTTTCCCGGAGCCAGCCCCAAAGATTCCGAGCGATGCACCGTTTGTCCGTGAGCTGAATTCAGAATCAGGACCACTACTGTCGCAGACAGGCAAGAGAGGATCGAGAGAATTCGAGAGGGGCTGCGCAGCGGAATCATGGTGAGCGTTTCTGTGCAGAGACGTGAACGTAGACTGCGGCGGGAGATTCAGAGTCTACGGCCAATTCCGGATCGTCGCCAGTACGCAGCGTGGATTGCAGACGGTTGGTGTCATCAAATCCGGATGCAGCCGTGCGGTGCCCTGTCGGTGAGGCATGAGGCGGCAGCTCTGAATGGGCCGGTTTCAGAACGCACCCGTGGAAAGCTCATCGGGGGGGATGCTCATTTCCGGAATCGCTGATTCGCGGGACGGCGCGCACCGGTCGACTGACGTTTGCAGGCAGTTTGCGTCACCGAGTGCTCGCAGGTCGTCGATTTCATGGGGGCAGATCCCTTCGTGGCGTGGATCGGTGTGAGAACACCAGTTTTTCGCCATTGGTCCTTTCGAGTTGCGGGGGTTGCCAGACGCCGTGAAGAGTCTTGACGCGGGAAAACGCCGTTTGTTTCGACCGATGTCTCAGGTAGGGATACGTGGAAACCGGTGCGGCCTGTCGGGCCACGAATTGAGGGAAGAAAGACTCTTCAGAGTGTTGGGGCGGACCCTCGTTCATTCGACCGTCCGCCCACCTCGACGGAATTGCTGCGAAAAAGTGTACAATGCTGCGAGGGGGGGACGCGGATGATTTTTCCACAGATACTCCGGGCTGTTCGCGGTTTGGTTCGGGGCTGTCGTGGTCTTTGCCGCACTTCGGGCTTAAAATCGAGGGAAAACTCCCTGTTCCAACGGCTTTTGTCGTCGACAGATTCCGAAACAGGTTTGTGTTGCCGCTGGGAAAAGTCCGATTACAATACGCGACTTCGAAATTCCCCGCTGGCACTTCGTTGTCGGTCCCGATGGGCGATCGGCCTCGACGATCAACGTCGAATCGGTCGGTTTTTACGGGGAGAACAGCCCGTTCGTCACATTTTGCAGAACCCCGAGTTTCGGGGGCGGTTAAGAATCCATGCCAACGATTTCCAAAACAGATCTTAAGAAGCTTCGAAAACGTCGTGCTCGTCTGAAAAAGAAGAAGATGACGTGTCCGTTCACAGCCGGAGGCGTCGTGCCTCGACCGGTTTATGTGGACTACAAAGATCTGAAAACTCTGAAAAACCTGATCGACCGCGAAGGTCGAATTCTGCCTCGGCGTCGCACCGGAACATCGGCTCTGTACCAGCGTGCCGTTCGTACTGCGATTCTGCGGGCTCGCTTTATTGGACTGCTGCCATATGTTTCAGAAGAGTAGTCAGATGGCTTGAATCGGATTTGATTTCCGCCGGAGCTTCTCAATCAGAGCTCCGGTTTTTTATTGCGCGATGAGTTGGGTTGAGAATGATGATGACGGGGATCCGATCCGCGGTTTTGAGTTTTTGCTGGCTGTTCTTCGCCGCTTCGACATGTGCGTCGTCGCCTGTTCGAGTCATCTTCGATACGGATATCACAGGAGATGTTGATGACGTGCTGGCGTTGGCAATGCTTCACGCGCTGCAGGATCGAGGTCATTGCGAACTGTTGGCGGTGACGGTGTCAAAGGTTAATCCTCTGACCGGGCCGTTTGTGGATGCCGTCAATACATTCTACGGACGTCCCGAAATCCCGATTGGCATCACACGACAGGCTCAGGTCAGAGACAGCCGGTACCTGAACCTGGTCAACCACAAGACGGGAGTTGATTCGACTGCATATCGGTACCCGCACGATTTGCTCAGCAACGAAGATGCTCCGGCCGCAGTCGCACTCCTGCGAAAGGTGTTGTCACAGCAGCCGGACCACTCGGTCGTCATCGTGCAGGTAGGATTGGCGGTGAATATTGCTCGCTTGCTGCAAAGTCGTCCGGATGAGTGGTCTTCTCTGGACGGTGTTTCGCTGGTCCGTCAGAAGGTAAAGTTGCTGTCCGTGATGGCTGGAGCCTTCACGGCCATCAATGGTGATCTTCGATATCACGAGGCGAATGTCCGGAATGACATCCCATCGATGCAGCAGCTGGCGAATTTGTGGCCGGACGATGTTCCTGTGATCTGGTCCGGATTTGAAATCGGAATTGCCGCTCCCTATCCGCGGCGGAGCATTGCAAATGACTTTTCCTACGTTCCCGGACACATTGTTCGCGAGGCTTATTTGTTGCACAGCGGTCCGGAGCATGATCGACCGACGTGGGACCTGACGAGCGTTCTGTATGCGGTCTTTCCGGATCGGGGATACTTTGGTGTCTCCGAGGCCGGTCGGGTGACGGTTGATGACGACAGCTTCACGGCTTTTCAGGTCGGTGCAGGGCACCGCGATCGATTTCTGACGATGGATCAGACTCAGTCTGTTCGCGTGAAAGAGGCTTTGGTTCAGCTTGTGAGTCAGCCGCCGGTCTTGATGGGAAAGTGATTCGTCCCGTCGCGTGGATCTGTCACTTCTTTGGTCGGAACGTGACGAAGCGAGAATCGTTTGTTTCCAGAAACGGGCCTCCAATCAGGTCAATGCAGTATGGGATGGCCGGAAAGACGGCGTCCAGGCATTGAGCGATCGCCTTTGGCTGGCCCGGAAGATTGACGATCAGGCACTTTCCTCGAATACCAGCCGTCTGCCGCGACAGGATTGCTGTCGGAACGTAGTTCAGTGAGACCGATCGCATCTGTTCGCCGAATCCAGGCAGCATCTTCTCACATACGGCTTCCGTGGCCTCCGGAGTGACATCCCGCAGTGCCGGGCCGGTGCCACCGGTTGTGATGATCAGGCTGCAGCTTTCTTCCACCGCCAGCCGAATCAGCGCGTCGCGAATGTTAGAAACATCGTCACTGACGGTCTCCGGCTTGGGTACCCAATCCGAAGTCAGGACTTCCTGCAGGTAGGACTGAATCGCGGGGCCACCCCGGTCTTCATATTCTCCCCGACTCGCTCGATCCGATACCGTGAGAATGCCGATATTCGCAGGACTCGCCATCACAAACCTTCCCATTTAAGGATGCCGGTCTAAGATACGAGACACGGCGAGATTGATGAAAGTGCTGGACAGTTTGAGACGGTCGATTCCCGTTTTTTGATGAACGTCAAGCTTCCCTCATTCGGTGGTGAGCCGATTTTTCTGACTAACTGAGACCCATACCTGGTCAATTCATGGCAGCCCCATCGCAACCGGCCGCAGCTCCCCAGTTTCTGGACAGTCCGCCTCCTTCCGCCGTCAGTTCACGTCGTTCCGTGGCCCAGATCAGTGCGCAGAGTCTGGCGTTCATTGAACATCAGTATGCAGCCTATCTGCACGATCGGAATTCGGTTTCGCCCGACTGGCGAGGCTATTTCGACGAGATCCATTCCGGTAACGAAGAGATGACGGCATCGGTGCTGGAGGCCGCCCCGTTTCAGCAGAAAAGCATCTTCCACCGGAACGCGCCGATGCCGACTCATGCATCGCGACCTCCGGAAGCTCCGATTGCTGCGAACGCACCGGAGAATGTGATCCTGCAGGAGCGGCTTGACCAGCTGATTCGAAATTACCGGGTCCGTGGTCACATTGTTGCTCAGATCGATCCTCTGCATGCCAAACGTCCGTCGCCTCCTGAACTGGATCCGGCTTTTTACGGTTTCACCCAGGAACACATGCAGATGGAGTTTTCCACGCAATGGTTCGGAGGTGCTGAGTGCCGAACGTTGCAGGATATGTTGTCCTGGCTGGAAATGACTTACTGTCGTTCTATCGGCGTGCAGTTCATGCATATCGACAGCCTGCAGGTTCGATCCTGGCTGCGTGACCGAATGGAACGTTCGGGTAATCGCATCAAGTTGTCGCGGGATGAGCAGGTCCGCATTCTGACCAGGCTCAGCGATGCGGTCATGTTCGAGGAGTTTGTTCAGAAGAAGTACGTCGGTGCCAAAAGCTTTTCCCTTGAAGGTGCGGAAAGTCTGATTCCACTGCTGGATCTGGCCATCGAACGCGCCGGTGCGCAGGGCATTGATCTGATTGTGATGGGAATGGCTCATCGCGGTCGGCTGAATGTTCTGGCCAACATCATGGGAAAACGCCCTGGAAAGATCTTTCGGGAGTTCGAAGACCGCGACCCGGAACAGCACATGGGGCGTGGCGATGTGAAATACCACCTTGGATACAGTTCTGACTGGAAAACCATGTCCGGTCAGGAAGTTCACCTGACGTTGTGCTTCAATCCCAGCCATCTGGAATTCGTGAATCCGGTGGTGCTTGGAAGACTGCGCAGCAAGCAGGATGATCGAGGCGACTACGACCGAACTCGAAGCATGGGCATTATCATTCACGGCGATGCCGCTTTCGCTGGTGAAGGCGTCGTGCAGGAGACTCTCAATTTAAGCGAACTGGCCGGATATCAAACGGGCGGCACGCTGCACATCATCGTGAACAATCAGGTCGGCTTCACGACGTCTCCTTCAGAAGGTCGTTCGTGTACCTATGCAACTGATGTAGCCAGAATGCTGCAAAGCCCCATCTTTCACGTTAATGGTGAAGATCCGGAAGCGGTGGCTCAGGTGGTTCATCTGGCGATGGACTTCCGTCAGAAGTTTCGTCGGGATGTGATCATCGATATGTACTGCTTCCGCCGTCGTGGGCACAACGAAGGAGATGAACCAGCGTTCACACAGCCCACGATGTATCAGATGATTCGTCAGCGGAAGTCCGTTTTCGAAAGTTATCTGGATAGCCTGCTGAAGTTTAACGAGCTGACTCGCCAGGAGGCCGAGCAGATTGTGGAGCGACGGGCGAAGGTGCTGGAAGACGAACTTGCAGAAGCAAGGAAGGACCAGTTTTCGTCGCTGACCGACAGTGGCGGCGGAGTCTGGAAGGGATACTTCGGCGGTCCGGCCTCTAATGCCGACCGAGTTGAGACGTCTGTTGCTGCCGATGAACTCCAGCGTCTGGGGCAGATCCTCTCGACACCGCCCACAGATTTTACTCCACATCCGCGCCTGAAGCGAATTCTGGAACAGCGGCTTCAAATGGCGGCGGGTGATGTTCCGCTGGATTGGGGTATGGCGGAAATTCTTGCTTTGGGATCTCTGGTCAGCGAGGGGCGACAACTGCGATTCAGCGGTCAGGATGTTCGGCGAGGAACATTCAGTCATCGGCACGCGGCTTTGCATGATGCGAACGATGGACGGATCTGGATTGGTCTGAAGGAACTGGCCACGCGTCGCGAGCAGGTGGAAATCTATAACAGCCCGCTTTCTGAAATCGGTGTGCTGGGTTTCGAATACGGATACAGTCTGGACTACCCCGGCGCGCTGACGATTTGGGAAGCTCAGTTCGGCGACTTTGTCAACGTGGCACAGGTGATCATCGATCAGTTCATCTGCAGTGCCGAAGATAAATGGAATCGACTCAGCGGACTGGTCATGCTGCTGCCTCATGGTTTCGAGGGTCAGGGGCCGGAACATTCCAGCGCGCGGCTGGAACGATTTCTGATGCTGGCGGCGGAAGACAACATGCAGGTCGTGGTGCCGACCACTCCGGCTCAGCACTTTCATCTTCTGCGGCGTCAAACACTGCGGATGTGGAAGAAGCCGCTGGTGGTGATGACGCCCAAGAGTCTGCTGCGTCACAAAGACGCCGTTTCTCCTCTGGCCGATCTCACATCCGGCCGGTTCCATGAAGTTCTCGCGGATCATCAGCTATCAGAGCCATCGCAGGTACAACGCATTCTTTTGTGTTCCGGCAAGATCTACTACGAACTCGAAAGTTTGCGACGGGAAATGAATTGTCAGCACACCGCTCTGATTCGGCTGGAGCAGCTGTATCCGTTTCCTGAAGCGGAATTGGCTCAGGCCCTGGCTCCGTTCGGAGCGGACGTTCCGGTATTCTGGGTTCAGGAAGAGCCACGAAACATGGGGGCGTGGCCGTTTATGAGAATCAGGTTCGGAGACCGACTTGGTGAGTCTCACCCGTTTGCCGGGATCACACGACGTGAATCGGCAAGTCCGGCAACCGGCTCCGGAACCAGTCACAGAATTGAACAACAGGCCATCCTGAAAGAGGCATTTGAAATCACATGAGCAGCGAAGAAGTTGAGATCCGAGTTCCGTCTGTGGGTGAATCCATTTCCGAAGTTTTCATCGGTGAATGGTATGTTGACGAAGGCGGTTCCGTTGCAGCCGACGACAACGTTGTCGGATTGGAGACCGACAAGGCGACATTTGAAGTGCCTGCTCCCGTCAGCGGCAAGGTCACACGAATTCTGAAGGCCGCCGGCGAAACGGCCGAAGTCGGCGAGGTCATTGCCTACATGGCCGAAGGTGCTGCTCCAAAGTCGGCTCCTTCTGAGGGGGCTTCGAAGTCTGGTGCGGCGCCAACGAAGAATCCGCCCTCCGGTGGGCACGTCATGCCGGCGGCTGAGCGATTGATGGACGAAAACAAAGTTCCTCCGAACGCTGTCGCGGGCAGCGGTCCGGGAGGCCGGGTTCTGAAAGAAGATGTTGCTCGCTACGTCGCAGCGGGAACTTCAAAAAACAGTGGCGGGCTTCGCGAAACAAAGACCGTTCCACTCAGTCCCATTCGGCAAACAATTGCTCAGCGTCTGGTTTCGGCCCAGCAAAACGCTGCTCTGCTGACAACGTTCAATGAAATCGACATGCTGGCCGTTAAAACTCTGCGGCAGAATTATGGAGAAGCATTCGAGAAAAAGTACGGCATCAAACTGGGATTTATGTCGTTCTTTGTGCGGGCTGTCGTGGACGCGTCACAGCAGTTTCCTGCGATCAATGCTCAGATGGACGGCAACAAACTGATCTACCACAACTACTGCGATATCGGGATTGCCGTGGGCGGCGGGAAGGGGCTTGTCGTGCCGGTTCTTCGCAATGCGGAAAGTCTCAGCTTTGCAGAGATCGAACACCGGATCATTGATTTTGCAGTGCGAGCAAAGAAGAACCAGATCGGCCTGGAAGAACTGGAAGGGGGCACCTTCACGATTACGAACGGCGGTGTGTATGGATCGCTGTTGTCCACTCCAATTGTGAACCCACCTCAAAGTGGTGTTCTGGGGATGCATGGGATTGTAGATCGCCCGGTTGCGGTTAACGGTCAGGTGGTCATCCGTCCCATGATGTACGTCGCGCTGACCTACGATCATCGCGTTGTGGATGGGCGTGAAGCGGTGTCGTTCCTGAAGCGTGTGAAAGACGTCATCGAAGATCCTTCTCGACTGTTCCTTGAAGTCTGAATCGAGAGAACTGCAGTTCGACATGTCTGAATCATATGATCTGATTGTGATTGGTGCCGGTCCCGGAGGCTATGTGGCCGCCATCCGTGCTGCCCAGTTGGGAATGAAGGCGGCCGTTGTGGAGCGGGATGCAAAACTCGGCGGAACGTGCCTGCGCGTTGGTTGTATTCCCAGCAAAGCTCTGTTGGAGGCCACAGAGTTGTATGAGCAGTCAACCACAACTTTTGCCGATCGTGGCATCGTTGTGGACCGAGTATCCGTTGATCTGCCCAAACTGATGGGTTATCGGGAAGAGGTGGTCTCGACTCTGGCGACCGGCATTCAGGGGCTGCTGAAGAAGAATCGAGTGGACCGATTGACGGGGCATGCCTGTCTGCTGGGCGACGGTCAGGTGTCCGTTCAGAGTGGCGACCAAAGAAGCACGTATTCCGCAAAGCGAATCCTGCTGGCCACCGGAAGTGCATCCAGTTCATTTCCCGGCATGGAGCCTGATGGCGACCGCATTGGTACCAGCACTGAAGCGCTGACGTGGCCGGAAGTGCCGGATCGTCTGGTCGTGATTGGGGCCGGTGTGATTGGGCTTGAGCTGGGGACAGTCTGGAGACGGCTGGGTTCAAAAGTTACCGTCCTGGAGTATTTGCCTCGGATTTTGCCGGGACTGGATTCGCAGCTGGCGAAAGAAGCGCAGAAGATCCTGCAGCATCAGGGAATGGAATTTCGATTGGGCACAAAGGTCCGGTCCGTCACATCTGATGGTTCCGGCTGTCTGATTGAGATCGAAGGGGCGGATTCGATTTCCTGTGACCGTGTCCTGATTTCCGTGGGGCGCCGTCCCTACACGGAAGGGCTGGGACTGGAAGCGGCAGGTGTGAAAACGGATCGCCGCGGATTTGTACAGGTCGATTCCCGGTATCAAACCACCGCGTCGGGTGTCTTTGCCGTCGGGGATGTGATTGGTGGTGCGATGCTGGCTCACAAGGCCGAAGAAGAAGGCATTGCCTGTGTCGAAAAGATGGTCACAGGTCACGGGCATGTGAACTACGGCACAATTCCGGGCGTGATTTATACGTCGCCGGAAATTGCCTCCGTGGGAGAGACCGAAGACGCTCTGAAAGAGCAGGGCGTTGCTTACCGTGTTGGTCGCTTTGCTTTTGCCGCCAACGGTCGAGCGCGCGCCTCCGGCCATACCGAGGGGTTCGTGAAGGTGCTGGCGGATGCTCAGACGGATCGTGTTTTAGGTGTCCACGTCATTGGCCAGCATGCAGGCGAGTTGATCGCGGAAGCCGCCGTGGCGATGGAGTTTGGTGCAAGCAGCGAAGATATTGCTCGATGCTGCCATGCGCATCCGACTTTATCCGAAGCCATCAAAGAGGCCGCACTGGCTGTCGACAGGCGAGCCATACATTCCTGATCGGTCGTGGTTTTCTCCTCAGCAGACTGTTGACGCAATGGGTGCGCTCGCTCAGCAGCCTGGCGGCACCGATCTTCAGGCGGCTTTGCTGACCGTGACATCCGGCTGAACCAGTCGGCTGTATTCGGGACACGTTCGAATGAGTTCCGCGTGAGTTCCATTGGCCACGATCTGGCCTCGTTCGAGAACTACGATGCGATCCACAAGGTCCAGAAAACGCTGGCCAATCACGTGCGAGATGATGAAGACTGTTCGATCGCGGGCGAATTCATCCATCACTTCATAGATGATGGCCTCACTTTCGGCATCGATGGCAGACGTGGCTTCATCCATGATCAGAATGGATGGGTTTCGAACGATTGCTCTGGCCAGTGAGATGCGCTGCTTCTGTCCACCGGACAGCTTTTGCCCCTTTGCGCCGATCCGGGTGCTCAGTCCCTGTGGCAGCAGCGAAATAAAGTCTGCCGCATGCGCCCGACGAATCGCGGCTTCGACTTCTTCCGGCGTTGCATCCGGATTGCCGTACAGAACATTATTATAGATCGTGTCGTCAAACAGCATCGTGTCCTGCGTGACCAGTCCAATCTGACTTCGCAGCTGCCGGAACGACATATTTCTGATGTCGACATCATCAATACGAACACACCCCTGATCGGGGTCAATCAGTCGCGGCAGCAGACTGATCAGCGTCGATTTTCCGGAACCGTTGCCGCCGACAATGGCTACAACTTCGCCGAAGGGTATCTTCAGGTCGATTGAGTTCAGGGTCCATTGCCCTGAAGGTGCGTTTGAGGCTTCCGAATGATATCGATACGAAATGTTCCGGAACTCAATGCTGCGACAATGAGGATTCACATTCACGGGGCTGGCTGTTTCCGGTACGCGAGACTTCTGGTCCGTCACCGAAAAAACCCGTTCCGCCGCAGCGAATGAACGTTTTAGCACCGGGAAGACTCCCGACAGCTTTCGAATGGGGTCCAGAGATCCCGCCATCAGAACGTAGAGCGTCGTGAGTTCTGCAATGCCCAATGGTCCCGATGCGAGTTTGACGCCCGCGATTTCATCAGTGTTGTTCAGTACGAGATAAGCGCCGGGTATGAGGACCAGTGTGAAGGCCACAATGCCCAGCAATTCAGTCACAGGGCGAATCATGGCACTGACACGAATCATCTTCATGGAATTCGTGTAGTACTCGGTGTTTGCAGCCTCCATCTGCTTTCGGTGGTGGTCGACTCCGTCAAAGGCAATGACCACGCGCGTCGAGTCCAGCGTTTCGGAAACCGTGTGATAGATACTTCCCATGGTTTCCATGGTGCTCTTTGCCGCTCGGCGCATCGTGCGGCCGGAGCGATAGAAAAGATATCCGATGGCAGGCATGACAAGAATCGAGATGCAGGTCAGCCGCCAGTTAAACATCAGCGCAGCGACGATGCAGCCGATGGCCTTCAACGGTTCTCGAATCAGCTGAGCACCAAACATATGCAGCCCCGCGCTCATTTCCGTGACATCATTCGTCAGTCGCGATGTCAGTTTTGCGGTGCCAAGTTCATGGACGGACTGGTAGTCCAGTCGCATGATGTTTTCGAACGTGTGACGCCGGATGTCGTTGGCAGTGGCCTGCACGAGGCCTCCGACCAGCAGTTCCTGAAGATAGACGATCACGCCTTTCAGAGTGCTGGCGAAGATCACCAGGCAAAGGATGCACAGGATGGTTCGAAACTTGTCTTCCGGAACGTAGGGCAGTACGGACGACCGGATCCATTTATTCAGAACCAGACTCTGCGTTGCTGACGTTAGTTTTCGCTGCATTCGAGCGCGCGGTTCAATCTGTTCCTCGGTCATCTGATCGAGATTTGCCGTGTACGTGGCGATTTGCTGATTCGCACTGTCGATTTCCTTATCGACATACGAATGAAGACTGTCGTTCTCAAAGAGCACACGTACGATCGGGAACGTGATGGACAGATTCAACGACCAGAGAAACGAAATCAGCAGCGCAAACACCACGGACAGGAATAGCCGTCGCCGATAGGGCCAAAGATAAGATCCCAGACGAATCATCTGATCCATGGATACGTACCATTAACTGAAGAATTCGAAACCGTGCGCCGCTGCGGTGTCAGTCTCAGGATGCTCCGCTGTTTTCGGCTATGTTCAATCGAACGACAGCGCTGCCTGTGCGCAGGAGGCACGGAAATGTGGCACAATCTGCCATTTTCCACAACAGCGAATTTGGGCGATCGCCGGGAGTGTCCGGCCGCTGCTGTCAGGCGGCTCTTCTTGACCCGGACATTGCCGAAATCAGGGAACGCGTCGTCTGGCAGACGCGCCGCTGGTCTGTTTCGGTGAGTGAAGTGGACGATGGGAAACTCAGACAGTTTTCCGTGATGCGATCCGCAACTCCCGTCAGAACTGACGCTGCCTGTGCATACGGAGGGTTCGTGTGCATGGGACGCCATAGTCGGCGTGTCTGAATTCTGTGATCCTGCAGTTTCCGGCGAAGTTCAACTGCAGTGATTCCGGTCACGGCTGGATCAATGAATGCAGTCGACAGCCAGCAGGTTGAGAATGCATGGGGAGATTCCTGGAACCAGTGAATTCCTGGTTGCTTCAGCTGTTCTGCATATCGCTGAGCAATCTGTCGTTTGATGGACACCATGTCGTCAAGTTGCTCCAGTTGAGCCAGTCCCATGGCGGCCAGAACATTGCACATTCGATAGTTGTAGCCGACTTCATTGTGAACGTACTCGACGGCGTCGTCTTTGGCCTGAGTGGTCAGATACCTTGCTTTCTCTGCCATCTGTTGGCAGTTGGTGACGATCATTCCTCCCGCACCGGAAGTGATTGTCTTGTTGCCGTTGAAGCTGAAGCAGACGACATCGCTGTGTGAGCCGACTTTTCTGCCTTGATAGCTCGCGCCCAGTGCTTCGGCGGCATCCTCTACAACCTTCAGGCCGAAGCGTGCGGCAATCTCACCGATCACATCGATCCGGACAGGATGTCCCAGAATGTGAACGGGGACAATCGCTCGAACTCGACGCCCCGTCTGTCGATTGAAGACCTGGCCGTTTCGGCAAACGCACTGTTCGGTCAGAAACGATTCCACAAGATTGGGATCCATCTGCCAGTATCGTGGTTCGGCGTCGATCAGAACGGGATGAGCGCCGATGTACCGGATTGCGTTGACGGATGCGATGAACGTCAGGGTCGAGACCAGAACCTCGTCCTCCGGCTCAACTCCGGCGACCAGCAATGCCGTGTGCAGTGCCGATGTGCCGTTGACTGTGGCCACCGCATAGTCGACGCCAACATACCTCGCCGTTTCCTCTTCAAACCGGTTCACGAAAGAACCGACTGATGAGACCCAGCCGGAATTCAGGCATTCCTGAACATACTTCCACTCATTGCCCCGGAGACTTGGTTCGCACAGCGGAATGAATGTCGCTGGTTCTGCGGCTGGTGTTGGCGGATTTTCAGACGTTGTAGACATCGTGTCGATATCCTGAGAGGTTCTTCCTGAACCATTCGATGGTCCTGCTGAGTCCGTCTTCCAGCGAAACGGCAGGTTCCCAGCCTGTCAGGCTTCTGGCCAGAGAATTGTCTGCCAGCAGTCGTTCCACTTCGCTGCGGCCCGGTCGCATTCGCTGTTCGTCGCATTCCACCTGAATATCTTCTCGGCCAACAAGTCTGGCGATGGTGTTAGCCAGGTCTCCCACGCTGATTTCACGGCCCGATCCAAAGTTCAGTGTGCGGCCGATTACGTTCGGATGATGGCCGGCTGTCATAAATCCATTCACGGTATTGGCAACGTAATTCAAATCACGAGTTGGGGTGAGGCTTCCCAGTTTGATGGAATGAACATTCGGTTGCAGGCACTGCGTGATAATGGTCGGCAGAACGGCCCTGGCCGATTGCCGCGGGCCGAAAGTGTTGAACGGTCGAACGGTCACAACCGGAGTTTCGAAGGAGCAGAAGTACGATTCCACCAGCTTGTCTGCACCGATTTTGCTGGCAGAGTAGGGCGACTGTCCCTGCAGGGGATGAGTTTCCGCAATCGGAACCGTGATGGCGGTACCGTAAACCTCGCTGGTTGATGTGTGAACGACTCGCTCAGTGCCCAGGATTCTGGCTGCTTCCAGAACGTTCAGTGTGCCCACGATGTTGGTCTGAACGTAGGACGATGGAGCCACATAGGAATACGGAATTGCAATCAGTGCTGCCAGGTGAAAGACGACTTCGCAGTCACTCATCGCGGAATGAACGAAGCTTCTGTCTGTAATATCGCCGGAGATGATTTCCATTTCGCTTTGTTGAGGCGAATCATCGAGCCAGCCTTGTCGTCCAGCTCCGTTGTAGTGAACCATGGCTCGCACGGACGCTCCGGCTGTAGTCAGCGCTTCCGCCAGATGGCTGCCGATGAATCCACCCGCTCCGGTGACCAGGACCTTCTTCCCCGACCAGTTCATGCCGCCCACCTGCGCTGATTGATGTCGTCCTGAGCCTTCTGAAAATCGTCGTGCTTTCCGATATCCAGCCAGTATTCCATGATTGGAAACCCGACCACGGTTTCACCGTTCTCCAGAAGAGTATTGATCAGGTCTGTCATGTCGTAACGAGTGCCTTCCGGGATGTACCTTCGCACTCCGGGTTCGAGCAGGTAGATGCCGGCATTGACAAGAAAGTTCACCGTGGGCTTTTCCCGCAGACGTGTGACGATTCCCTGCCGGGCGTCGATGACTCCGTAGGGAACCTGAAAATCGTATTGCCGCACAGCCACCGTCAGAGCGGCTTTGTGTTCCTGATGGAACTTCACCAGCGAACGAAAGTCGACGTCCGTCAGGATGTCCCCGTTGATCACCAGCATCGGTTCGTCGACATCTGTGATCAGTCCCAGCGCGCCGGCGGTGCCCAGCGGCTGGTCTTCAGAGACATAGTTCATTTCCACGCCGAAACGCTGCCCGGAGCCGAAGTATCGCGTGATTTTTTCCGGCAGATAGTGCGTTGTGACGTTGATGCGGTGAATGCCCGCTCGCTGAAAGTTCTCGATGGTCCGTTCCATCAGCGGCTTGCCTCCGATGGAAAGCATGGGTTTTGGTGTGTCGTCCGTCAGCGGTCGAAGTCGAGTACCAAAACCACCTGCCATGATGACGGCCTGCAGCGGCATCGGTTGAGGCACAAACTCCTCGCTCATTGCCAGCTGGGCGACCGTCTGGTCTGCATTCAGCAACGGAAGGTGCCGAATATTCGCGTTCAGCATCAGTTCCAGCTGTTCTTCACGTGTGATGCCGACAGGGGCAGTGATCGAGGGCTTGTCGCGTTTCAGTTCGCTGACAGGAGTTCCCAGAGCAAAACCATTCAGGATGGCTCGACGCAGGTCGCCGTCTGTAATGGTGCGCAGAAAGCGTTGCTGGTCGTCCAGCACCAATGCGATGCCAATCGAACCGCGGTCGATCGCTTCCATCACCTGCCGAATGGTGGAGCTTTCCTGAACACCGATGATGGACAGATCAACTTTCATGGTTCTGACTCTTCAGGAGTTTCGCAGGCACTCCGGCGACAACTGCTCCAGCAGGAACATCTCGAATGACGACCGCACCTGCCCCAACGATTGCTCCAGCCCCAACGCTAAGGTTTTCTCGAATCACAGCTCCAGCGCCGATATGACATTGCTCAGCAATGTGGACGCCCCCCAGCAGGCAGGCTCGGGGGGCGATATGAGAATGTGATTCCACGACGCTGTCATGTTCGACAATCGCTCCGGTGTTGATGATGACGTTTTCATGAATGGTGGTACATGGTCCCATAACCGACTGCGCGAATATCTGCACGCCAGCTGACACCGCTGCATGTCTGGAAACACACGCCGTCGGATGCTGTACAGTCAAAGGTGACAGGCCGGAGGCGCTTAATTGCTCAAAGAGTTTTTTTCTCAGGCCTGAACGGCCCACCCCTCCCATTGCAATCAGAAAATGAGTCGCTCCCTGATCAATTGCAGCTGAAAGTTCTCGTTCGTCTCCAGCAACACGAGTTCCCAATACCTCGGTTCCCCACAGATTCTGATCTCGATCAAGAACGCAGTGAGCCCGCACTCCTTCGAGTAACCGAAGGACATCCAGGAGGCACCGGGAGTGACCTCCGGCTCCAATTAACACAACACATTTCATCAAAGTGAGCTGCAACTCAACGCCTCGACACCTCGTTCAGGGGTAATACAAGGCGTGAACATGTGGCGGCCGGATCACGACGCTCCTGGAGGGGGCAGACTTTTTCCGCCCCGCCGGGACTTCACGCGTCATAGCGAAAGACGAAGGATGGAGGCAATAGGAAAAGCGATGGAAGGCTGAACCTGAACTATGGAAGTTCATGGCGAATGACCTGAGCCGGAAATGGCTTTAACAGAAACAGAGTTCAGTTACGCTGGGAAATCGGTTCTGCGTTCGTGGTTGGGTAAGGCAGGACTGATGGAATTGCCGATACAACCAGTAAACTCACCGCGGAGTCACCGACAAACACCGGTGATTTTTGCCGGTCTGGTGTTTCGAATTGCTATTGCTGCGTTTTTCGGCCTGCTCTTATGCTGTCCACCGTTTCGTAAAAATGACCGCGAGTCCGCGCTATGATTCTCTCATATCAGAAGAACTTCCTGTTCATTCACGTCCCCAAGACGGCGGGAACCAGCATCCGCGCGGCTTTGATGCCGTACAGTGAGCGGCCGGATCTGTTGTGGGAGAACAAGCTGCTTTCACGCATCGGCATCAATGTTAATCACATTGGTCCGTACCGCCGCCGTCGTTTTCGAGGTCACTCCCGGGCAGTGGATCTTCAGAAGAACCTGCCCGCGTCGGTGTATGACGGTCTGTTCAAGTTTGCTTTCGTACGCAATCCATGGGACCTGCTGGTTTCGCTGTACAGCTACATTCCATCACGTCCGCGGCACCGAATGGCGTCTCGCGTTGCGGCGATGACCTTTGACGAATTTGCCAGAGAGTGGTCTCAGCGTCCGGAGTTATCCCAGCGGTCATTTCTCTACGACACCGACGGCCGGTGCCTGATGAATTATGTCGGGCACTTTGAAACTCTGCGATCTGACTTTGAAGACGTCTGTCGGCACATCGGAATTACAGCCGACCTTGGTCACGCCAACGGTTCACGGCGTGGCGATTATCGAGAAATGTACAGCCCGGAGTTGATGCGACTGGTTGGCGATCGGCTTGCCGATGACATTGAGACGTTTGGTTACGACTTTGATGAAGGTGTCAAATCCCGGGGATCGGTTCGCCGTGCGGCCTGATTGGTGCCGAATTCTGCTTCAGGTCCAGCCTGTGTCGGCGTGAGGAAATCTTTTGCCGTGTCGGGCAAATGTGTCCATCGACGATCTGCTTTCACTTCTAAGTTTGTAGACATCATTTTCAGACGACAGGAATCTTCGCATGCATCCAAGGGAGTGGAAGGCGGCCTACGATCGAGGCGAAAACATCACGGAACTGCTTCGCCAGGAAACTTCGTCTCGAGTGAATACAGAAGAAATCATCGAGACGGCTTATGACCTTCAGGCCGGGGCCTACGTCAATTCTCTCCGTGATGCGGCGTTTCGGCAGTACAAAGTAGATTATGGAGATGCCATTGCTGAGACGCTTCATCGATTGATTCCTGAAGGTGGCAGTATCCTGGAACCCGGTGTCGGGGAAGGCACAACACTGTCTTTCGTTTCAAACTCCTTTGCTCGAAGGGCCGCATGCAGGTTCCACGGGTTCGATCTCTCGTGGTCAAGAGTAGCAATGTGCCGCCAGTGGTTGAACAGTCAGAATGCGAACGGTGTGTTTCTTTCTGTGGCCAGTATCTTCCATGCGCCGTACGCTGACAGTTCATTTGATGTCGTCT
>JAGQPY010000400.1 GCA_020426485.1 Planctomycetaceae bacterium
GATCAAACCTAATTTTGATCGCTGACAAAGCACTATGCTGTTTTCTGGTCCGGATATTTGATTCGTCCGTGGTGAACCGCCAGCAGTGATTTCACCAGAGATTCCTGCACAACGCGCAGCTCGCTCATCGTCAGGCCGCATTCGTCAAACTGACCATCCAGAACTCGCTTCAGCGTGATTTCGCGAACGAGCGACTGAATGCGTCGCGGGGTTGGTTCACTTAATGTGCGACTGGCGCTTTCGACGGCGTCCGAAAGCATCATGACGCCGGTTTCCTTGGTCTGCGGACGGCGACCGGGATAACGGAACGTGGATTCTTCGGCGTCGGTACGATGGTCTTCGTCGGCTCGGTTGGCGGCTTCTCGATAGAAGTATTCCACCAGAGTTGTGCCGTGGTGCTGTTCGATAAAGTCGATCAGTCGACGCGGCAGACCGTGCTGTTCCGCCATTTCAATGCCGTCCTTGACGTGTCCGATGATGATCAGCGCACTCATGGCCGGAGCAAGATTGGTGTGAGGGCTGGGCGTGCCGGCCACCATGTTTTCGATGAAGTATTCCGGCTTCAGCATCTTGCCGATGTCGTGAAAATACGCGCCGACTCGCAGCAGCAGACCGTTGGCTCCGATCGCGTCGGCGGCGGCTTCACCAATGGTGGCTACGCTGATGGAATGGTTGTAGGTCCCGGGAGCACGGCGTGCCAGTTCCTGCAGCAGTGTGTGAGAAACGTCGGTCAGTTCCAGCAGACTGATGTCGGTGACAATGCCGAAGGCCGATTCGATGAACGGCAGGCTGCCACCGACAAGATAACAGCAGACCAGCGACCAGAAGGCAAACTTGCCCGCGACCAGCAGCAGAGCCGGATCTTTCCACGTATCTGACAGTTGATCGGCGTTGATCAGTCCAATCCCCCAGACCGCACAGAACGCGGTTCCGGCCAGAATGAATCCCAGCTTGATCAGCGTCAGCCGTGAGGACACGCTTCGCAGTGGAATGATCACTGTAAAGCACAGCACCATCAGCACGGTAAAGTGACTGAGGTCGGCGATTGTGGACAGAGAAATCAGCAGTGCCAGGGAGAAAGCTGTCAGGATCGCGAGCACCTGATTGTGCACAATGGCGACGATCACCACCGTGGACAGCAAAGGCAGCACTTCTGCTCGCCACGGATCCTGACTGCAGATGCAGCCCAGAAACACAGTGGCGGAACACATCAGGACGAAGGCCACCAGCTGGCCGGGTTCCTGCAGCAGTTGTTTTTCTTCGCGACCGATGTAGATGGCGAACAGGATCACCATCATTGTGAGCAGCAGGGCAGAACCGCCGATGCGGGTCAGTCGCTGGCGAGTGGAAACCTGAGCTTCGTACGCTTCATGTTCGTGAATCAGAACCTGCAGATGTTCTTCGGCAATGCGGGTTCCCGGCGGCACGAGAACTCGTCCGCTGGCAAAGGCATCGTACTGAGCTTCCACGCGTTCGGCCGCTTCCCGTCGTCGAGCTTCCGTGGTAATCGGATCAAAGGACAGTTGGCCTTTCAGGCGACCGGTCAGCCATGTTTCCACGGCGGGACGAATCTGCTGGAGATTCTGAAGGGAAGTCCACGCCTTGCCGAAACGCCCGGTATCCAGCAGTTGGTCTTTTAATGTGACGTCCACAACCAGGCTGTAGCTGATCGGTTCACCGAGCGAATCCACCAGTTCAATTCGCTGCTGTGGCTGCAGAGTCACTCCACCGTTCGCCGCGGCTTCCCTGGCTTTATCGTCCAGAATTCCAACCAGCCGTGCTTTACTGAGCAGCTGGCTGAATTCTTCCACCATCAGGTCGACGCGTTCGCCAATCGGCATGCTCGATTCCGTCATCGCCAGGCGAACCTGATCGAAGCGAGTCGTGGGCGAAGTTCCCTTTTCGACGTCCCCCGGAATCTCACGACCCAGCTGAAACGCGGCCATGATGTCGCCGGGAATTTCCGACAGATTTTCTTCGTTCGCGATGATGCTTAAGTCAGAACGAAACGCGGCCGTCAGTTCGTCCAGCACCGTGTTGCTTTGCACAAACACCGGAGACGCGCTGGCTTCCGCTTCCGCTCGAGCCTGGCGAGTCGCCAGCACGTTCTCGATCCGGAAGTCGACGCGGGCGAGTACACCATCCGCGGAAACCTGCCCTTCGCGATAATGGAAGGGGGCCTGCCATGGCTGAACGGCCACTGTCAGAGTGACCACCGCCAGCAACCCGATAATCAGCAGCGTCAGAACCTGATAGTCCTGCATCGCCGCTTTCGCTTTTTCCCAAGGGGATTGCGAGGGGCGAAAGATTCGAGTTGGACGGGAACGACGTGTCCCAAAGAAAGACATGTTTGAACTGCCGACGGAGTCGCGTCCGTCGCGCTGGGGGATCAGAAATCTGTCACGGTCATTCGTGCTTCACGTCTGAACCGTCTGCCTCATACGCCGAGACAATTTCTCTGACCAACCGATGACGTACAATATCGTGGCCTGTGAGTCTCACGATGGCAACCCCGGCGATACCAGAAAGCCTGCGGATCCCGTCGACAAGACCACTTCTAACTCCTTTAGGGAGGTCGTTTTGCGTCGCATCTCCCGTAACCACTATTTTTGAATTAATTCCCATACGCGTCAAAAACATCTTCATCTGCGTAATCGTTGTATTTTGACCTTCATCCAGAATCATGAATGTGTCATTTAACGTTCGGCCGCGCATAAACGCGAGCGGGGCGATTTCGATGACATCGTTGGCCATCAGTCGTCGGACCTGCTCAAAATCCAGCATATCGTTCATAGAATCCAGCAGGGGACGGATGAAGGGATTGACCTTCGCGAACATATCTCCCGGCAGGAATCCCAGCTTCTCACCGGCTTCCACGGCTGGTCGAACGAGAACGATTTTGCGAACCTCTTCTTCGCGCAGAGCCTGCAGGGCGGCCGCAACGGCCAGAAACGTTTTTCCGCAGCCAGCCGGGCCATCGCAGAACACCAGGGAGTTGTCTGCCATGGCATCCATGTATTTCTTCTGGCCTTCCGTCTTTGGTCGAATCGAGGCCACTCGATCCTTCCCGCTGCGGGACGCTCGAATGTCTCGACTGCGCGGCTCTGTGCTGACGCTGCTCAAATCGAATACCTCACTGGTGGGTTGAGAAAAATCGGCCATGATCTCCTGTTCCTGATCGTCACTGAGTGAGCGTGTGACATCGCTGTCCAGCAGTTCGCTGCGATTACGAAAAATCGACTGCCACGACCGCAGGACCTCTTCGCAACGATCCACATCCGGCTCCTCGCCATCAATGTGAACCGCATTCCCACGCAACACCACGCGCGTGTTGGTCGACTGACGCAGCCGGCGCAGGTAGTCATCGCGAGGTCCAAACAATGCTCGCACCTCGTCCTGATTCTTCAGCTGGACTTTTGTTTCTGCCATTAACGATTCTCAAAACGACGGTGTCAGCCGCACTCAAGCCCCGTCGATTTCATACGGTCTGGCCCCATGGTGACGTGGATCCGGAGTGAGAACATCAGCGTTTTCGCTTCGGTCCTTGTGAGTCGGGAGGTGACCCCGTGAAACCGGCTCCTCCAAATTGTCTTGTATTGACTGCTGAGATCTGCGGCAAGTGAGTCGGTTTTCGAAGCATCCTGCCGACATCGTAAGCGTCGCCATTTCACTATCGTTGCCAGTCGATGACACACACCGACCCTCGGTTGTTCACTTTCCCGAAATACGCCGTCCATACTGCCGAAAACGACTTTTCCCCGTCGACATCGTGTGACGCGGCAAAAATGATTCCCAAACTATGGCAATCCGAGAGTCGACACGATCGACAGCCTGCCTCGACCGCGGTGAGACGCCGGAACGGTGATTCCACAAAACCGCGTTCGCGGCTCGGGAAATTTTCGTTCCGGAACAGCGCATCAAATCACAGCCCCGGTCGTGGACATAGCGACGAGTCCCGAGTCACAGGGACTCGCGGCCTGATCCGTTGTTTGCCGTTTTCAAACCGCTGGCAAATCGGCCTGCCAACAACTCATCCAGCCATTCCCGCACTGAAACGTTTCCACGATGGAAGGATTGTTGAGACGGCAGACAGTTCACCCCCATGTGGAACTTTCCTGCCCGCAACCGATAATGTTACGGTGCCTTCTGTCCAATGCCTTGACCGCAGCTCCCCGGCCATAGTAGATTTCGACGGGCCATTTTTTCAAATTCCGCCTTCCGCCGTGCCAAAGGTTTGGTGCGGTCTCGTGTTCTGCGATACAGGTGGGCGGCGATGTTTTCTTTTTTCCTTTTGGGAGCCCTGGACATGCCAACTGCTCGACCGCGAATCCGTCGGGGATTCACTCTGATTGAACTGCTCGTGGTAATCGCCATTATAGCAATCCTCATTGCGCTGCTTCTGCCTGCCGTCCAGCAGGCACGAGAAGCGGCACGGCGAACTCAATGTAAGAACGTGCTGAAGCAGTTTGGTTTGGCCGTTCACAACTACCACGACGTTTACAACCAGTTTCCATCCGCTGCGACTGCAGGGATTCGATCGGGAACCAACTGTTTTCATCAGCCGTCACTGTGGATCAAGCTTCTGCCGTATATGGATCAGGCACCTTTGTTTAACCAGTTGTCAGACATTGGGTTTGGTTGTCACGTTAACTATTGACTGGGACACGCATCAAACCCCGGGTCGATTGCCGTTCGGCAACTGACAGACGGACTTGGTCTGGAAACAATGCGGTGTCCCTCATCGCCGCTGCCTGAGTTTCGAACGGTTCAGGGTACTTCTCAGGTTGTCATATCGTATGTGCCAATCGCCGGAAGCAACATTCACGGGTCCACAGATACACTGGGACCAGCTGGCGGCCATCATTCGGCAGGAGGTCTGTTTCCTGGTAACTCGCGATTTGGTTTTCGCGACATCACAGACGGCAGCAGCAACGTCATGATTATCAGTGAACAGGCCGGATATCTGACCGGACAGAACAAGAGTCAGAATCGCACAGCCGTCCCCGACAGCGGAGCGTGGATGGGAAACAAGAATCCCCGACTTCCGAATGGTGATGGCACCTGGTCTGCATCAGGATCGCACGCAGGAAATCCGGAAGTCAACGACATGCGGTGCTACAACACCACGACGATTCGGCAGCAGCCCAACCCGCCACTGGGACCAAACTGGCAGGTACATCCGAACTGCAATACTCCACTGACGTCCACGCATACGGGTGGTGTTCAGGTCCTGCTGGGTGACGGCACGGTGCGATTCATTTCCGAAAACATCGACCTGACACTGTTTAAGCACCTGGCGGACAAAGATGACGGTAATGTTATCGGAGAATTCTAACGTGGGCAGTGCCCACAGCCCATTTCGAGCTACCGCTCGGAAACGCTCCCGTTGGTCGCTATGAAAACTTGACT
>JAGQPY010000401.1 GCA_020426485.1 Planctomycetaceae bacterium
TTGTCGTGATTGCTTCTGAAATAGAAAAGACGCTTTTCGGCCATCGTTTGTCAGAAAAATCCAAAGCGGCGACAAGTCTCCGCACTCCAAGGTGGCGCTGTCCAGCTAAAGCAGTTCTCGCAGCAGTTCCTCCCGAGCGGGAAAGGCATGAAGGGGAACCCTGGTTTGAGTTTCCTGGTCATGGCCTGCCGACGGAGTGAATTCGTCCAACGCTTTCGGAACGGTGGACATCACGACGGAACTCCAGTGTCGCCGAGCCACTTCGCTGAGCGGTCGGGTCTCGGCGGGAATGGGTTCGGCCTGTTGAGGCAGCGAATTCATCTGCCACGGCGGAAGCCATCGCAAGATCGGCCACCAGTCGACGGCCACCGTCACCGGCGTCACGGGAAACTCCGGCGTCTCTGGTTGTGGCGTGAAGTCCGTTGCTTCCGTCGGTTTCTCCGTCGCATCGTCTTCCTCGACGATAATCATGTCTTTTCGAAGCGTTGGTTCCGCATTCTGCTGAGCGATTTCCGGTGCGGGCGCACTCCTGTTGATTCCGAGTGACCAGAGGGAAACACCCACAGAAACGGCCAGCCCACAGGCCAGTCCGGCGGCAAACGCTCCCAGCCGATGGCGTCGTTCCGCAGATGGTTCTGCAGTCTGCGTTCCGGCGGTTGACTTCGCTTTCGCGGCACGCTGACCGGCATCCCATCCCGCCTGATACATGGTTTCCGGCAACAGCTGATCGCAACCGGCTGGTCGCAGCTCGCGCAGTTGTCGTTCAAAATCATTGAAGGTTTCTGACATCGGATCGATTCACATCCTGGTCTGCATATGATTCGGCATTCATCAGAATTCGAAGCTGATGAAGGCCCGCTTCGTAACGCCGGTGAGCTGTCGCGGCAGAAGTGTCAAAGGCATCGGCGATCTGGCGAAAGGTCATCTCGTTCCACAAATGAGCCACCACGATGTCTCGTGTTTCATCATCCAGTTGCAGCAGCGCCTGCTGCAGTAGATCGATGGAAAGTTGGTCGACGACAGCCTCATCCGGTGCCTCCAGCCACTGGGGTTGCAGTTCCGCCGCGATGTTTTCTCGATGCATCCTTCGTTGCTGACATCGGATCGCATCAATCGCGGCATTGCGAACCGCTCGAGCCAGCCAGGCCGCCGGATCACTGGGGACGGTTTCCTGGCGCGCCAGCCGAAGAAAGGATTCCTGAACGCAGTCTTCCGCCACATCGCTTGCCATGGTTCCGCAGCGTCCCCTGGCAATCAGCAGCAAAGCCGCTGAATGTCGATGCCACAGTCTGGCTATTTCCTGAGGCGAAAGCACTCAAACACCCGCTACGTTTCATCGTTGCCGTCCTCTGCAGGAAAGACGTCACCGAAGAGGACTTGTCTCACAGAATTGTTGCAGGTTTTGGATTTGACGGAATTCGCCGTTGGCACCGAGCGATGTGCTCGGAATGCAAAAACCATTGCATGAACGCACCTGCGACAAACCGTAAGAGCACAGAACCGGGACAGGCGCCCTTCCCGACGGGTGTTTCACAGGGTTGATCCCGCCCTGCGGGAGTCAGTCCCGGTTTTGTGAGCGGATCTTACATTCCCGACAATGTGTTGCCGACAAAGCGAGACGCTCCGGAACGATGCCATTTGGCGACGGCATTGCAAATACGTTCCATGTTGTCGAAGTCGTAGTCTTCGGAAACGGGAAAGGACAGCACGTGTCGATCAATCCACGCAGCATCTTCGCAGTCAAAGTGGTCTCGGTTTCTGATCAGATGTTCGTGAACCGGCCAGTGAACGGAGGTGAAGATCTGCTGAGTTGCCAGATATGATCGCAGAGAATCTCTCGCTGATGTGCTTTCGATCAGTCGGTTGTGCAGCAACGGACATTCATCCGCACGGAACTGAACCATGGGGTTGCCGACAGTCAGGTGTTGGGCCAGAAACTGTTCGTTTTGGCGCCGCTGTCTGTGGACGCTTTCGACGTCCGTCTGAAGGATGGCCGCCAATGAGTGTCCGGAGATGTCGCTGATTTTCCAGTGACGATCGGTCATGTTTTCTGCTTCTCGAAGGTCTTTCCAATCGGTTGCCTGCAGCCGCAGCCAGGAACTCAAATGGCGATCGGCTTCGAAAACCGGATTGAAAAAGCCTTCCACAAATCCACCATCAGCGACTCGGTAAGCCTTGCGCAGACTGCCGAATGACATTCGCCGAACGCTGGCTTCTTCCGGGGGATGCTTATCCGGGGTGATCATCCCCAGCGGCACATGAGAACAGTCTTCCAGTAAAACTCCTTCCTTCCCCCGATACATTTCTGCTCGATGCCCAAAGTAGTGGATGCTCAGAACGGCTGTGTCGGCATCTGCATCGATTGGGTATCGGCAGTTCAGCGATCTGTCGACCGAATAAAACTTCAGCTGAGTTTCCGGAAAGCGATTCAACATCACATCGACTAACGACCAGCAGACGTACGTTGGCAGGTACACCGTGCGGACGGGAACAATTTCCGAAAGCAGGTAAGCAAATGCAGCTCGCCCGGATGAAAACCACGTGTAGTTTCCGCGAACCGGCGGCAATCGACTGGCAATGGTCTTGGGGACAGTCTTCTCACCGACGGCCACACGTGGCCGTGCGGACGAGTCTGATTCTGCGGAAGGCTTTGCTGCGAAAAGGTGAGGCTTCATCGGATGTTGTGTTCTGATGACTTGTCCGGTCGTGTCCGGTAGATCCGGATCTGCGGTTGTGCTGACATCGAAGTGAATTATCGGGGAAATGAGTCTTCGGGACTCGATGCCTTGTTCACTACGATTGGGGCACGGGAGATGGGCGGTTGACTTCTGAATTCGCGTCCTGAATTTCTTGCACGATGCTGATTGCCTGGTGAACCAATGAACCCTGCGGCAACGCGGCAAAGTCTCCCTTCAATTCGTACAGCAATTCGCTGTCTCTGAGAATGCGATAACAGAACTGCTGGTGGCAAAAGTAGTCACCGCCGGGTTCCGCGACAACCTGAAACGCGGGTTCCAGAGCGACCTTCAGGAAGCAGTAAACCTCGTCATCGGAATCAGGTGTAAACATTGACACACGTTCCTTTCGATCTGCTGTGCGCCGGAATTCATGCCGCCTGAGAAACGGCGTCCGATTCCAGCACATACTGAGCAATCATGTGACGAACAGTGGACACATCGTTCCACATCAAGGCATCGATAATGGACAGCCCGGGCTGAAACGGGAGTCCGCCCTGATAGTATTCGGGAAGCTGTGGTGTCAGGAACCGGAGCGAGATCCGGGCGGAATGAAAGGCGCTGGGGTTGAACAGAGTTCGACCGCCGGGTGGATTGATATACGTGTGGGCTCCCAGGGCTCTGGCGGTTTCCAAAGCCCATTCGCCCGGGGTTCCGATGCGGGGCAGTGACAGCTGCAGTTCCGAGAAACGGCGACAGCGAAGCGGCAGGCCGATGTGTTGGCAACATGTTTCCAGGCAGTGAACCAGCAGCTCGGACAGATGTTCGTGACGGTATCTCAGAGCGGTCTCCAGCATGCTGATCGTGGCCGCATAGAATGGAGCTCGAAGCAGCCGATAGACTTCCAGCGAATTCAGCAGGTCGCGTTTCCATGAACGGTCCGGGTGAATCCGAACATCGCGGATCGCTGTGTCACGGTCACAGGCAGCGATGGGAACACGAATGTATTTCCACGGTGTTTTGCCGTCCGAAAGAATCCGATTCCGGTTCACCCATCCGCGCCGAATGTACTGGGGCGTATCAAAGACGATCCATTCGTCGGTGGCGTGGATCAGTCCAAAGTACCCAAGGTAGGGAAAGAAGTATGGCTGCATCATGCCCAGACGCATGGGGTCGATCTTTCGATGTCAACGGTCGCCGAACGACGGGTTCTGTTGATTCATCGGATCATGTCAGCCATGCAGCCGTTGTTCGTGCGGCTGAAAACAGTTCAATTAAGGGCAAACCCGTAAACATCTTCCGACGAATGCCGCCGGCGGCACTTTATCGGCGTGGGGCCGGTGGTGCGGATTGCACCGAGTTTTCGGGTTAGCGAAACTTTGTTGACACGGCGGCATCACATGTTGACAACAATTTGCGCCTGAAGATGTTTTGCATCTTAAGTTACCAGCATCCCTCTCATCCGCCTCAGATTCGATGCTTTGCTGGTACTCCGGTGTTCGGACAAATCACCTCAAAGCCGTTCACAGCATCGAAAGCTGGTTGGATGTGCTCCCGCTCACGTTTTGTGGGTTACAGCCAGGGTCATTCATCAACCTGATGAAGATTGTGCTGCCGCCCAGGTGAGTTTGCGAAACATGCAACCATGTCGAAACAGATTCGACCATGGGCCACGGGACAATAGAGGGGACGATTATGGCATCCGCCACTTCGGGATCACTGCTGGTTGTTGATGACGATCGACACATTCAAAACGCCATGGCCGACTATTTGCGAAGTCTCGGCCACCGCACAGAAACGGCCACGACCTGCGGCGAAGCCATCGAACGAATGGAAGAATTTCCGTTCGAAGTCGTTGTCTGCGACGTCAATCTGCCGGACAAAGACGGCTTTGAACTGCTGCAGTGGACTCGCGAGAATGCTCCGGAAACGGCCGTCATTCTGCTGACCGGATATGGTACCATCGAAAGCGCTGTGGAAGCGATTCGCATGGGAGCGTTCGATTACCTGACTAAGCCCGTCATCGACGAAGAACTGAATCTGTCGATCGAACGAGCCATCGGTCAGCGTCAGCTGCTTCGCGAAAACAAGCAGCTGAAAGCTCAGTTGAGCGAAAAGCACGGGCTCTCCAACATCATCGGCAAAGACTACAAGATGCTGAGGATGTTTGAGCTGATTGAAAGTGTCGCGGATACTCGCACGACCGTCCTGATCCTGGGCGAGAGCGGCACCGGCAAAACGGTTACTGCTCGCAGCATTCATCAGCTCAGCAATCGAGCTGACAAGCCGTTTGTCGAAGTGGCCTGTGGAGCACTTCCGGAAACACTGCTGGAAAGCGAACTGTTCGGGCACGTGGCTGGTGCGTTCACAGGAGCCAGCCACGACAAAGTCGGTAAGTTTCTTCAGGCCGATGGCGGCACTTTGTTTCTGGACGAAATCGCCACCGCGTCGCCTCAGCTGCAGGTCAAACTGCTGCGAGTTCTGCAGGATCGGGAATTCGAAGCGGTGGGCGGCAACCAGACACACAAAGTTGATGTTCGCCTGATTCTGGCCACAAATCAGGATCTGGAAGAAGCCGTTCGCCGCGGCGAATTCCGTGAAGACCTTTACTACCGAATCAACGTGATTACGCTGACTCAGCCATCACTGCGAGAGCGTATCGGTGACATACCATTGCTGGTCGATCACTATCTGCGACACT
>JAGQPY010000402.1 GCA_020426485.1 Planctomycetaceae bacterium
GAGCCGCATCGCGAGCACCCTGAACGGCCGGAAGAAGCAGTGCAACAGCGATGGGTGCTACGATAGTGGAATCATTCAGCGATGTGCTGAGCGTAACGGTGTTTTCTGCCTGAACAGGTGCGAGCTGTTGCAGGAAGGTCGAAGCTACTCGCTGAACATACTTCCGAGTGGCCACGTCCACGGGCTGTTCGCCAGCCAGTTCTTCTGCAATCTGAGCGGCCGCTGCCTGCTGGCCATACGCCAGCGCGTTTGTCAGGGTTTGCACCGTCTGTTCGGCAGCGGCAACATCTGTGGCATCCAGAGTCAGTGACAACATCAGACCTCGTGACAGATCGACGCGCAGATGCATGGAGTCAATTTCACCTGGCAAAGAACGCAGTGGTTCCAGTTCCGGAGGAAGCGCGGGCATTTCCTGAAGCCCCGCCTGAACAAATCCACGTATCAGCTTCATGTCCACGGCACCGTTCAGCTGACCTGCTTCCCGATCAGCCAGCAACATCGCCCCGACCGGGCCCGTGTCCGGCTGACTGAGACTCTGGCGAACACATTCCTCCGTCCCGACCAGTACGACGCCGTCCTCATACTCAACCGCACAAAGCTGCGAATTTCCGGTGCTTGATTTCAGATACTGCAACCCATCTCCGAAAGTCACGACTTCGCTGGCACCTTCGACCTGCCACGGGAAGGTCGCCGTCACCCCATCCTTCAGCCGAAACAAAAAGCCATAGTTGATCGGCGGATCCGAAATCGGCAGAGTCGCCAGCGCCACCAGAGCTTCAATATCCAGAGGACTCACACCCAGCTGTTCTCGTCCGGCCGCCTCCATCACTTCGAACGGCAGCATCTGCAAACCAGCAACCTGAGGCAGCTGGACGGGCTCAACGGCGGCTGCGGCATAGGTTCCCTTGGGCATGTGAGCCAGCACCGTTGCCAGCGGATCGGCCGCTGAAACTCGTTGCTGAACGGCTGCCTTCTTTTCTGATTCCCCCATGAGATCATAAAGAATCGCGAGCTGATTCAGCGTCTGCAGAAACGAAGGGTTCCGACTTCCCAAGGCCGGTTCTTCAATCGCCGCAGTCTGCAGATACATTTCCTCGGCCTTTTCGTACCGATTCGTATCCTGATAGACTCGTCCCAGATTGAAAGTCGTGGTTGCGTACTGCAAATCACGCCCCGTCGAGGCTTCGCGCACCTTCAGGCTGCGGTGATAAACAGCCTCCGCCGCCGGATAGTTTTTCTGAAGCCACAGTGCACGACCATATTCATTCAGGTCTGCGGCAACCTTGGGGTGAGCTTCTCCAAGGACAGCAACCTGAGCATCGATCAGCTGCAGATACAGTTGCGTCGCCTCCTTCAGATTTCCATCCGCCAGCGCCTGTGTCGCCTGTGGTTCGATGGCAAGAGCTTCAACATACGCCGTCTGCTTCGCGCGAGATGCCTTTGCAAGTCGGTCCGCTGTCACCGCTTTCCAGTGCATGATGACCGTTGAACGATGCTGCTCACCCAGAATCGGCGTCAGGAACTCTTCAAGCTCCTTCCGGAGTGCTGCTGATTCGGCGTATTCACCGCGTTGAAACAACTGATCCGACATGAACTCGGTGTCGTTAACGTAGACATTTCGGAGTTTCTCGATCAGATCCGCAGCCTCCTGATTGCTGATCGCCACCTGAACGGACTTCCGATGAATATTGATGATCTCTCGCAGAACACCAATTGCTTCGTCCGCAGAACCTGCTTCCTGAAGCTTTGAGTACCGGGCCAACAATTCGGTCTTGCGTTCGATGAGCTGTCCCAGATCGTTCGGCAACTCCGGTTTCTCCTGTGCATTGCCTGCGGCAGACAGAAGAACGAAGGTCGACAACAAAATGTGAGCACTGCAAATTCGGCGATGACGGATCATTAACTCAGCCCTTTTTACCCTCGTTGTGATGCGGTCTGCGGAAACCAGTGTCGGGGAAAACACGGGTTACGATGACATCCTGGCAGCGTACAACCGGATACACTTTATGCGTTCGTTCGAATCTTCGATAGCGTGTCCAAACGTTGAGAACTCCTGCTGACGAATCCAGGACCGAGTCCATTCTCACCCGAAGGCGGAGGCACTCCGCAGACAGGCATTGAAGACGATGTTCTTTTCGCAGACCCGCTTTCGAGACAACCGACATCAACCAGGACGGGATATCAGCGTTCGTCACCAGCGAATGGAATCAAACAATGCCATCAGACGGACGGCCCTGGCCGGATTCCACTGGCGAACATAGTTGATCCGTCCCAGAAGATGCTGACGAAAACCGGAATGCCGCGACCGGTTCTGAGATTCAGGCCCGAAACGGACAGCATTGTGAAGCGTGGCTTTGAGCACATCGTACTCTCGACGTGATACAGTCGGTCGATGGTTCAGAACCAGACCGCACGCCTGCTGGCGAACCGAACGTGTCATGATCCGCGTCTTGCGGTGCTGCACTTCAAACCCCTCGTCCATCGCAACGGCTGCCACGCACGTTGTGAACCACTGTGCCCGACGGCGGAAGTCCTCATCGCCCGAAAACAGCAGGTCATCTGCGTAACGCGAATACGTTGCCCCGAACGTCGTCGCAAGACCGGTCAATCGCTGGTCCAGTTTCCAGGCAATCAGGTTGGCAATCGCTGGTGAAGTCGGTGCTCCCTGAGGAAAATGGCGACTCCTCAATCGCTGCAGTGTTGTCGCCTGCCGGCGATCGACGAAATTCTGTGGCATTCGCTCGATTGTGTGCTCCGGAGTCGTTGTGGAACAAATGGCCGTGATCGTCCGGGCAACAGACTCACTGTATCCAAACATCATCAGCAATCGCAGTAGACGAATCGGCGAAAGAAAGCCAAAGAAATCGTGAAGATCCAGCCGCACCACGCACGACTGTCCGGCATGATGCTGAAGAAATGTGCTGACTGATCGGCCCTTCCGAAAACCGTGTGCCGCCGAATGAAGCGGAAGGCGACTCAGGCAGCACTGCAAAATGCGCCGCTGAACCGACTTCAACCGAGGCTTTGGAGATTCGATCAATCGCGGAACTGCACGTCGCCGAAGCTGCCAGCGACGATGATAGTGATTCAACGGGCCGTCCGGTGCTGTCCGCTGCAGCCCCCGCAAATCGGCCAGCCATGATAACTCGGAAATCTCCAGATCGAGGAACTCCGCAAGCTGACCGAAGGTCTGCCACCGAACCGGCCGCCGGGCGCTATCGTCGAACCGATGGTTGTCGAACTCATCATTGCCCGAATAAGCAAGCACTTCGAATTCGTCGTCGCAGGCCCGGCTCCTGAGAGAATCATCCGTCATCAGGAACTGACACAGAACGGATCGCAGAGGACGGTGATCAGGGAATGCGAGTATGGTTCGCCGAACCAGAGACGGAACCCACCGACGAGGCGTCTTCACGACCTGGAGAACTCGCTCTGTGATCTCCTGCTGCACCCAAACACCAGCCAACATGGCGTCGGCAAGGTGCGACACCTTCATTCGGAATGTTTCATCGAATGGTGCCATTGACCTGCTGCCACTCAACGTACAGGTTCGGGAAAGGATGGTGCCGGAGACTCTCAGCGAAACTCGAGCATCGTGAGGAATCGTACGCGCAGCGTACCGTGCCTCACGTTACGAAATCGCGGTTAGGAATATGCCCCGGGGTAGCCCCGGAGAGATGAATCGTACGTCATGAACGCCGTCCATCAGCCTGATATGCCTCCGGCACCGCGAACAGTAGACGCGTTCCACGATGGCATGTCAATCAACGGCAAACGGAACAGAACCTCGGTCCACACCGACTCGCCGACAGCATGGACGGCGGCGACTTCAAGCGGCTTTGACTCTGCAGCGCGAAATCGCTGCTGACAGATGCAGATACGCTCAGCAGTTCAACGGCTCCCGATGGTCCAGCCACAACTGCGGGACACCCGTGTTTCCAACGGATAAAGCCACAATCGACCCCACAATGGCACACGTCGTATCGCGGTCACCCATCACGCAGACCGTTTGCCACAGGGCATCTTCGAAAGACCTGAGAGATTTCGCCGCGGACCAAAGGCAAAACGGAACAGTGTCAGAAGAAATGATCCGGTCGCCGTTGCCCAGCACGTTTGCCGCCGAACGAGGATCAAAGGACAGCGGAACATCAAGAGCCTGACGCAACCCCTCACGTGTTGGCCCATCCGGCGTATGAGCGACTGCCGTTTCAAGCAGCAGGCGAGGATCACCGTTCGGTTCAAGTGTCGAAGCGATCGCAGCCGCGACAGCCACGGCGATTGCTCCTGCCTGGCCGTCGGGGTGAGCGTGGGTCACCGCCGCTGACTGCCTGGCGTTCTCGACACATGCGACAAGATCGTCTGCAAACCATGCCCCGATCGGACCGGCCCTCATCGCAGCTCCATTGCCCATCGAACCGGCTCCGTCGAAAACGTCTCCCGCTGCCGTCCGCCAGGGAACACCTTTACTGATACTCTGCAGAATGCCGTGTGCCGTCCCGCCGTATCCCCGCCACGGATCCGCCACATACCGTTCGGCAAACTTCTGAGCCAAAAAATCCGGATCGATGGAGTGCGTGACTTCCAGAGTTTCGACCACACTGACCGCCATCACCGTATCATCGGTGATGGTCCAGGGATAGGGCGGAAGTTCACGAGTCGCTGCGAGCTCGGGTTGAGAAAAGAACTGCTGCCCAAAAGCATCGCCGATCGACAGACCCTTGAGACTCAACCGCGTTTGCCGTTGTCGCTGCTTGTCATCCATCGAGATCTCCTACAAAAAAGCCCGTCATGTATCATGACGGGCTGCGGCGATTCTTCAGATTCAGGGAACCTGATGTTACGTCAGCTTCCGTTCGCGAATCCAGTCCGTGTGGAACTTCTCACCGCGCGGCTTATCGGTGCGTTCATAGGTATGAGCACCGAAGTAGTCGCGTTGAGCCTGCAGCAGGTTGGCGGGCAGACGGCCTCGACGATATCCGTCAAAGTACGTCAATGCAGCACTGAAGGCCGGAACCGGCAGGCCAAGCTGAATGGCCGTGGAGACGACTCGACGCCATGACGGCTGAGCTTTCTCAATTGCCGAACGGAAGAAGTCGTCCAGCAGCAGGTTTTCCAGGATCGGATTCTTGTCGAAAGCTTTCTTGATGTCTTCCAGAAACCGCGAACGAATGATGCAGCCGCCGCGCCACAGCAGCGCGATCGGACCGTTCTGCAGTTTCCAGCCGAATTCGGCGGCTGCGGCATCCAGTTGAACGTAGCCCTGAGCATAACTGCACAGCTTTGACGCGTACAGAGCCTGCCGGACGTCGTCGATGAACTGCTTTCGGTCGCCTTCGAACTGGCCGGACGGCCCGTTCAGAACAGCCTCGGCT
>JAGQPY010000403.1 GCA_020426485.1 Planctomycetaceae bacterium
GGATGCGTTGGCGATCCAGTTGGTCAGGATTGCACTGAGTCAATGCTCGCTGCAGTTCGCGAATGCCTTCTCGTCGCTGCCCAAGGTCGTGCAGAGTCCACGCCATCTGAATTCGAACAACGGCCAGATCGGGCTGCCGGGTTTTCGCATGCGTCCACAGGCTCATTGAATTCTGCCACACCGGCAGGTGCAGTGTTGTTGCCTGCAAAGCTCCTCCGACAGCCAGCAGTGCGGCCGTCCACTTCGCGCTGCGTGTCAGAAGGCGCACGATGTCTTCGGCATGGCGTTCACCAGCCAGCAGCAGCCTCTGAAGACCACCTGCCAGTAACCCAAAGACACTGATGCACGGCAGATACAGGTACCGATCGTTCATCAGCGTTGTGATGCGGAAAAAGTTCAGCACAGGAAACAGCAGCAACAGAAACGATGCCAGTGCGATCCAGATCAGTGGGTTGTTCTGCCGTGCTCGCCATGCCAGCCCGGCGAAAACGCCCCAGGCCAGAGTGGCCGCGAGAACCTGCAGCCAGATGCCGGATGTTGGCGGGTTGTACAGCACACACAGATTGGCGGGCCACAGCAGCATCCCGATATAGCGACTCAGGATGGTCATATCGACCGCCAGAATCTGTGGCAGACTCAGTTCCATGTGGCTTCTTACGCCACCCAGAATCGTGTTCTGAGCCCCCATCGTTTTCAGCAGCAACAGCAGACACAGGGTGCCGGGAATCATCTGCCGCACCAGCGCGTCGGAGAACTTCTGACGCCGGACCCATAGGTCGTAGCACAACACGATGGCAGGCAGTACGACGGCAAGAGCCTTCGAAAGCAGTGCTGCAATGAGCCAGAAAATGTACCAGCCGTCGTCTGCCGCTCGAGGCTCCGGCCGCAGCCGTGCTATCAGGGCTGCCAGCATAAACGACGCCGACAGCAGCCCCTTGCGAGACGAAATCCAGGCGACGGTTTCAATCTGCACGGGGTGCACCAGAAACAGAGCGGCTGTGACCCACGCGACGAATCGGCTTCCCGTCAGCTGTCGCATCAACATCGCAACCAGAACACCATTGATCAGATGCAGCAGCACATTCGTGGCGTGGTAACCGCTGGGATTCATGCCCCACAGAGTGTGATCGATCAGCAGCGAAAAGATTGTCAGCGGTGCGTAGTTGCGAGTCACGGTTTCCGTGGCCACTCCCGCCAGACTGGCCGGAGACCAGCTCTTAATCAGATCGTTGTACCAAACATAGGCCGGATCGTCCCAGTTGACGAAGTCAAACCAGACGGTTGGCCAGAAGGCTGTCAGCCCGGCGACGATCAGACTGATCCAGGCAATAAGCGGAAATCGTGATTGTTCAGATTCCATCGTGGTACCGTGCCACATCGGCGGCGTTCAAAGAAGTGCGTTCGATGATTGAAAAGCGATCGTGACAACCAGCAGGTCAGGCTGCCTGACCCCTCATTACAACGCGATGAGACCGTGGCAGCGTCCGCGACCAGTCATTCAACGCCGAGCCGGTGTCGCTGTCGCCGAAATCAGCACGCAGCCTGCCACTGTGAAAAACATGTCACGAAAACCCGCCACGTGCCGTTGCATTTGTGAATCTCGTCGATACTTTCGCTGCATTCCCCACCGGACGAATCCTCACAATTGTCATCAACGCTTTTGTCCGATCCACTTCGCGCATTGGAGCGGCCATGTTTGGAGCCCCCCTGAGCTAAGGACGACTGCGGACAACCGAGCGAAGCGAACGTGCCGCCCCCGGAGCGGTGGTAACCAGCGACGGAAATCGCAACACTGTGGCGGTGCGATTTGTCGATTTCGTCGCCGTTGAATGACTGCGGGAGAACCACCAGCAATGTTTCAGCTGAAAACCACTGACGCCCGATCGCGCCACGCGCGATCGGGGACAGCGTTCATCCGAGGGCTGTTCTGCCTGTTGAACTGCGTCAGTCTGCCGGCATTGATGTGGGCTCAGGAAACGCCTGAACTTCCCCGGCTGGGTGTCCTCAGGACGTCCGACGTGGTCTGCGACGGATATACATTGATTTCGCCGCTCAGTTCCCATTCCACGTTTCTGATCAATAACGAAGGTCAGGTGGTGCATGAATGGAAATGTGATCGCAAGCCGGGTCAGGCGACATATCTGCTGGAAGACGGCAGTCTGCTGCGAGCCGGAAAGGCGGACGAGTTCTTTCAGTTTCCGGTGACCACCGGCAGCGGTGGACGAATTCAGAAGTACGACTGGGACGGAAATCTGGTCTGGGATTTTGTAAGCTGTTCCCCATATCGCATGAGTCATCACGACATCGAACCTCTGCCAAACGGCAACGTGCTGTGCATCGTCTGGGAATCGTATCTCCGCGATGTTGCCATTGAAGCGGGAAGAAATCCGGAGCTTCTGATGGGGGACGTGCTGTGGCTGGAGGCCATTTTTGAACTCAAGCCTACGGGACCATCAGGGGCTGAGATCGTGTGGCGGTGGAGCCTGTTGGATCATCTGGTTCAGGACTGGGACGATTCCAAAAATAACTACGGCGATCCGGCGGAGCATCCCGAACTGGTGGATATCAACTACGTTCCGCGACCAGTGGCAGACTGGGTTCACATGAATTCGATCGACTACAATGCGGAACTGGATCAGATCGTGGTCGGATCGCGTTCGTTCAGTGAGGTCTGGGTGATTGATCACAGTACCACAACAGAAGAAGCCAAAGGGCATGTCGGCGGTCAGCGCGGACGTGGCGGAGATCTGCTGTATCGCTGGGGAAATCCGATGGCCTGGAGAAAGGGGATGCCCGATGATCGGATGCTCTACAACCAACATGATGCTCACTGGGTTCCCGCCGGACTGCCGGGAGCCGGACATCTGCTGCTGTTTAACAACGGGCAGGAAAACACCGAACAGGATTTTTCATCCGCCGACGAGATTCGACTGCCGCTGAATTCGACGGGAACCTACGATCGAAACGGGGATGATCCGTTCGGTCCCTCAGAACTGGAATGGACGTTCGAAGATCCGGGAAAGCTGTTTTCTCCCCGAATTTCCGGCGTTCAGCGACTGCCAAATGGAAACACGCTGATCTGTTCGGGGACGCAGTACCTGCTGCTGGAAGTCACTCCCGATGCCAAAGTCGCCTGGATGTATCGCAATCCTCCGCGGTTTCGGAGTCCTACCGCCGAAGAAGAACCCGAGACAAACTTCCCGCCCGGTTCACTGCCCCGCCCGTCACTCTCTGACCTGCCTGAGGAACAGTTGGCGAAAATTCGCATTCCCGGAGGTATCCCGCTGGAAGAAGGAGGCACCATGTTTCGAGCAACCAAATATCCGCTCGACTATCCCGCCTTCAGAAATCGCGACCTGACGGTCAAATTACAGCAAACGCGCCCCAGCGACTCTCAATAGCCACCAATGTCACAATGCAGTCGGCGAGCAACCGCTCACGACGTCGATCGCCTCTGCCGGAAATCGCCTCTACTGAATGCCATGCAGGCTCTGCGAGATCCATCTTTGAGCGAAACCTGCCGGCCGATCAGCCCGGCAGCGCACGTTTCGTACAGGTGATGTTTGGGGTGCAGGTCGTGTTCGTCAGACAACCAGCGGTCCTGCCACTAACAATTGCGGTTTGACCGAAAAGACCACAGGAAAGCATGATTGCAACAGGTGCAACGCCTACAATTCGCGGCTGTCACTCAGTGTTCTGAGATCCGGCGATTCCCGATGCTGCACGGATGTGTTTTTCGGAGCAGGACTCTTCTAAGTCTTTTCAATATCAAGTCTCAATCTGTCGGCCCTCGGAGCTGGGGGATTCTTATTGCAGACCATTTTACTGAGGCCCACATGCCTTCAATTATTGTGACTCTGATCGGACCTGACCGTCCCGGGTTGGTTGAATGTGTTTCGGACGTGGTGGAACGCCATGGAGGGAACTGGTTGGAAAGTCGAATGGCTCACCTGGCCGGACAGTTTGCCGGAATCGTTCAGGTGGATGCTCCCGCCAATCAGGTGGAAGACCTCACTCAGGCTCTGAAAGCATTGAGCGGTCAGGGGCTGCAGGTCATCGCCACGGTCGATTCTTCTTCCGTCAGCGATCCGAAAGAATCAGAACTCTGGAGCATCAATGTGGTGGGCAATGATCGTCCCGGCATCATTCGAAAAGTCTGCCAGGTTCTGTCATCGCACGACGTAAACGTGGAAGAACTTTCCTCAGAATGCACCGAGGCTCCGCTGGGTGGAGGCCAGATTTTTCGGGCGGATGCTGTTGTGAGACTGCCGGAAGGCCTGAGTGTCGAGTTGCTGCAGGATGAACTGGAACGTATTGCCACCGACCTCATGATCGACTTTCATCAGGACCGCTCGATTTGAAGACCAACCTTCGGCGCAACGAAGAGCGACACGGATTCGCCCCGGGCACCCTTCGATTTCCTCGTTCCGCGACAGCAAAGTCAACGACTTCGCTGCCGCGGAGTGGAGTTCAGGAAGACTGATACCACGTTCAGCCGTTCCGTCGCGATTCCAACGACCCGCGATTTCCAACGACACAGGGGCGGTGGCGATTTCAGCGACTTGCTGGTGTTCTGCTGTGCAGGTTTCGTCACCGCACCGGACGAAGTTCCTGTCAGGCGTACTTCCAGCAGTCACGTTCCGGGCGGCCTTTCAGCATGTTCGCTTCGGGATCGTTGATGAAGGACTCTGTCTGCGGATCAATGGTCAGCTTTCGTTGCAGAATCCAGGACAGAGCGGCGGCGTGACAGGCGATGTGTGAATGTCGCATCACGGTCGGATTGGCGTTGGTTTGCTGTCGCGACTTAATGCAGTCAAAGAAGTTGCGAGCGTGAGCCCCGACGTCCAGACCGACGACCTTCTTTTGAGTCTGCGGCAGTTGTGATTGCAGAGACGTCGGAGTCACCACGATATCGCCGCTGTCTCCGGTTTCGACAGAACCTTCTTCACCGACGAAGCGCACCGGACAGGTTCCCAGATGCTGTACCCAGCCCGGTCGTTCGGCAAACGGCGTGGCCAGAAAATCCAGAACCAGTTTGACACCGTTGGCATATTCGCAGGTGATGCCTTTTTCGCTGGGTTCGTAGGTAAGCGGCAAAGTGTCATCGGCCTTGTTGGCCCACTGGCACAGGTCCACCGTGTGAGCACCCCAGTCCAGCAGTTTGGCTCCGGAATCAAAATCGTAGTAACCTCGCCAACGTCCCTGAACATACTTTGCGTTGTACGGCCGCCACGGTGCGGGTCCCAGCCACAGATTCCAGTCCACGACATCTCGCGACGGCGTCGGTTCACCGGGAAGCCACGTCGTTTCCATTGCCGGTGTGTAGACGGAGGCGTACAGA
>JAGQPY010000404.1 GCA_020426485.1 Planctomycetaceae bacterium
CATTCAATGCTTAGCCCTTCTTCAAGCCAGCTTTGTAGCTGTGGGTCATCGGGCTTCACGCTGCATGTCATGATGCTGACGGGGGCTCGTCCGTCAATCTGCTTCAATCGGTTGAGGATGGGTCGGAGGTACTGTTCGTACTTCGCGGTATCTCGCATGTCGTCAATGGCAAGCACCACGACACACTCAACGCCGTCGTCCCCAACCCATTGCGGAGTGGTCAGCTTTGGGAAGTTCTTGTCGGGGTACCATGGGTTGGAAGCGTCGAGGTGCGTCAGCGAGGACACGTCCGCTGGTGACGACTTCGTCGAAGATGGATCGGGATTCCGCTTCGGTTCATCTGCGGTGCTGACCGAAAGACGGGTGGCGAGGAGGAATGCAGAAGCGATCCAGTGCAGCAGTGCTCTGCGTGACATGGCGAGCCCTCAGGAACGGTAGGAACAACGATGCCCGATGGCGATTGTGTGGATCCATCGAGTCCCGTTCGCAGCTACGTGGCGTCGGGAAGAATCGGAGGCGGTGGATCGATGATATCTTTCTCGAAGACGTTTGTCGCTTCCGGCGACTGAACACCGGCGATGCGTCATTCCGTGTTCGAAAGTGATTCCGTTCCGTGAGTGCCCGGCAGAATCGTTCCCGATCGAAGTCCTTCGGCCATTCGGGCGAATTCTTCAGACAGTTTCAGCCGTTCTTCCGATGGAGGATCGCGACGTTTGTTGTAGGCAATGAGAACGCTCGCGGTCACGTCGTAGGCCAACGCCAGTTGTTTCGGCGTCACGTTCAGGTCTCGAATGGACTGTTCAAACGTGACCGTGGGGGAAGCCCGATCAGACGCATGCTGTGAGTTGCCGGCCGGCTTTTCTGTTGGCAACAAAGGAGACAGCGCATCAAAAATTGCGTTCCCCAATTGGTAGTGAGCCTTCAGGTCAGGATGAACTCCGTCCAGAAACTGCTCACGGCTGGTCAGTGGTTCGGATGCATTGGACAGGATCACCGCTTCGGCATCAATCAACGGAATGTGATACAGCGAAGCCACTTCCCGGACTGCGTTGAGATAGGGCTGAGTGGCGCGAATCGGAAACTGGTCCAGGTCTCGGGCAGCCTTCAGATGTTTGCGAGCGTTGTCGAAGTCGCCGAGATGGCGGTAGCAGCTGCCTGCCAGAAAATGAAATTCGGCAAACGTCGGATACTCTGACACGAGACTTAATGCCTCTTCCAGTGCGGTCGGCCAGTTTTTTTCCGTCATCAGCTGACGTATCTGTCGCCAGTTTTCGAGAAGAGTTTGTTCTGTGGCCGGTCCGGCATGTTCATCCCAGGAAACGTTGGGGGCAAAGTCGCTGATATCGCTGGCCGGAATGCAGTAGACCAGTGAAACAGAATGCCGTTGTGCCCATTCAGCCAGCTGAATCAGCAGGGACCGATAGTGGCTGACTCGAAGTTGGAGTGTTCGATCGGGAGCAATTCGGTCGCCACAGAATTGTCGATCAATGGCCGGTTGTACGCCTGCCTGGATGAACTGTGAGGTCTTCTGCAGGCAGATTCGGAAGAGTGCTGATTTCAACAGGACAGGGTCTATTGATTCCCAGTTGTTTCTGCGGTCCAGAGCAAGTTCCTCCTGTCGATGGAAGAATTCGTTGTGCCCCGAATAAACGACCAGGACATTAGGGCGATATGAAAGATGCCGAAGTTCGGCAAGAGCCAGATGCAGATCCAGACCGGTTTCCGCAACGTTCTGCAGTTCGACCTTTTTGGCAGCAAACTGCTTTTGCAACCGCCACGCGGCCACTCGCATCATTCCGTAGCAGGAATCGTAGGGAAACCCTTTCATAGTCGAGCCCCCAACGGCGGCCAGTGACACGACGTCCGGCGGGGGTTCCGGAAGGGTTTTGGGCAGCAGGGCCGCGAGTTCAGGCCGAGTTTCCAGCAGTCGGGCAGTCCCTTCCAGGGCAAGGATGGACAGCGTCAATGCGAGACTGGCTCGCAGCCAGGCGGGGTTTCGCGGATGCCACTTCAATGTTCCCCGCCGAATGGTCCACAGAACCAGCATGGCAAAGACCAAAGGAGACAGCCACAGCAGAAGAATGCCTGCTCGCAGCAGACCGGCAAACGCAGAAACAATCAGCCAGCGATATCGGCCCGTCCAGCAGGCAATGGGAACCACGATGCTGATCGCCACTCCAAGACACCGGGCAAGCCGTTCCACCCTCGAAGCAGGAGTCGGAAGCAGGAAGATCATCGCCGCCAGCCCAAACAGAACTGTGGCGGGATAGAACAGCAGAGCTTCCGCGAGCTGATGAGTTGTCAGCCAGTTGCACTCGAACAACGGCCAGGGAATTGCGGAAACCAGCAGCATCCACAGGCACCAAACCACAAAGACCATGTTGCCTGTTGAGCTGCGATTCATGGCAATGTGCAACACCTTTGATCGGTGTGGACTTCGGAGATGGACGGGTTTGTGCTGCCAGTCGTTGTCCGGCGCTTTGGTGGAAATCCGAAGTGCTCGAAGTCGGCCATTTTCCTCGCGGCACGTTACGGCCGCAGAATGACGGTCATCCGCTCAGGCATTCGATCGATGTTCGAAGACCAGTGGAGTCGCGGAATCTCGACCCGCAACTCGGAAGCCCACTCTGCCATCCAGAACGTCCAGCATCAACTGACCACAGACTTCTGCTCGCCAGCCTTCCAGAATTCGGGGAACAACACCCTTGCGGGATTCGAAGCGATGGTAGCGAACGAGTTCGGTCAGATCCTTGTTTGTGGCGACCAATGACTGGGAAATATCCAGTTCGGCACAGCGATTTGACAGGGCCAGCGACAGCAGTTTGGAAATGACCTGTTCGTCGGAAGAGGATTCCTGACGCTGACACTTCAGTTTGGGCGGCAGCTGGTCGTCCGGAATCTGCATGGCTTCGTCGATAACGGCCACAATATCATCCAGTCGTCGCTTATATTCCGGGCGATTGAGATCCCGCGTGGCCAGAGCCTTCTGGCGCGTTGTCGGCTTGCGGCGAGCCAGATCAATCAGCAGATCGTCTCGGAGAATTCGTCGGACCGGGCGGTTACGAAAGGCAGCTTCTTCTTCTCGCCAGCTGGCCAGCTTTTGAAGAATGCCAAGCTCACGGCGAGACAACTTGTGGATTCCGGAAAGGCGTCCCCACGGAGCCATCATTTCGTCGGCGACGATGTCGTCAATCAGACGCTGGATTTCAGATTCCGTCCACGCCAGACGATTGTGCTTCTGCAGCCAGTCACGCTGCCGTCGCCAGATCTCCAGAATGAACTGCACGTCCTCCAGAGCGTACTGAATCTGTTCGGTCGACAAGGGCCTCCGCAACCAGTCCGTTCGAGTCTGACTGCTGTCGATTTGTTTCCCCAGAACTCGCTGAACAATCGCGGAGTAGGACAGCGGGTAACTGCGGCCTCGAAAACCTTCCGCCAGCTGGATGTCATAAACGTGCCGCGGGGCTCGACCGATCTGGTGCAGACAGAATCGAATTTCAGCCTGACCACCGTGCACGACGACCGTGGTCTGGTCGTCAGCCATCAGTTCCCACCAGCGCGACAAATCGCCAACCGAAAGTGGATCGACCGCCACGCGACGTTCTTCAGTCGCAAACTGCAGCAGGCCCAGTTCGGGACGGTAAGTGCTCTCTGAAACGAACTCGGTATCGAAGGCAACCAGTCCAGCTTTCTGAATATGGTCGCAGAGTTCCACGAAGTCGTCGTGATAAGAAATGACGTGCCCGGACATGATGTGCCGAATTGAGGCTGGAAGAGATGAGAACGCAGACAAATGGATTCGACGTGCGTTTCAGATCGGCAGCGGAACCTGTGACAGGTAACCCGCCGACAATTGTTTCACCGCCGTGGGTTCAAACAAAGGCGAGTCGTGTTCAGAAGTTCCGGATCCGTCATCGAACGTCGTGACGTGGCCGGAGTCCCGACCCTTGGACGCCTGCAGGCGATTCTTCAGGGATTGATAGAATCGCAGGCAACATTCCGCAAGAGTTGTCCCTGCAAACAACCCGAGTCAGCAGCGAAATCCGGCAGATGACCTGTGGAACTGCCTTCGCAGCACTGACGACTGTTTTCGGCACAGTTCTCAAAACCGACATAAACGGACTATTCCGAAATCTTTTGATAATGTCGCTGCATTTGCCGTCAGGCTTTTTGACGGACTGGAAACCAGACCTATGTTTCTGGTGTCGGCAGTCAGACGAACCGCACGACACGAAACGAAACAATGATCCAGCGGCTGATCGGCTCCACGCCGGTCGCCGTTGGCTTCGGACAACGGGACGCCATTCGTCCCGAAACAACAATACAGCAGCGCGTTAAGGAAAGCTGGGAGCTTTGAGGGGACCTTATCGCGCTGCTTTTTTATGCGCGCTGTACTGCAAAATCCCGAGGGAGTCACGAACAGCGCCGCTGTCGCTGTACTTCGCTGGGAGACTTTCGTCACGGACTGTGTCGACGCTGTCTCAGTGAAGAAACCGATTGATTCGTCGAAAACTCTCCACTACCGGTTTGCGGACGCTGCAAGTGTCAGGCACGCACGCATGCAGATGCTGATGAAATTCTGCTGCGAAGGATTCTGTGCTCGGAATTCGGGACTGAGTACAACTCGCCGACACGCATCCGCACAGGCCTGACGAATGGCGGGCGACATCGGGCCGGTGCGACTCAGGATTGTCGCCGTAACCATGCAGATGTCGCGGCAGTCCATCAGAGTCTCCGCGAAGCTGCGTTGAACGTCTGAGGAATCGAGCATCTCTGAGCACGCCGCCGCGCAGCTGATACAATGTTCAGCGGTTTGTTCAGAAACCGCGTGCTCCGGTGTGGGGAGAGAATGACTCACCGAAGAGTCCGTCATGTTTTCGCCGGCGGACGTGAGGGCGACCGGGCTGAGAACGAGCGAGCTGCCGGAGATGAGGGCTTGTCGTCTGTTGAGCATTTCAAAGTGTTTCCACAGTTATAAAAGAGACTTTTGTTTGAACGGGGGCCGATCGCTTCAGCACACAACAGGAAACCAACAATCCTACACAAGGGCTGAGCCCTTGTCCCAATGGCGTGGAATGCGAATTGACGTGGAAAGCTTCAACCGCCGAGACGCTCCCGTTGGTCGCTTGAACAAAGATGCGCGCATCTTACGCCGTAAGATTCTAAACCTTGCCTGCGGCGTCGAGTCAAACGGTGAAAATCTCTTAACAAACTCAGGCCCTCCCCCGGTTACTCAATGGACCGCGCCCCTTTGGAGTGCGGCGACTTGTCGCCGCTTTGGATTTATCTGAACGATCATCCGATAATTCCCGTAGAGCGCCATTGATGTTC
>JAGQPY010000405.1 GCA_020426485.1 Planctomycetaceae bacterium
GCCACGTCAAATTACCGTCGACGTCCATGGTTCTACGGCGCGTTGATTTCATGGGCAGGCGAGAAAAATAATCTGTTTGCCCCGATGTCGCAGTCAAGGTCCGTCCGGTTTGCGATGGGCCTCAACTGCGGTATCGGAGCAAACCATGAGAATCCCTTCACGGCGCCGGGCACGGCCCTTGTCAGATTTCAGGAAGAAGCATGCAGGTTACCATTACAGCGGTCGGCCCTGACAACAAAGGTCTGGCCGATCCGATCGTTCACTATGTTTCCGGTGCGGGCGCGAACATCTTTGAAATTCAGATGTACGACCGCGACAGCGCGCATCTGTTTGCGATGCTGATGCGCATTGACTGGCCGGACGAGAACGCATCGATTGCGACTCTGCGTTCACATCTGGAAGAAATCGGGCGGGCTCGCGGACTGGAAGTTCGTGTCTGGTCGCGCGATGAACACGCAGGGCCGCCTCGACTGGCGATCTGCACCACCTACCGTACTGAACCGCCGCTGGCTGTTCTGCGAGCTATTCGGGATGGACGTCTGCGAGCCGAAGCGGCCTTGATGTTGGGCAACCGAAACGCCTGCCGCAGTGTGGCCGAACAGTTCGATGTTCCCTGGCACAACATCGGCAACGGGAACGGCGAAGTCGACTATCAGCAGATGGAGTCACTGATTGACGAACATCGCATTGATTACGTCGTACTGGCTCGCTACATGCGAGTCCTTCCGGCTGATATCTGCTGGAAGTTCGCGGGTGGTCGCATCATCAATCTTCATCACGGACTGCTGCCCCCGTTCCCGGGTTTTCGACCCTACGAAGACGCCTTTCAGCATCACATGCTGTGCTTCGGCGCGACTGTCCACTTTATTGTTCCCGAACTGGACGCAGGTAATCAGATCATTCATCAGGGAAGTTTCAATGTGCAGCCCGGAACTCCACTGGCAGATATCAAGCGTCAGGGTGAAACCGATCACGAACCGAACTGTCTGGTCGAAGGTCTGCGTCGCGTGATTGATCGCGAAGTGGAACTTCACTTTCACCGAATTGTCCGCGTCCGTCGATAGCTGCCCCACCGCGATTTCGAATTGTCCGCCGGGAGCAGCTCACAAAGCCGGAACTGACTCCCGGAACAGTAACGCTGTGAAGCGTCTTTCCGACTGAAAAACATCAGTAGCAGAAGTCGTCAGACTTCTCAGAGCAGATTCGTAGCAGTAGTCGTCAGACTTCTGAGATCTCCGGCACTTTCGCCGCATTCTCAGGAATCCGGCGACTGAACTGCTTCACAGCGTTGCCCGAACACGGGTCAGAGACTCTGTTAAACCGTTATCGAAGAGGATGCCTGCCCCGGTTTTGTCAGGGCCTCCTGGATTCGAATTCGTTCCATCAACTGAGGCCAACAACGCCCGGAGTCGGTGGAATTGCGATTGAGCCACCATTCGCCCCGCGTCGCACGACCAGAGGCCAGTGACGGACGAATCAGAATGACAGGCGGCGAAAACAATCTGCCGCCGGGATGGCGGCTTCTTTCTGCAGACCATCTTCAACGACAGAAGCATAGTGGCTCGCGGCCCCGAAAATTTCATCAGGGGAAAGCTTTACGTCACGGGGACTCGGACTGTCAGGTGGCTTTAGCCTGGTGATTAACCTGATGTGCGTTAAACTCCGTTCGACGCGTTTGGCGAATGCATCGATGTTGACACGTCAGCGAAACAATTCTTCAGGGAATGCTTCATGAAAATTCGGACGATCGCATGCTGGGCAGCGGTACTGTCGTGTCTGGTCTCCTCGACCTCGATGGCGGGCAGTGCCGATGGCAGACTGGACATCTATTTCATTGACGTCGAAGGTGGCGCTGCGACGTTGCTGGTGACTCCGTCCGGCGAATCGATGTTAATCGACTCCGGCTATCCGGATAACCACGGTCGAGACCGTGATCGAATCATCAGTGTCGCCAAAGAAGTTGCCGGCCTCACCGCCATCGACCACGCGGTCGTGTCTCACTGGCATCGTGACCACTATGGCAACCACGCCGCGCTGGCGGCGACATTTGGGGTTCGGAAGTTCTGGGATCGCGGCATTCCTGACACGCTGGCAGAGGATGACTCCTTCGAAGAGCGAATCGCTGCTTATCGGGCAGCCTCCCAGAATTCGTCGAAGGCTCTCAAGGCCGGTGACAGCATTCCGTTGAAATCATCAGAGACGAATCTGTCCGTTCGAGTTCTCACGTCCGGCCGGGAAGTCGTTCCAAACGTCGGCCCCGCCAATCCCTTTGCGTCACGAAATACTCAGGCGGCTCACGATCCCAGTGATAATGCCGCCAGCCTGAGTCTGCTGTTTCAGTTTGGAGAGTTTCGATTCCTGTGCTGTGGTGATCTGACCTGGAATGTGGAAGGTCAGCTGGTCACGCCAAACAATCCGATTGGAACCGTCGATCTGTTCATGGTGACTCATCATGGCCTTCCGGTCAGCAATAACCCCGCCCTGGTTCTGGCAATTGATCCGACAGTGACCGTCATGTGCAACGGACCAACAAAAGGTGGTGCTGAATCGACGTTGAAGACCCTGCGGGAAATTGCCTCATTGGAGGATATGTACCAGCTACATCGAAATATCGATCTGAACGAAGAGCTCCAGGCAGGGACCGACTTCATTGCCAACCGTGGTTCTTCGGAGACATGTCTGGGGGAATGGATCAAGGCGTCGGTGGCTCACGATGGTCAGAGCTACACTGTGCAGATCGGGCCACAGGGCCGACAGCGAACCTATGCCACTCGACGGCATGCTTCGCCGTAGCGTTGTTCCCGCAAGAACGTCTACAGTAGATCGTTCGCCGTATCCAGACGGTTTTGGCTGATGCTGCGTCGCACACAGCGGTTCAGTCGTTGATTTTTGAATTCGAAACTCAAACCTGATCGAGATGACAAACGTAATTCGCATTGCAACCCGTTCCAGCCGTCTCGCTTTGTGGCAGGCAGAATATATTCGATCTCTGCTGGAAGCCGCCGGCGGTGTGGTGGAGATCATTCACATCCGAACGGAAGGGGACCGCAATCAAAGTGACCCTTTGCGGCAGTTTGGCGGGACGGGTTTATTCACCCGAGAAGTTCAGCGAGCCGTACTGGACTCAGCTGCCGACGTTGCCGTTCACAGTCTGAAGGATCTTCCCACTCAGTCGGCGGACGGGTTGACGCTGGCGGCTGTGCCGGATCGAGCGGCCACGGCTGACGTCCTGTTGTTGCCTCACGGACAGACACCTCTGGATTCGCTGGATCAGTTGCCGAAGGGCAGCCGAGTCGGAACGGGAAGTCCGCGGCGACAGGCTCAGTTGCTTCATCATCGTCCGGATCTGCAGACGCTGGAAATTCGAGGCAACGTGGAGACTCGAATTCGAAAACTTGACGAAGGAGAGTTTGACGCCATCGTTCTTGCGGAAGCAGGATTGAATCGACTGGAACTGTCGGACCGGATTTCCTTTCGACTCACGCCGCCTCTGGTGTATCCCGCTGTTGGACAAGGTGCAATCGGCGTGGAGTGTCGAGCGGACGACGAGGCCACGCAACGACTGCTTGCAAGGATCACCAATCCGTCGGTCCTGGCCTCAGTCACCGCAGAACGTTCATTGCTGGCGGCGCTGCGAGCCGGCTGTCACGCTCCACTCGGTGCGGCGACCAGTCTGAAGGAGGACCGTCTGACATTGACAGGGGTGCTGTTGAGCACCGACGGAAAGGAACGTCTGGAAGCGACGTTGACGGATGATGTTTCGAACGCCTTCGAAACTGGTCAGGCCGTCGCAAGTCAACTGATTTCATTGGGTGGCAGCAAACTGGTGGATGCATTCTGAACGCGGGCGACTGGAACGGGGGGGACTGCTGTTTCGATCAACGTTCATCGAATTCGACGGACTTCAGCGCCTCCGTGATACTCGGTCTGGGGAACATTGACATGGTGTCGGGAGATCAGCAGAAGGCATTTCAGCGAAAGCTTCGCAGTGGTGAGCGGCATCTTTCGAAATCATGTTCACGGATGAATCGATGGATTGCCGAATGCGGTCGCTCGTCTCTGGAGATTGAATGGGATCGCCAACCCTACGAATCACTCGTTCGCGCAGTGGCCCATCAGCAGTTGAATGGTCGAGCGGCTGCAACAATCCTGCAGCGTTTCGAAGCCGGCTTCCGCGGCAAACACTTTCCCACACCGCGACAGGTGTCGCGAGCTGATCCGGAGCTTCTCCGCTCGATGGGACTGTCGGCAGCCAAAGTGATCGCCATTCAGGGAATTGCCAAGGCCGCTGTCAGCGGAGTCATTCCGACGCGAACGGAAGCCGAGAAACTGTCCGACGAAGAACTGATTCAGCGACTGATCACTCTGCGTGGAGTTGGACAGTGGACCGTTGAAATGCTGCTGATCTTTTCATTGGGACGGCTGGATGTCATGCCGGCCGACGACTATGGCGTGAAGAGCGGTCTTCGGCTTCTGCTGCAGCGATCAGACCTGCCGCACAATTGAGAGTTTCCGGAACTGACCAACCACTGGAAGCCCTACCGTTCCCTGGCGGCCTGGTATTTGTGGAGACTGGCCGACGCCGCCAAAGATCGCGATTCGCCATAATTCTCGCGCTTCAACAAAATGGAACGGCACCGACGGCCCAGCCCCGTTCGTTCATGCGGAGTGTCGGCTGGCCGAATTTCTGCATTCCGGTTTGCCGACATTCCAATTCGGCCAAAACGCTTCATGCTTTGGTGAACCTTCGTTTTCAGCCGTTGTCAATCTGTTGGAAAATTGAAGAACCAGGAGCAACTCAGTACTGCAAATGGTCCGCCGCAAAAACACAGCGGGAAGGCTCTCCCGAATCGCAAAGATCTGCGGGAAAACCGATGCTTTTCGTGGATTTTTTCGGCTCGAAATCCGTTCTTGTGTAGACTCCACGGAAAATCCGGATATGGTTCCCCCCTTCCGAGAATTCGGAGTCGGTTGACTGTCTCAGGACCCGTATGTCGGCATGATATGTCGTGAAACACGTGGTCTCCCGTGACAGATTTTCAGCCACGAAGGCGTAGCTCAGTTGGTAGAGCAACGGACTTTTAATCCGTAGGTCCAGGGTTCGAGTCCCTGCGCCTTCATCAGGAAAAGGCGGGGTTTCCGAGAAAATCGGGAGCCCTGTTTTCATTTCTGAACCCCATTCTGAACCCCATTCTCAGTTGGGGCGAAAAGGTCCGCAGCCATTGCCGCAACCTTTTCCATTCCTGTCTTTGTGGCGTGTGCATAGATGGTTGCCGTCACGACACTGGAAGCATGGCCCAGCAGATCCGAAACGTTGTTGATGGGAAC
>JAGQPY010000406.1 GCA_020426485.1 Planctomycetaceae bacterium
TCAGCCCTTGTTAGGTGAGTTAGCTTTCTGCATAAGTGAGCGGCCGAGCGGCGGGGTTTCCCGACATGAGTTCGTATCATTTGGAGCAGCGGCTCGCTAGACTTGGTTGACCGCAGGATCAACAGACGGGCAGCATCAGCAGACCGGATGTCTGATGATCAGCCTTCCCATCCGCGCCGCCAGCGACGAGTATTGAAGCTGAGACGCTGACGTCGTGATTCCTGCGAAATTGTGGATTGTTTCCCGCCCGAACCGTCTCACCCCGACTCTGCCCGAATATCGTTCGCCCCTGCACGAGCTGTTCTTCGGTCCGAAGCCGTCTCAAATCGCGGAGCTGTCATTATGGCTCAACGTCTTCTCTCATTCGCAGCCTGCTGCGCGTTGTTTGCGGCACCGTTGAGTTCGTTGCGAGCGGATGACGGGGAAGATTTCTTTGAGAATCAGATTCGCCCGCTGCTGGCTGAACGATGCGTCAAGTGTCACGGGGCAAATCGACAGTCCGGTGGGCTGCGTCTGGATACTCGCGAGCACCTGTTGAAGGGTGGTGACAGTGGCGAGGTCGTCGATCTGTCGGACGTGCCTTCCAGTTTGTTACTGACGGCAGTGGCGGGCGACGGTGACCTTCAGATGCCGCCCGATGATCCGATATCAGCCGCCGAAGTGGCCGCTTTGACGCAATGGCTGGTCGCTGGGGCGAAATGGCCGACTGCACGTCCGCAGATCGGAACGCAGGGTATCGACCCCGCGAAATCTCACTGGGCGTTTCAACCCGTCAGACCGGTCGCTGTGCCAACGATTGCCGACGATGGCGCATCGCGTGGATTGTTTCTTCGGACTCCGATTGATGCATTCGTGATCCGGGAACTGGACCAACAGGGACTGACGGCTTCTGCAGAAGCAGACCGCAGGACGCAGGTTCGTCGGCTGTATTACTCGCTGACAGGGCTTCCGCCGACTTACGCGCAGGTTCAGGCTGCGGTGATGTCATCCGCAGACCACTGGTACGAAGATCTGGTGGAAGAGCTGCTGGGTTCTGTCGCCTACGGTGAACACTGGGCTCGTCACTGGCTGGACGTGGCTCGCTATTCAGACACAAAAGGCTACGTTTACGCTCGTGAAGAACGCTTCTGGACGCATGCCTGGCCGTATCGGGACTGGGTGATTTCGGCATTGAATGAAGATATGCCGTATGACCGATTTCTGTCGCTGCAGATTGCTGCGGATCAGGTGTCGGATCGTCGTGAAACGGATCTTGCTGCGATGGGTTTTCTGACGCTGGGACGTCGGTTTCTGGGCGTCCAGCGCGACATCATTGATGATCGCATCGATGTGGTCACGCGCGGCACGATGGCTCTGACGGTCGGTTGTGCTCGGTGTCACGATCACAAGTACGATCCCATCCCCACAGCGGATTATTACTCTTTGTATGGCGTCTTTCAGAGCTGTCGCGAACAAACCGTCCCGCTGATTCCGCCCGCATCGGTTTCCGAGGAATTCGCGAAAGAACTCGCAGTTCGGCAGGGAAAACTTCGGGAAACGCTGCAGTCTCGCCGCGAATCAACGATGCAGCGTCTGCGGGCTCGCGTCGGTGATTATCTTCAGGCGCAGTTCGAACTGGATAAGTATCCGGAAGAAGGTTTCGATCAGGTTCTGTCGACCAACGATCTGTTGCCGTCATTTGTGCGACGATGGCAGGAATACCTTCGGCAGGCACAACTGAACGACGATCCGATTTTCACGGCATGGCGTGCCACACTGGATGCCCTTGATTCGCAGAATGTTCAGGAAGGAGAGATCTCAGAAAATCCCCTGTGGAATCTACCGGAATCGACGAACCCTCTCGTGAAGGAAGTGTTCCCGGACCGACCGCGTTCCCATGCCGATCTGGTGTCCCGTTATGCAGACTTGTTTCGGAAGATCGACTCTGAGTGGCAGGCGTTGGTGGATGCAACGGAAAGCAAAAAATCTGCTGCGCCGGATGGATTTCCCGACGCCGCACGGGAACAGTTGCGACAGGTGCTTTACGGTCAGGGTTCGCCCTGTGTGGTTCCCGATGAACCGATCGTGCATACCGAATACGACTTCGATTCCGGAGCCTGTACTGAGCTGTGGAAGCTGCAAAGCGCTGTTGATCGCTGGATCATCGATTCCGGTCAACCGTTCCCGGTGGCTTTGATTCTGGAGGATCGCGCGGTTCCGGTGACTCCGCGAATTTTTCGGCGAGGCGATCCCGGGCAAAAGGGAGACGACGTTCCGCGGCGGTTTTTGCAGTTCCTGACAGGGCCGGATTCAGGAGTGTTTCAGCACGGAAGTGGCCGTCGAGAACTGGCGGACGCGATTGTTGACGAACAGAATCCGCTCACAGCACGTGTGATTGTGAATCGTGTCTGGGCGCAGCATTTTGGTGCCGGGCTGGTGTCTTCGGTTGGCGACTTTGGTACTCGAGCAACACCGCCGTCGCATCCGGAACTGCTGGACTGGCTGGCTCAATGGTTCGTTTCCGAAGGATGGAGTCTGAAGAAGCTTCATCGTCTGATCGTGACATCGGGGACATTTCGACAGGCTTCGACCGGTCCGATAGATCAGTCTGCTTTGCAGCGCTGCATTCAGGTGGATCCCGGAAACCGTTTGCTGTGGCGAATGGCACCACACCGTCTTTCATTCGAAGAAATGCGGGATTCCATGCTGGCTGCTGCCGGGGATCTTGATGAACAACCGGGTGGCAAACCCGTCAATCTGTTTACGAAACCATTCCCCACGCGACGAACGATCTACGGTCTGATCGATCGTCAGTTTCTCCCCGGAACTCTGCGGGTCTTCGATTTCGCCAATCCGGATCTGCATATTCCTCAACGCAGCGAAACAACCGTTCCGCAGCAGGCATTGTTCCTGATGAATCACCCGCTTTCACTGGAACGAGTTCGACGTCTGGCGGAAGCGGTCACACCCGGTGCTGCCCCCAATCAACAGGTTGACGAACTGTTTCAGCAGGTCCTGCAGCGATCGCCTACCGCTGCTGAAAGAAGAGATGCCGAGGTCTTTCTTGAATCCGGCGCAGTGGATGAAGAAGTTGTCGTTCGACCGACGGCAGCAGACTGGTCTTATGGATACGGTGCCTTTGATAAGGACGCTCAGCGTGTGACAGGTTTCACCCGTCTGCCGCATTTCACCGGTCATGAATGGCAGGGTGGGCCGGCGTTTCCCGACAAGACTTTGGGATGGGTGCAGTTGCATGCCACGGGAGGCCATCCGGGAAATGATCGGGCTCACGCCTGCATTCGACGCTGGACGGCACCGAGAGACATGACGGTCAGAATTGCATCCACGGTGGTGCATGATGCTCGGCCCGGAGATGGAATTCGCGTGTTTGTCGTGTCCTCGGAGACCGGTCTTCTGGATTCCGGACGTCTCCATATGTCGAAGCTGAAGTCCGCCATTCCGGAACATCATGTCCGCGCAGGGGAGACAATTGACTTTGTGTGCGATATCGGCGACGTGCTGAACAGTGACCAGCATGAGTGGCAAATCAGTATCACTTCCGATTCGCAGCCATCGGTAAACTGGGATTCGAAGGAAGATTTTACCAGGGACGTGCAGCAACAATTGAAGGCTCTGGAACAGCTTGCTCAGATCCTGCTGTGCAGCAACGAGTTTCTGTTTGTGGACTGAGTATTTGTGGCGGATTCTGTCAGGGACCAAGGTTCTTCGAGCCGTCCCGTTGGCGTTGAAGTATCAGATTGAGGGAAATCGAATGTCAGAAAATCATCGACTCAGTCGACGCAGAATCCTGATGTCTTCGGGTATGGGCCTTGCGGGATTGGGACTTGCGGATCAGTTGTGCGGCGATGAGGTGACTGCTGAGAAGGCATCGAACGGTCGACAGGATTTGATCGTTCAGCCGTCTCATTTTCCGGGGCGAGCCAAACGCGTCATTCACTTCTTTCTGAACGGGGGGCCTTCGCACGTTGACACGTTCGATCACAAACCAGCGCTGAAAAAGTATGCGAATCGGACGGTTGCCGAAAACCTGCTGACGGAACGAAAAACGGGAGCCGCGTTTCCGTCTCCCTTTCGGTTTCGCAAGTATGGCGAATCAGGGCTGGAAGTCAGTGACCTGTTCGCAAAGACCGCGCAGCACATTGATGATGTGGCCGTCATTCGATCGATGTATGCTCAGGTGCCCAATCACGAACCATCCCTGATGCTGATGAACTGCGGGGATTCTGTTCAGCCACGTCCCAGTGCCGGAGCGTGGGTACTTTACGGGCTGGGGACTGAGAATCAGAATCTGCCCGGCTTTGTCGCAATGTGTCCCGGTGGTTTGCCCATTAAGGACACGGAAAACTGGCAGTCGGCCTTCCTTCCGGGAGCGTATCAGGGAACGTATATCGATTCGCAGCACCGTGAACTCAGCCGATTGATTGAAAACATTGAGCACCCTCAGATCGCAACGCCAGCTCAGCGGCGTCAACTGGATCTGCTGGCTCGAATGAACGCTCAGCATCGAGAAATGCGACTGGACGATCGCCTTGATGCTCGAATCCAGGCCTTCGAACTGGCTTTTCGGATGCAGCGAGACGCCACGGATGCCTTCGATCTGCAGCAGGAACCGAAGCATATTCAGGAAATGTACGGTGATGGTGTTCACGGTCGTCAAACACTGATCGCTCGTCGTTTACTGGAACGTGGTGTTCGCTATGTGCAGTTGTGGCACGGTGCAGGGCAGCCCTGGGATAATCATGCCGGAATCGCGGGCGCTCACCGAAAGCTGGCGAACGAACTGGACGGTCCGATTGCCGCGCTGATGACGGACTTAAAGCAGCGGGGAATGTTCGATGAGACTCTGATTCTGTGGGGCGGCGAATTTGGTCGAACACCAACCGTTGAACTGTCTGGCGACGGCAAACCTCAGGACGGCCGCGACCACAATCACTGGGGATTCAGCGTCTGGCTGGCAGGCGGCGGCATCAAGGGTGGCCAGGCGTTTGGTTCCACGGATGAACTGGGTTTTCGAGCGGAAACCGACCCCGTCAGCATTCACGACCTGCATGCAACCATGCTGCATTGCCTGGGTATGAATCATGAAAAACTGACCTTCCGCTACGCTGGTCGAGACTTCCGACTGACCGATGTTCACGGAAAAGTGCTTCACAAAATTCTTGCCTGATCCTGTTGGTCTCACTTAGGCCTTGAATGTGGTTGTCCTGCCGAAGCAGCACCAACAGGATGCGTCTCACTGAGAGTGGATCTGCCTGGTGACGCAGGAAAAACTGATTTTAACCCGATGCCGCAGGCGAGGCCCGTCCAAGCTGCGATCAACTTCGC
>JAGQPY010000407.1 GCA_020426485.1 Planctomycetaceae bacterium
ATCGATCTGTAACAGGGGAGCGGAGTGCTCTTCTTCACTGCTGGTCGACAGACGGGTGAGTCTCCATTCTGACAGACGGTGTTTGAATCGCAATCGATTCCCATCGCTTTCGCATTCTGAACGTCTGCCTGTCGTGGAAACCGTCTCCTTGACCTGCACATCCGACCGTCCGAAACCGGGTGACTCGGCCCTCCCTGCGACACAGCTCATCCGCACCATCGTCGTAGCCGTCCGTTCCGCGTGGCGATGAAAATCCACAACCGTGCTGAATGTGTGCCTCACTCGCTGTCTCCTTCGTTCGGCGCTGGTCTGAAAAAGCGGTCTGCCCATGTCCGGCCAGCCGTTTTCGCAGTATTTTTGCTGCCATCCCAAGGCCCCGCCCCTTTTCAGACAGGCTCCTCGGCTGGATTTCCACATGCCGTCACCTTTGGAAACGCGGCAAAGAATGACATTCTTCCCGGATTCCATCAGCATCGTCGATGCTTTCGCAGGAAATCGGCTGCCGGAAGCCAACCTGCCGTCCGGAAACGCTTGTTTCCCGTGAAATTGACAGTGGCTTCGCGTCGGACGGAGGCCATGCCTGTCCTGTCGAGCAATTCCGGCATGTCACTCCGCAACATCGCGTTTCGATGGAAAAAGCGATCAACGGAAGCGCGTTGCTGAGTGAGGCCGGCCACTTCAAACGACGGTGCACGCCTTTCGAGTCAGCTGCTTCGCGCCTGTTGGGGATTGAAATTCCGGGATTCAGTCCTAAAGATGAACACGGGCAACCTGTGTGAATCGTTTGTTTGCCCGGACGCCTCGCGGAAAGCCACATGAGTACAGCCGAAGAAAATCCTCACCGTCGCGGCGTCGTGCACGTCTATCAGAAATACGATCCTGCGGTGTTCCCGTCGCCGACGGCACCTCCGCCGGATGTGGTGAGTCCTGCATTCGAACACATGCTGCAGTTCGGTTCCATGCGGGAATTCACGGAAGAAGAACTGGCGGACGCCATTCGGCTTGATCCGGGGCAGTTTGCAGGACTTGGACCGTCGCTGGATCAGCTGATCAAAATGCTGCAGGAGCGAAAGGAACGTATTCTGGCTCGCTATGAAACGCGATCCGTCGTGACCAAAGTGGAGAAGAAATTCCGCCAGACCGCCGAACAGGCTCGAAAATCCGGCGGGGGGAAATCACTGCAGAACGCGATTCGTCAGGAACAGATCTATCTGCTGGAACACCTGTGGTATCAGGCGGAACGTTCCGATCCTCGCCATGCGGCCCGGTTACTGCAGTTAATGGATGTGCTGGGCGAGAAATACCAGATCGACCATCTGGCTTCGAATTACGCGTTCACCGGCCGCGAATCACTCAGTATCCCTCAGGCTTTGGAAGTTCTTGAAGAACTCAAACGAATTGATGAGCTTCTGAAGCAGCTGGAGGAAGCCAAAACGAATGCAAAGCTGGCCATTATTGATCTTGAAGAACTGGCCGACTTCACGAATCCGGAGGCGGTTGAAAACCTGGCGCGCTTTCAGGAACAGGTTCAACAGTACCTGAAGAACCTGATGGAAAATCAGGGACTCACCGAAAGCAACGGCAAGGTTCAACTTTCACCCAAAGCCTATCGATTGTTTCAGGGCAAACTCCTGGAACGCATCTTCAGCAGTCTGGAAGCTTCGCGCACCGGGCGACATCAGGGGCCAATCGAAGGTGAAGGTGCTGTCGAAACTCAGCGGACGCGGCCTTATGAATTCGGCGATTCCGTTGCTCAGATGGATATTCCGCAAACGATGATCAATGCCATGCTGCGTCAGGGATCTGAACGTCCACTGCGGCTGCGTCAGGACGACATCGAAATCCATCGCACTCGCAACAATCCCAAATGTGCGACCGTTGTGCTGATGGACATGAGCGGTTCCATGCGCTACGACGGTCAATACATTAATGTCAAACGAATGGCACTGGCTCTGAACGGGCTGATTACCGGTGAATACCCGGGCGACTTTCTGCGGTTCATTGAGATCGCCACCTTTGCCAAAGTCGTCGCGCCGGGCGACGTCATTTCGCTGATGCCAAAGATTCCCACGATCTCCAATCCGGTTGTGCGTCTGCGAGCGGACATGAGTCGTGACGATATTTCGGAAATGCATGTGCCGCCACACTTCACGAATATTCAGCACGGCATGCAGATGGCTCGGCAGTTTCTGTCGCTGCAGGACACTCCCAATCGACAGATCATTCTGATCACCGATGGCCTGCCGACCGCTCACTTCGAACAAAACCTGTTGTACATGCTGTATCCGCCGGACCCGGCCACCGAAGAAGCCACCATGCGCGAAGGGCGATTGTGCGAACGGGAAGGAATCACCATCAACATCTTCCTGCTGCCCAGTTGGTCACAATCGCACGAAGACGTCCAGTTTGCTCACCGTCTGGCCGAACGCAGTGGTGGCCGAGTCTTCTTCACGGCCGGACGCGATCTGGACCGCTACGTGATCTGGGATTACGTCAATCATCGCCGTGAAATCATTGGGTGAAACTTCCGTCCATCGACTCTTTTCGCGAACCAGCGACCGCATCATCGAGTCTGAGTCACGACGATGTCAGCATGTCCCGATCGACAACCGCCTCCTGCCGAAACCCACTTTACAGACGGACCAAATCGCCGCCACGAATGTGATTGGAGGAAACGCCGTTCCCGGATATGATTTTCGGGAAGGGAGAACTCACCGTACCGGTTTGCTCTTCCCCAAGGTATTTCACGCGGACAGAGCCTCTGCCGGACCGCAGCTCTCAACGGATGCAAATCGGCACAGTTCGGCAACCAATTCCAACAACTAACCACGCCATCGAGTCAAGGGCGCTGCCCTTGGGAAAGAGTGACCACTTGGGTGATCCCAAACGAGAAGAACTGAAAGTTGCCGGACAGAAAGCGGTTCTGGCAGGTGTGTTCGATCCCGAAAACACGTCCGATCGTCTCACAGCGCTGGACGAACTCAAGGGACTGGTCAAAACGGCTGGCGTGGACGTCGTCGGCGAAATTGTTCAGTTTCGCGATCATCCTCATCCTGCTCACTGTCTGGGCACCGGCAAGCTGGAAGAGCTGAAGCTGCTGGTTGAAGCCACTGAAGCTGAAATGGTGGTGTTCGACAACAACCTGACGCCGTCACAGGGAAGGGCTCTGGAGAATTTTGTCGGCAAACCGATCGTCGATCGCAGCGAAGTCATTCTGGACATCTTCGCCACGCATGCTCAGACGCACGAAGCGATGCTGCAGGTCGAACTGGCTCAGCTGATGTACTTCCGCACTCGCCTGAAGCGCATGTGGACTCACCTTGAACGAGTCGCAGGCAGTACCAGCGGCGGACTGGGGGCCGGACGCGGTCCTGGTGAAAAGCAGCTGGAAACCGACCGTCGACTGATTGATACTCGCATCGCGGAACTTAAACGTCGTCTGAAAGAAGTTGAACAGCGTCGTGAACGAACGGTTTCACATCGGCGAGAACAACCCACGGTTTCTCTGGTGGGCTACACGAACGCCGGCAAGAGCACTCTGATGCGTGCTCTGACCGGCGCGAATGTGCTGGTGGAAGATAAGCTGTTTGCAACGCTGGACACCAGAACTCGTCGATGGCAGGTTCCGGCGTGCGGCGAAGTGCTGCTCAGTGACACGGTTGGATTCGTTCGTGATCTGCCTCACCATCTGGTGGCATCTTTCCGGTCGACACTCGAAGAAGCACGACACGCAGATCTGCTGCTGCACGTGGTGGATGCCAGCAATCCGGAAGCGGAACGACAGATCTACACCTGTCATCAGGTCCTTCAGGAGATCGGCGTCGACTGCAGCAATGTCATTCTGGTGCTGAACAAAGCCGATCAGGTCGAAGACCGATCATTCATCGATGTGCTGAGACGCCACTATCCCGACACCGTCACCATCAGTGCGGCCACCGGACAGGGTCTGGATCAACTGGCCAGCGTGGTTGCGGAACGAGTTTCGGGGGGCTTCATCACGGCCGAAATCGAAACCGGCTCAGGCAACGGAAAGCTGTTCGCCTGGCTGAAGACTCACGCCGAAGAAATCTCCCGTCATTACACCGATGAATCTGCCACTCGAGTCAAAATCACGTGCCGGATTGCCCGCAAGTTTCTTGGCGCCATGGACCGCACCGATACTCACGTGACACTGCCCGGCGAACCCGTCACCGCAGGTTCCTCAGGTTGTTGATTTCATGGGGGCCGTCCCCTTCGTAACGTCGATCGCCGCCTCGATGGAATCAAACTCCGACGATGATGTCTCGCCGTGTGGTCGCTTCAATGCCGAACGGCAAACCAGAATCGATCAGGCGAATTGCGATCTCTCAGGTAGAAACACCAGAGCTTCATTTGTCATGCTCTCATTCTGCCGTCCGGATTTGCACTTCGCACGCGGATTCGGCAGAGTTCAGCTCGTGATCACCTTGCGCGCTGAGCGTTTCGCGCGTGGTGTGATCAAAACCTGAGCTGTCATGGATCTTTCTGCCGGGCGACAACATGTCTGAAATCTCTGCTGCAGTTCTGTCTGAACTTCAGAAGTACGACACTCCTACAGTCTGTAACGTGATCGAACTGTTTGACATCCGCCCACGCAATACGGGGTACATGAACAGTTCGATTCGATCGTGTTTTCCGCATTTGAAACCAATGGTTGGTTATGCATCGACCGCCACCTTTCGAGCGTTGGCTCCTCCACGAGGAACTGACGTGTATTCCGGTTTGGATGGTCAGCTGGAAGCCTTTCGTTCGTTGCCGGGACCTCCGGTGGTTGTGTTTCAGGATCTGGACGAACCGTCGGCTGCGGCGACATTCGGTGAGGTCATGTGTTCAACCTACAAAGCCTTCGGCGCTTCGGGACTGATCACTTCCGGAACCGGTCGCGATCTTGATCAGGTGAAGGCCATTGATTTTCCGGTGTTCACAGCAGGAACATGTTGTTCTCACGGATACTGCCACATTCTTTCGGTGCATGTGCCTGTCGTCGTTGGTGGCATCGCCATTTATCCGGGCGACCTGATTCACGGCGACTGCAACGGGGTCACGACGATTCCCCTGGAGATCGCGAATGAAATTCCCGACGCCTGTGCGGAATTTGCAGCCGCAGAAAGTTACGTTCTGAACTACGTTCGATCCGGCTCCCCGACGGTCAAAGGCTTTGCGGAAGCTCGCGAAGAAATGGGCCATGCCGTTCGGCAGCTAAAGGAACGCCTGAAATCGCGGTGATGGATTTCACGCCGAACCCATTGCAGTGTCAGCCATGATTTGAAGAGTAGGACGGCCTTTCCAGGCCGTCAGCTCATCA
>JAGQPY010000408.1 GCA_020426485.1 Planctomycetaceae bacterium
CGACACGCTTCCCAATGGTTCCTGGGAAAAGCTGCTGGCACTGTGTTGCCGACTGGGAGACGCCGCCACGCTGCAGGAAGTCTTTGCCAGGCATTTGCCTCCGGTGCAGGTCGTGCCGACGGGTTCCGCAAACCGCATCTGGACGTCGGTGCTTGAATCACTGGATGCTCGCATGCAGTCGCAGCCGCTTCCCGAGGATTTTCGCGGGAACACTCAGGTTGTGGCACTGTTGAACACGGCTCGGTTGACGCTGAACAATCCCGCTTCGAAACCGGCTGAGATCATCGCGGCCATTGATTTGCTGGGTCGAAAATTCGGACGGTTCACGACTTCGGCGATTTCGGGCAGCGACGCGGAAGACCTGTCGACCGCCGACAGCCGAGCCGAACAGATCGGAACGTTTCTCTCGGCTCGTTATTCCGCTGATGTGCAGCAGGCCGCCGTGCAGGGAATTTCCAGCACTGGGGCGTCCTCGGCTGCCGAACTGTTGTTGATGTCGATGCCGACGCTGAGCAGCGAAGTGCGTTTGCAGGCGATCGATGTCCTGCTGAGCACCCGGGCCGGATCGTCAGCGCTGGTGGAAGCGATTTCCGCCGGAACGGTTCGCAGCGATCTGCTGGACGCTGGGCGACGTGACAAGTTGATTTCTCACAAGGACGTCAACATCAGCAGGGCGGCTGCGAAGGCATTTGGTCAAACAGCCGTTTCCAGTCGATCGGCCGTGATCGCGTCGCTGCGGGCCGCGGCCGACGGCAAAGGCGATCCTGCTTTGGGACGCGAAGTCTTTCGCAAACGCTGTTCCGGTTGTCATCGACTGGAAGAGCACGGATTCGTGGTCGGTCCGGACTTGATGGCGCTGACGAATCGCGATCCGCAGTGGCTGCTGACGGCGATTCTTGATCCCAACAGGGACGTGGATGCTCGCTATCTTTCATGGACGGCTGCCACGGTCGACGGACGCACGGCTTCGGGAATGATTGTCGAGGAAACGGCCACAACAATTCGGTTGCGGGAATCCGGTGGCAAAGAACACGTCATTCCGAGATCCGAGCTGGAGGAATTTGTTTCATCACAGAAGTCCGTCATGCCGGAAGGTCTGGAACGGGACGTCACTGAACCGGAACTTCGTCACGTGATTGCCTATCTGGCAGGTTTCGAAAGCCCGCCAAAGTCACTGCCCGGTAATCAACCGGCAACGGTGACATCGGACGACGGGGGAATGCTTCGCTTGACCGCGGCGGTGGCCGAGATTCGAGGCAACGATATCACGTTTGAACAATCGTTCGGCAATGTGGGTTACTGGCATCATCAGGCGGATCAGGTTCGCTGGCAGGTCGATGTTGCCACATCGGGAACGTTCGACGTGTATCTGAACGCATCCTGCGCGGATGATTCGGCGGGCAACCGGTTTCGATTGTCGGGGCTGGGGAACAGCATGGAAGGCGTGATGTCGGGCACGGGAGGCTGGGATCGTTATCGACCGGTGCGTCTGGGCACGGCAAAGCTGTCAGCAGGTCGACACGTTGTGATCCTGCAGCCCTCCGCACCCGTGAAGGGAGCCTTGCTGGATCTGAAGGAGGTGCGTCTGGTGCCCGCGGGTCAGTCCTCGCAATTCGAAACGATGACGGCCGATGATGTTCCGCTTCCCAGATATCCGCCTCAAATTGCACCGTTTCTGCTGGATGAAAGTCAGTCACGCGAACGCAGGCAGCAGGTCATTGATCAGCGGCCAGGCATGGGACCGGCCATCATTGGTTTACTGGCCGCCGGCATTCAACCGGACGATGTCGAAGAAGAATATCGTCGGATTCCGTGGATCTGGCGAGTCGCCATTGCCGTTGGCAAACGCAATGACGGTGGTGAAATTCGAGACGTGCTGGAAGTGTCGGTTCCTCGGCCAGACCAGCCGCTGCACGATTGGCAGGCCGTGGTCATCGGCGGTGGCTTGATCAACGGTGCGACACTGGTCGACGTCTGGCCTCAGGAACGCATGAACGAAGTGCTGGCCGGGCTTCCCCATGTTCAGGCCGCGTGGCCGGAAGCCCTGACGAAGGCCGCTCAAATGGCCGACGACGAAACCGTGCGTTCGGGGACTCGCTATGATGCACTCAGAATGGTGGCTCTGCGCCCGACACAGGAAGCCATGGCTCATCTGCTGCGATATCTGAAACCAGAAACGCCTCGCGAACTGCAAATGGGAGCCGTCAGTGGTCTGGTGGACATCACTTCCGAAGAAGTCACTCCCCATCTGTTGTCAGCTCTTGAGTTTCTGGAAGGACGAAATCGCCAATTGGCGCTTGAAGGATTGCTGCGCTCAGACGGCCGAGCCGCCGCTTTGGCCAGGGCAATGAAGTCCGGGACCGTTTCGATTTCGGAAAAGGAATCAACCTACTTCCGACAGCACTCGCTGCAGTCCATTCGACGTCGGTTCGAAACCTTAAACCCGCAGCGATGATCTCATTGATGTGGTGTCGAGTCTGTTCGGCCTGCGACGACGATCGAATCGCTGTCCTCGTTCGTCACCCGGCCTGCGGCATCGGGTGAAACGGATCAGAATCTCGTCACGACGTTGGGCGACGTCCTTGTCAGGAGCCGAGTCGGCGGACGGTGACGGAGACGACGGGGCGTTTGACGTCGGAAGAGATCCATGGCTGAGCGATCGCGGTCACTCGGTTCAGCTGATTCGGTGACAAGCGCAGAAACTGATTGGCTTCCCGGTGAATGCGTTGAGCGGTTTTCAGAGTGCGGCTCCACGCGGTTTCCGACGGGTTCGGTGTCCAGACTGTGATTTCGACGGCGTAGTCATTGCGTCGAAGCATGGGGGCGACGCCCGACAATGCGGCTCGCAGTTCAGCGTTCAGAATTGAGCCGTCCGACTGCATCGTGAGCGGCTGCAGAACGTCAAAGCTGACTTCACCTTCGACCGTGCGTTCCTGCTTCAGGTTGTTGACCTGCCGCAGGTCCTGCAGAAATCGCTGATAGTCGTCTTTGGTGCGGTCGATAATCCGCTGCTGGTCGTCGACTTCATCGGGTCCTTTGGAACCTCGTTCCGCCGGCTGATCATCCTCAGAAGGAACGATGTACTTGGGGGAAATCGCATTCTGCTGAAACGCCTGCGCGGACAGATTGCTGTTCACTTTTCCTGCCAGACCAAACTTGTCGACAGACTTCATGAACGATCCGGTTCCTGCATGCAGATTGGCTCCCGTCTGTTCTTCCGCCAGTGAATTCAGCACGATGAAGAAGGCCAGCAAAGCCGTCATGGTGTCTCCAAAGGAAATCAGATAGCCGTTGTTTGGTCCTGAAGGACACTTCTTTTTTCTGGCCATTCGAACATTCCTTTCAGGAGCTGCGTGAAAAAGAGGGCAGACACCTTTTCAGATCTCTGATTCCCGGGCTCTGACAGAGCGCTGGAGACTATCGGGGTGATTCGGTGTGACTGAGCTGGTAGACAATTCGTCCGCTGGGCACCATCGTTGGATCAACAACACCCACCGCGACTCGCCCGGGAGATTTTCCCGGAACGACACCCAGCCCATTGGGGTCCGTCAGGATCGCGGCCATGTGAACACAAAAGTCGGCCTGTTCCGGGTCGGAGACCAGAATCTGCAGGCTTAGCGGCTGAGTCTTCAGTTGCTGAGCCAGCATGCGCAGTTGAGTCACCGCCTGTTCGGTGATGGCACCGGTATCGTCTCGCATCATTGACGTGTTGGTTTCAATGCGGACTCGACTTGCATCCGCCAGCAGGTCCGGAGTCTGCAGCGACTGCAGGCCTCGGGAAAGACTTTCACGTGCCGGGTCCGTATGAACCGGCGGTGTTTCGGAACCACGTGTGGAAATTGCCGCGCTGTTGGGACGTTCACGCAGGACAACGGAATCCTTGTCCAGCAGTTCATCCGACGGTGCCGTGACACCGGTGGAACCACCGCCACCAAACGAAACGACCTTGACCTTCGCGAAGAATTCGGGTTCGTTCGTGGCAAATGTCAGCAGCAGAATGAAAAACGTCATCAGCAGCGTGATCACGTCGCTGTACGTCATAAACCATGCAGGGACTTCGCCCCCGCCGCCACCGCAACAACAGTCTTTTTTTCCCATGGTCAGGTTTCAGGAGGTTAGGGATTAGGGGCTTCAGATTTCAGGTTTCGGTAGGTCCGGCTGTGCCGGACGGTTGTCTTCGGGTTATCCGTCTTCGTGTTGTCCGGCACAGCCGGACCTACGGCCGCGGCGTAAATCGGCTGAGCGACCAACGGGAGCGTCTCGGTGCTCGGAACGCTCCACGTCAAACGACGCTCCACGCCCTCGGGTCGAGGGCGAAGCCCTTGTCAGGCGGCGTTTTGTTGAGCGGCCTGTCGTGTTTTGGGTGACAGATAGGCCAGCAGACGTTCCTCAACGGCTCGTGGTGCCTGGCCTTCGACAAGCGACACGAGTCCTGCAATCATTAACTCTCGAATCATGACTTCTTCCTGACTGCGAACCTCCAGCTTTCCGGCCAGAGGAATACAGAACATGTTGGCGATGACGGCTCCGTAAAGCGTTGTCAGCAGAGCGACCGCCATCCCACCACCGATCTGGCTCGGGTCACTGAGCGACTTCAACATCTGCACCAGCCCGATCAGCGTTCCAATCATCCCGAACGCCGGAGCTGCCGCGGCGATGGCATCAATGATTTTCTTTCCGCTGGAATGCCGAGATTCAATGGCGGCCACTTCGATTTCCAGGCCGCTGGACAGATCTTCCTTGGATGCACCGCCCACAACCTGTTCCAGTCCCCGTTTCAGAAACTCGTCGGTGATGCTTTCCAGTTCCCCTTCCAGAGCCAGCAGGCCGTCGCGACGAGCCGTCGTGGCAAAGTTGCGAAACTGAGCGATGACGTCCGGTGGAGCGGGCAGTTTGACCAGAAAGCAGTTCTTGACCACATTCATCGTGCTGAGCGCGGTCTTGAGCGGAAAGTTGATCAGAACGGCGGCAAACGATCCTCCCACGGTGATCATCGCCGAAGGAATATCGATGAAGTCACCCAGCCCGCCGCCGATGAAAATTGAGCCCAGAACCAGACCAATGGCCAGGATCAGTCCCACAATTGTTGAAATGTCCATTTCGGTTTCTCCACAACATCATCACTGATGTTCAGCAAATTTCAGTAACGCAGTCCTGACCGTCGCTTGTCGGGTCAGCGTTTCTGCCGGCTGTTGTCCGGTGCCGGTTCCGATCAGTTTTAGAGTCTTACGGCGTGAGATGCGCGCACGGTGCGCGCATGTTGGTTCAGGCGACCAACGGGAGCGTCTCGGCGCCTGAAACTTTCCACGTCTG
>JAGQPY010000409.1 GCA_020426485.1 Planctomycetaceae bacterium
GCGCCTGGGACTTTCCACGCCATTCGAATTTCCACGCCATTGGGTCAAGGGCTCAGCCCTTGTTAGGGACTCTGACCTTTGACCGCCCATGCTTCGCGGCGGATTTCGTCCGGCGCCCCCACTGCAGCCGATTGCAGACCGGAATGTCCGCGCAGCCGGACCTGCGTCGCCCGGCTGCTGGGTCGTGATTTGTCTGTGCACCCAACGATCACAACTCGGCACCAGCACCGCATCTCCCGCCACACGACGGGCTGCTGTGGACAGATCCGGTGTCGATGAAAATGCACAACCGATCCGCTTTCAGGAACTTTCCGCTGCGGATCGATGCCGGTATTTTGCCGCTTCAAAGGCCTGCACGGTGCTGAGCGAAGTCGTTGTCAGGAGCCCTTTTTACTGGCTTTGGCCCACGCGTCTTTGAGCGTAACGATCCGGTTGAAGATCAGTCGATCAGCAGAACTGTCTTTGTCGACAAAGAAGTAGCCCTTGCGTTCGAACTGACAGCGGTAACCGGAGCTGACAGTTTCCAACGAAGGCTCCACCGCCGCCGTGACCACTTCCAGCGATTTCGGATTCAGATTGCTGCGCCAGTCGAGTGAATCGTCGGCGACCTGATCCGGGTCTTCTGTCGAGAACAGGTGATCGTACAAACGAACTTCGGCCTGCACGCTGCTGGTGGCATGCACCCAGTGCAGTGTGGCCTTCACTTTGCGGCCGTCGGGCGTATTGCCGCCTTTGGATTCCGGATCAAAGGTGCAGTGGATTTCGGTGACGTTGCCGTCGGCATCCTTCACCACGTCGTGGCACTTGATGAAGTAGGCCCAACGAAGTCGGACTTCCCGCCCCGGTCCCAGGCGAAAGAAGCTCTTCGGCGGATCTTCCATGAAGTCTTCACGTTCGATGTACAGTTCGCGGCCAAAGGGCACCTGACGTGAACCGGCGGATTCGTCTTCCGGATTATTGACCGCGTCCAGCAGTTCGGACTGACCTTCAGGATAGTTTGTGATGACAACCTTCAGCGGATCCAGCACCGCCATTCGACGATCTGCCGTCCGGTTCAGTTCTTCGCGAATGCAGTTCTCCAGCACGACCATGTCTGTGACCGCATTGTGTTTGGTCACGCCGACTCGGGTGCACAGAGTTCGAATAGACTCCGGCGTGTAGCCTCGACGCCGCAATCCCGAAATCGTGGGCATGCGAGGATCATCCCAGCCGTTCACGTAGCCTTCGCGAACCAGTTCCAGCAGTCGCCGCTTACTCATCACGGTGTAGGTCAGATTGAGACGGTTGAATTCGATCTGCTGCGGATGATGAATGCCCAGATTTTCGCAGAACCAGTCGTACAATGGTCGCCGGTTTTCGAACTCCAGAGTACAGATGCTGTGAGTGATGCCTTCCAGCGAATCAGACTGACCGTGTGTGTAGTCGTACGTGGGATAGATACACCACTGATCACCCGTGCGATGATGTTCCACTTTGCGAATGCGGTACATGATCGGATCGCGCAGCAGCATGACCTTGTGGCCCATGTCAATCTTGGCGCGCAGGACATGCTGGCCTTCATCAAATTTTCCGGCTCGCATGGCCCGGAAAAGTTCCAGATTCTCTTCGACGGATCGTGACCGATAGGGGCTGTCGGTTCCGGGTTCGCTGGGCGTTCCACGGCCCGCGCGGATTTCGTCCAGCGACAGACTGCAGACATAAGCCTTGCCGTCGCGAATCAGCTGCTCCGCCCACTGATACAACTGTTCAAAGTAGTCCGAAGCGAAGAACAGGCGGTCTTCCCAGTCAAAGCCCAGCCAGCGAATGTCTTCCTTGATCGATTCGACGTATTCCACTTCTTCCTTTTCCGGATTGGTGTCGTCGAACCGCAGATTGCATTTGCCGTTGTATTCCTGAGCGATGCCGAAGTTCAGGCAGATTGATTTGGCGTGCCCAATGTGCAGATAGCCATTGGGTTCGGGAGGAAACCGTGTGTGAACAATTCCGTTCCATTTTCCGGTGCGCAGGTCGTCTTCGACAATCTGTCTCACGAAATCGCGATGCTCCGGTGGTTTCACGTCCGTCTCAGACATTCCTCAGGGTCCTTCAGTCTCAATTCCATGAGCAGGAATCACCAATTCACTCGCCAACTCGCCGATGGCTCCGTCGAACCGAACTCTAGCGGAAGTTTCCCAGACTGCCCATTGCAGCCTGACAAATCGCCTGCCCTGAGAAATTTCTCGACGCTTTGGTGAACGGGCAGCGGACCCCGAATGCGGACTGGTCCTGGCTCACTCTTCTCCTGCAGCGCACGAAGCAATCTGTGTCACGGGACACACGAAGAGCGAAACAGGTTCCTGGTCCCCGGGATCAGCGCAGTTCTTCACAGATTCCGCGCGTGCGGACAGACAGAAGTGTCAGATGGGGACACACAACCGCTCAAGCACACAACCGCCCGAGCAAGCAGCCGTCCGGCCATCAGCGAACGCTTTGGACGTTGGATCTACTTCTTGCGGCGACTTTGAGGTTCTTTAATCTGGAGTTCACAGCCAAGTCGTTCGACGACGGACGTGAGCACCTGAACGGAGACCGGGTGAGCTCGCTCTTCAAACTTGATGAGCGTTGCGGGTGGAACACCAACATCCAGGGCGATGCCGCCGATCGTTTCCCCCTGACGTTCGCGGATCTCTTTGATCTGCTTCGCCAGTTCGGCCACTCCATCGGTTCTTTCAATCGGGCGTCGGCCAAGTTTCGGCCAGTCGACTTTTCGTCGAACGGCCATGCCGCTGCCAACTTTCATATTCGATTCACTGGACGCGCGACGAGAGCTTGCAGGCTTCTTTTTCATATTACCCCTGATCTTCACTAAAGGTGACAGGTCGACAGGTCATCGACTGAAGTGATGACCAGAATAAGACTGGCTCTGTCCTGAAAAACAGAAGCAGCCGAACCTACGCTGGCCACACAGGAACATGTCAGACAGGTCAAGCGCCCTGCGGTCAGCGAAAGAAGTGAATCATTTTGGGGCCACTCAGCAGGATCACTCAGTGACGGGGGCCATCTTCGTTGGATCGCTTCTCAGTTTCAATAGTTCTGCAGTGATTGTTTCGGAGAAAACTCTCTCCAATTCACAAAGACACTCCGCAATCAACGCACCATCCATGACACGGTGATCATAGGCAATTGTTAATTTCATCTTACCCTCAGCCGACAGCGGTCCGTAGGTAAGACAGCAGGTCTGGACGGACGGCGGTATTTGAATTTCTACCCCCATCCCGGAGAGAGTCGACAGAAAGAATGTTCCCAGGCGTTTGGGCCGTTTTGCCCCGGAAAAATGCAGATTCCACGCCCAGATCAGGCGACGAAAGACGGTCGGCAGGGCCACCAACTGCAGTTCCCGCTTAAACTGGTCTTCGACCGCTCCCGTCTGATAAACATCGATCCGGTTCTGAATCTCCACCAGCGACAGCTGCTCCGGCATCGGGATGCGCCCCCAGAACAACCAGCGTTCCCCACGGTATTCTCGCTGAACCGTCAGAATGCCGACGCTTCCGGGGTGTTGATACAGTCGTGCCCATGGCCACCGCGACCACATCTGACGCAACTCGGGATACTGCTGGGCGAGCAGCCCGAAGGCTTTCAGGAACAATGCCGGCCACGAAATTCGTACTCCGGCTTCCTTTCGTAATTCCGCAACCCGTCCCAGATCCAGCCATCGACTGTGACCGCACAACGGCACGCCCTGATTGAAATACAGCAAGTCCCACGAAAGTCGACGACTGCGGGGAATACCAAACGTCTTCCCATCGCGTTCCGTTTTCAAGCATCACCTCCTGCCATGCCGATCCCACAACAGACTCAATTCTTCTTCGGCACTGGCTGTCCGAAGTGTAGCAACAGGATTCGGGCGGTCACCTCTGCGGTCGACCAATGAACAACGGCCACATCAGTCCGCTCAGCGCTGCAGCCAGGCCCGCAGTTTTGCTGCCGCAGATTCATCGTTGCCAAATCGAATGTCATTCACCAGTGACCAGATATCGGGAAGCACCGGCAGGGGTTCGCTTATTTCCGGGACAACCGGAATCAGCGACGCCACAATCCACGACAGAAGTTTGGAAATACCCTCGCCCGTCTTCGCGCTGATTGAGAAGTTCGATCCTGTTATGAATTCGCCGTTCGACGATTGAACGGCGATGTTTTCGAGATCAGACTTGTTCCACAAAACGGCTCGCTTTGCGCTTGCGGGAATCTGATCTGCCAGTGCCTGATCTTCTTTGGTCCATCCCTGTTGCGAATCGACAACCAACAGACAGAGATCGCAGGTCTGAATGGTCTGCCGTGCGATTTCAATTCCCTGAGCTTCAATCGATCCGTCACTGGCGTCCCGAATTCCCGCCGTGTCAATCAGATGAAACGGCCAGCCTTCCAGCGTGATATCCACGTCCACACGATCTCGGGTTGTGCCCGGCTGATCGCAAACGATCGTTCGATCGTATCCCACAACAGCGTTCAGCAGACTCGACTTACCGGCATTGGGCTGTCCAACCACAGCCACTCGCCACGGTTCTGTCAGATGTTCAGCAAACGCCTTCCAGCCAAGAAACCGGTCGATTCTGTCGATGTGCCCCTGCGGATCACGAAGCAATTCCGCCAGAAACGTGCGCAGAACTCCCTGATGCTGAGCCAGCATTCGCAGAGCAGTGGGTTCTGTGCGACACTCCAGCAGCTTCACCAGAACTGCGTTCTCCAGCGTATCTTCTGAATCGATGCCGGAATTCCAATCAGTCCGTTCGGGCAATTCTGCGACAGAGCCCATGACTTCCGGAGACGTGCCGATCAACTGCGAACGGATTCGTCCGATGGCCGCCGAACCACCGTGACAATGAATCTCCCACACGCACGGTCCTGTCCGAACAACAACCACACCTTCGCCGTCCCACAGACCGTAGAGAATTCGTCCGACAGTGGCAGTCGCGGCGTCGATGCCGGACTTCGACCGAAAGAATTCATTCAGGCGACAGGCATCTGCTTCCTGAGGCCATGTGGCCTGAACAACAGCCACGGCACCTTTTCCGGGCGGCGTCAACTGCACAACTTTGGGTGGTACCGACATCTGTACTGGACCTGCAATCACTCACGAGAACATCGCCGGGACAAAACCAAGGGCGGGCCAAAACCAGGACCGGCACCCATCCCGATGGTCATTTCACAAGGTTTCCAGCCGATTGAGGCAACGCGGTGAAGCATTTAGATTCGTTTAACCCGTGGCCGAAAGGCCAGGCTGAAACACCTTCCCCACAACCTCGCCTTTC
>JAGQPY010000040.1 GCA_020426485.1 Planctomycetaceae bacterium
CGACGGACTGGAAGTCCGTCGTACCCTAAAAATTTGCTGTAACAAAGCACTGTTGGTATTTTCACTCCGATCCACGTCACGAAGGGGGCTGCCCCCGTTGAATCGACAGCCCGGACGATTGCCGACAAAACCAATCGCTGTGCGTCAATGCGTGTTGTGAAGAATCTTCATGGGATCAATCGACGGCAAACATTCAGTTCCCGCAGACGAACAGCGCGGGTTTGCACTGAGTGTCGTTCAGAAACTTCGCAGCGCCGGCTTTCAGTCGTTGTGGGCTGGTGGATGCGTGCGTGATGCGCTGCTGGGAATTGAGCCCAGCGACTACGACGTTGCGACCGATGCTCCACCGGAGGAAGTGATTCGTTTGTTTGGCAAACGCCGGACTGTGCCCGTCGGTGCAAGTTTTGGTGTGGTGATGGTGCTCGACCCGGCTCACAGGGCGTCGCCCGTGGAAGTCGCCACGTTTCGCTCCGACGGTCAGTACGTTGATGGCCGTCGGCCGGTTTCCGTTCAGTTCTCATCGCCGGAAGAAGATGCGCAGCGGCGGGACTTCACAATCAACGGCATGTTCTTTGACCCGATCGAAGAACAGGTCATCGACTACGTCGGCGGCCACCAGGATCTTCAGCAGCGGATCGTGCGGGCCATTGGCGATGCGCAGGCTCGCCTAACTGAAGACAAGCTGAGAATGCTGCGGGCGATTCGGTTCGCTTCCACGTATGACTTCAGCCTGGATGGCGCGACTTTTCAGGCAATTCAGAATTTGCGAGAGCAGATTTGCCAGGTGAGCATTGAACGGATTGCTCAGGAACTGCGACGGATGTTCGCTCATTCAAGTCGTCCTCGATCACTGATGCAACTTTCCGCAACGGGACTGCTGACGGTGCTGTTTCCGTTTGTGCCAACGGATGATGATCTTCGGTTCGTTTCGGATCTGGAGGAGAAGTTTGCGGTCCTTCACCTGAATCGCCATGAGACGGCATTCGCCTTACTGTTCGATCATCTCTATGTGAACGATGGCGAAAATCTGCGGCATCGACTCAAAGATGTTGCAGCGGAGTGTCGAAAAATGCGATTTTCGAACGATGAAACGGACACAATCGGCTGGCTGATTGAGAAATCGTCTGTCTGTCGTCGAGGAGACTCCCTGCCACCGCACATTCTGAAGCCGATGCTGGCCGACCAGCGACATCCTCTGCTGATTGATCTCCTGCGCAGTCAGGAGTCGGCACAACCGGCCGAACGGCAAGCGTGCATGTTGCTGGTAGACTCACTAAAGAAATGGACGGCCGAGGAATTAAGTCCGCAACCTTTGATCGATGGTGAAACACTCAAGCACCTTGGGATTTCACCGGGGCCGCAGTTCAGCCAGGTCCTCGCGGCCATTCGCCGAGAACAACTTGACGAACTAATCGCGACACCGTCGGAGGCGACCGCCAGGGTGAAAGAACTTCTGGCGAATTCAACTGGCTGATTGGAATACGATCGCGGGTCACCAACACGTGCCCAGTGCTCGACCTTTGAGCAGCAAATGCACGTTGTTGCGCCTTGACCGGCATACTCCGCCCCGCCTTTGTCAAAGCGCGCAACGGAATCGCATCGGCGCCGTAAGCGTTCGACGTCAACAAGCATTCCACGCCCACTGGGAGAAGGGCGAAGCCTTTCTCAGGCAAGGATTTCTTTGACCAGATTTCCATGAATGTCAGTCAGCCGGAAGTCTCGACCGGCGTGATGAAACGTCAGACGTTCGTGATCCAGTCCCAGCAGGTGCAGCATTGTCGCCTGAATATCGTGAACGTGGACCGGGTTCTCCACAATGTGAAAACCGAATTCATCGGTGGCACCCAGAGTCATCCCGTTACGCACGCCGCCTCCGGCCATCCACATGGTGAAAGCCTGCGGATGATGATCCCGTCCCTGTGATCTTCCCAGAGCCGGATTGGATTCCACCATTGGCGTGCGGCCGAATTCGCCGCCCCAGACCACCAGCGTGCTGTCCAGCAGACCTCGCTGCTGAAGGTCTTTCACCAGAGCTGCGGAAGCCTGATCGGTCTGCCCGCAGTTGTTTCGAACGTTTCCTTCCACGTTGGAATGAGCATCCCAGCCACTGTGATAGATGTTAATAAACCGAACTCCTCGTTCGACCATGCGTCGAGCCAGCAGGCACGCTCGGGCAAAGGACGGCTTCTGCGGATCACAGCCGTACATATCCAGCGTCTCCTGAGTTTCATTCTGCAGTTCCATCAGCTCCGGTGCGGAGGTCTGAAGTCGTGCGGCCATTTCGAAGGCGGCAATCCGAGTTGCAATTTCCGGGTCCTGCATGACTTCAAGTCGACGTTGATTGAGCTGATTGATCAGACGATAAGTATCACCCTGCAGCTCAGGCGATGTCCCCGGTGGACTGCTGACGTTCAGAACAGGATCTCCCTGACTGCGAAGCTGAACACCCGTATAAACCGTCGGCAGGAAGCCACTCGACCACAGAGTGCTGCCGCCGCTGAGTCCCGCGCCGGTGCTCATGACCACAAACGAAGGCAGATCGCGAGTTTCCGATCCCAGTCCATACAGGACCCATGAACCCATACTTGGGCGGCCCGGCTGAGAAAAGCCGGAATTGAAAAAGATCTGGGCCGGTGCGTGATTGAACTGAGTTGTATGCACAGACCGAATCAGGCAGATGTCATCCGCAATCGACGCCAGATGCGGCGCGGCTTCGGAAATTTCGGCCCCGCTTTCACCGTGTCTGGCGAACGCAAATCGAGGCCCCAGTACGGCTGCATCGGGCTGGATAAACGCATACCGCTGATCACCGATCACCGATGCCGGCAGGGGTTTTCCTTCCAGCTTTGTCAGCATGGGCTTGTTGTCGAAAAGCTCCAGCTGACTGGGCGCGCCGGCCATGAACAGATGAATGACGGCCTTTGCCTTCGCGTCGAAATGAGGCTTTCGAACAGCCAGTGGATCGGCGGGTTTGATTTTGCCGCTCTCCGCCGCACGAGCATCCGGCAGGAGTTGCGACAACGCAGCTGTCCCCAGCCCGAGCCCACACTGTGACAGGAACCACCGGCGAGCATTCGACTGCGAATGGAACCGTGTGCTGATTTGTTCAGGTGTCATAATATCGCCTGCAAGGAGTATTTCTGAGGGCTTACTTTCAGCTCAACGTTCGAATTGCGAGGAACCTGATTACTCGCGAGTTACCGTTTCGTCCAGTGAAAACAGGGCTCGCGCGGTGGCCGCCCATGCGGCCAGCTGCGAGATCCGCTGACGTTCTTCGGGCGGCATTTCCGGTGACGAAGCGTCCGACTTCGAATCATGTTCAACACCCAGAAACTGCTGAGCGGCCCGCGGTGACACAAGGAATTCGGCATGCTGTTTTGACAGAAATTCCTGCAGTGCGATCAGCTCGTCATCCATCGGAGGACGGACAAGGACACTGCGAAACAGGCGTTCCAGATTCTGTTCGACATCCGCATCGGATTCCGGCCGGAACCGTGTGGCTGCCTGTCGGGCCAGATCCATCAACATGACATCGTTCAGCAGCGTGAGTGACTGCAATGGATTATTGCTGTTGTTCCGTTGAGCAATACACGACTCACCCGTGGGAGCATCAAATGTGGACAGCATGGCAAACGGTGCCGTGCGTTTGGTGAACGTATACAGACTGCGGCGATAGCGATCCGGGCCGCTGCTGACATTCCATTTGGGGCTGCCGAATGCGACCTCCGTGATTCCTGCTGTCTGCAGGGGTTTGACCGGCGGTCCCCCGATCTTGTCTGAGAATACCCCCGCAGCAACCAGCAGTTGATCTCGAATGATTTCCGCATCCAGTCGGAAGCGAGGCGAAAAACTCAACAGCCGATTGCCTGGATCAATCTGAGTCGCCATCGGGTTGACAACGGCTGACTGACGATAAGTCGCGCTGGTCACAATTCGCCGATGAAGCTGCCTGACAGACCACGCATCGTCCTTCATAAAGGTGACCGCCAGCCAGTCCAGAAGCTCCGGATGAGAAGGAGGCTCTCCCTGAGCACCAAAGTCGTCAACGGTTTTGACAATTCCAGTGCCAAAGAAGGCCTGCCAATGGCGATTGACAGTCACTCTTGCTGTCAAAGGGTTGAGATCAGAAACCAGCCATTCGGCAAACTCAAGTCGGGTCTGTGGACCGGCACCGCCAAACCTCAGAGATTCAGGCAGGCCTGAAGACACAGCTTCGCGCGTCTGAAGATATTCACCACGATGGTGCCGGAAGGTGGTACGTGGATGTTCGGAAGGTCGTTCCGCCAGTACAAGTGTCGAAGTCACATCGGGACGACGACGAAGTTCTCGAATGCGATTGGCTTCGGACTTCAGTTCCGGAGCATGCAGCAGGAACTCTGTTCGCAAAACGGTCTGTTCATCCTCCGACAATGTCTCGAATGGTCGTCGCAGCAGTTCCGCCACGTCAGCTGACCATGTTCTGGCCAGAGGAGTTCCGGGGGCCGTGGACGCGGCAAAACGAAACCGGCCCAGCGAACTTGCAAAGTGCCGGCCAAAAGACATATGAATGTGCAGCGGTGTACCAGCCGGAACCGGTTTCTCAAACACAAACACCGCCACATGTCGTTCGCCCTGCCGCTCGTGAACCGACCAGCCGGTCTGAATGTCGCCATCGATGCTCATCGCAGCCGATGATGGCTTGCCAAACCGGTTCTTTTCATACGTTTCCGAAGCGTTCGCAAACGCAAATGACTGTTCGCCGCAGGCGGCTCGAATCTCCGTCAGGAAGAAATCGCCCAGCGTTCCCTCATAGTAAGTGGAACCGGGACCGTGAGCCGGAAGTCGGTCGTCCGGTATCGCTTCCAGCCGCAATGCCGTAATGGGCTGATCCAGCGGAGTCAGATCGATGTGATAGTCATCTCGCTTGGCTGTGTCACCGCTCGCAAAGATCGAATCATCATCCTGAATAGTCAGAATCGGCAGGTTGGATGTGGCCGCGGTTGGTTGCAGATGCTGCCAGTGGACGGCATTCGGCCGCTCACGTTCACGCCACGCCGCAAAGGCGGCTTCACGCTCATCAGTTCGCCGACGTTCGAGATCTTCAACAGGCCTGTCCCGCAGAGCTGTCAGTCGAAATGCGCCGATGGTATGTTGACTTCCATATTGCTGGCGCAGAGTGATTTTCAGTCGAACAGGGCCTGTTGGAAGAGCGGCGGAAGGGCCGCGGTCAAGCACGAATGTTGCCTGAGCCGACTTTGGAACGCCGGATCCTTCGTTGATCGCCCACCCTGTTTGTTCATTCTGATCGAATGCGTTGGCAATCGGAAACCCCGGTTGCTGGGCAGTTGCATCGGCTTTGACGATCGGCCACGCCGTGAAATCCAATACGTCCGATTCTTCAGTCCGCTTCTGATCCTTCCCCGGCAAAGACGCGACCTCAACCGTGATCTCACTCAGCACAAAGTTGCCGTGAGCAGTTCGACCGGGCCCCTTTGCTTTACGGGAAGCGACCGATTCTAACCGGAGTCTGTTCAAGTCCGCTTCCGGCAGATCGAGCAGAACCGTGTAGGTCGCTCGTTCAGGATTTGCACCGGTGACGACAATCAATCCATCTTTGCCGATTTCAGGAGTCTGACCACCATCAGCTTCGATGCCCGCAACGGACGATTCGATGGCAATTTCCCGTTCGACAGGCCATTTGGCTGGAAGCTCTTTTTCCAGACGATCCGCCTGCCGAATTCGTTCCTGCCACATCGCTGCGAAGTTGTCATCAGGAAGGTCAAGCGACGGTTCGTCTGCGTTGTTCAGGAATGCCATCAGCTGATAATACTCCTGGTGCGTCACAGGATCATATTTGTGCGTGTGACACTGACAGCACGCCAGAGTCAGCCCCAGCCAGGCGGTGCCCGTCGTGGCAACTCGATCCGTCATCGCGTGAAACCGAAACTCCAGCGGATCTATTCCGCCCTCTTCATTCAGCATGGTGTTTCGGTGAAAACCGGTTGCCACTCGCTGGTCTCGTGTGGCATTGGGAAGCATGTCGCCTGCCAGCTGCTGAATCGTGAACTGGTCGAACGGCATGCCTTCGTTGATCGCCTGGATAACCCAGTCACGGTACGGCCAGATGCTGCGTTCACGGTCTTTTTCGTAACCGTTGGTGTCTGCATAACGAGCCAGATCCAGCCATCGGCGAGCCCACCGTTCTCCGTAATGCGGAGAACTCAGCAGGCTTTCCACAAGTTCTGACCATGCGGTCGCGTTCACTTTCCGACCGGCCTTCCCGGCCCCACCGGCCGTCAACCTCGCGACCCATTGGTCCGCTTCTTCCGGAGTCGGCGGCAGCCCAATCAAGTCAAGATACACCCGCCGAACCAGCACAAACGGGTCCGCCTCCGCTGAGGGTTCCAGTCCGACGATCTGCAGACTTCGCGAAACGAAAGCGTCAATTTCGTTATTGCCCCACGAAGCATGCGTCAGTGAATCCGTCGCCGGAACAGGAGGCTTCTGAGGCAAAACAAACGACCAATGCTTTTCCCATGGAGCACCCTGACGAATCCATTCCTGCAGCAGGTGTTTTTCTTCGGCCGACAGAGACTTATTGGACGACGGAGGCGGCATCACCAGGTCAACATCCGACGTCAGAATGCGTTCCACAAAGATTCCGGCCTTCGGGTCGCCGGGCTGAATCACGGGAACTCCGTCACGAACTGCGAACAAGCCGTCTTTCTGATCCAGGCGCAGGTCGGCTTCGCGCGTATCGTGGTCCGGGCCGTGACAGCGGAAGCATTTGTCCGACAGAATGGGGCGGATGTCACGCGAGTAATCGATGTCGGCCGGACCTCGTTGCCCGGAGGAACTCTGCTGAGCCCACACCGGCACGGTCAGTGTCACCGATGCAAAAATCAGCAACACTGCATGAACCAACGCCGCCGGACAAAAGCAATACCCTGCGGCATCGATCCTCCAGGAAGTCCGAGGTTCGGCGGCATGAACAGGCGGGTTGCGAGAGAGCTGACCACCATGGGCTGTCGATTCGTGGGGCATGAGAACTTGTCGAGGCAGGAGGTGAGGCGGGAAGATCAGAACACGCTGCATCATATCGCCCAACACCGTTCGATTCCACAAGTCGTCAAACATGTGCGGATCAGCACTCTTCTTCGACTGCGTCTGTGTGCATCAGCAGTCGTTGGTACGGAATGTTGAAGCCGCAAACCGGGCCGCATGGCAGGTCCGTCCCGCGGTCGTCTTTGCTGAACCTCAGTTAATCCACACAAAGAACCGGAAGAATTCCCCTCGGAACGCGCTGTTGATCGAGGCCCATTTATCAATCGGAGTGATCGTGCCTTCTTCCAGCACACTGGCCAGACCGGTGCCCTGAATCCAGAGTGCCAGGTCAAACCGGATGGGATCGGTAAACAACCGACGCACATTGATACCCAGTGTTGAATGAAAGCGATCCGGGCTGGTGATCCTGCCGCCCGGAACGCCTCGCCAGAACGGCGCGAGGTGCTTTCCCTGCAGCAGAGCGTCCGCTTCATCCAGAAACTCACGCCAGCTACGCGAAACGTCCGCCGAAATCGGTATCCCAAAGGTGGACGATTTCTGATGCTGGCCCGGAAGCCATTCATGATCGTCGTCGGTTTCGGCATCGATCAGCGTCCACGTTTCGCGGCTGAGTGTGATCATCGACTCCAGATGTTGCAGAGCCACCTTCATCCGTGCCGGTTCCACGGGCTGATAATTGATGGTGTGCAGAAACGCGACAACATCAGCAAGATTCTGGAAGGCCACCGGCGGTGATACCTGACGACTTTCGTCCACCAGGAACGTATAGGGTGTGTTGACCTGCGGGTAGAACAGGTGAGCTGTTCGTTCAAACTGATCTTTCCAGTCGTAGGTCAGCATGATTTCGCCAACAGCGGACAACAGGTGGCAGTATCCCTGCAGCCACGGGACGTCGGCAGCATCAAGAACCGTGGAGAGACTTTCTGGTGGAGTCCGCGTTGTTCGCCGTGGATTCTGAATCGCCTGAGCAATATGCCACAAGGTCTCATTCTCTTCTGCCTTGCCGTCCCCATTCAGATCCAGACTCGCCAGCCCAATGTCCAGCGGCAGCCGGATGTTACTTCGTTCGACGACTGCCAGTGTCCTTTCAGCCAACTGCAGCTGATCGAGAAACCGTTGAATGATCTGTCTGGCGTCCTTGTACGAAATGGCCTGAGGTTCCGGGTTCGTGGGGATCGGCAGGCGAGTCAGCATGACACCGATGTTGCGACGACTCAGCAGGCCGTAGCGATAGTGGTCCTGCCCCAGTTGTTCAACGGCCTGCAGAAACTGCACGAGCCCCAGCGAAAACCTGGCCTGCTGATCCTTCGGCTGTTTTTCAAGAAGCTGCTTCAGTTGAGCTTCGCTGTCCGCGAGCCGCCCCGCCTTCAGTGATTCGTTCAGCGAAAATTCTTCTGCCATCACCGCCGGCCTCAGGAACATCGCCGCAAGAAGACTCAGAACAATCCCCCTTCCCGCAGTCAGACAAAACCGACTTGCTTCGTCGCGGTCACGCCCACGACCATGATCAGAAATCTGAGAAACGACCACGGTATTTTTCTGGCACGCGTGCATCTGAGAAACTCCCGTAAAAGCGGACGAAGAACCGATGTAACCAACGTCATTGCCTCACAAATCCATCACGCCGTCAAGGCATTACCCTCTGCCAACTCATCAGCCACGCATTCTTGTTCACCGATTGACAGCGACTGAAGTTCCCTGAATTTGTTGCCTACAGCTTCACGAACGCGTTAACAAAAATCCTCGTCCATGAGACCGGGCATTCAGACGTTACGGAAGAGAATCGGTTTCGGTTGCAGGAAGTGCGAATTTTGCCTCTTGCGGAATCGTATCCGGACAGCATACTTCACCCTCCCCCGCACCTGCAGGCCGTCGAATGGGATGGGAAACACAATTCGTTTAACCCGACGCAGCAGGCCGTCCTGGCTGCGATCAGCCTCGCCTGCGGCATCGGGTGAAGCGAAGAAAATCTCTCCGCGGCGCTGGGCTGACCCATTCAATCGACGGTTCCCCCTTTTCTCCTGAGCCGCGGAACCAACGTTTGTTGTTCCCGTAACCTGAGCAGTTTTCATGTCTGATCTGTCCATCGTTCCTTACCCACATCCGGCACTTCGCTGGAAATCAAAAGATCTCACCCGCATCGACGCACAACTGTCAACATGGGTGCGGCAGATGTTTGATCTGATGTACGAAGCCAATGGAATCGGGCTGGCTGCGAATCAGGTTGCTCTGCCGTATCGGATGTTTGTAATCAATCCGACCGGCGATCCGGACGAGCCCGACGAAGAACAGGTCTTCATCAATCCCCAGATTGTCCGCCGCAACGGCAGCGAAACTGACAAGGAAGGCTGCCTCAGCCTTCCGGAAATCTTTGGCCCCGTGACTCGCCCGGAACGCATCACTGTCGAAGCGTTTGATTTAAGCGGGCAGGGATTTTCCTATGAACTCTCCGGACTTCCGGCTCGCGTGGTTCAGCACGAATACGATCATCTGGACGGCGTCATGTTCATAGACCGTGTCGCCGACGATGTGAAAAAGGAACTCAATCCACTGGTTGAGGATCTGGTGAAACAGATGAAGTACCATCAGGAACAGGGCACGTTGCCTTCGGACGAACAGATTCGCAAAACACTCGCGGACCTCGAAGAACAGCGAACGAAATCCTGAAAAGGCGATGCTGATTTGGTCTCAAACCGCTGGAACCGCTTCGTTTACCGGTTGTGGGCACCCATTTACGATCAACTGGTTCGCCGACATCCGGTGGCTCGGATTCGCAGAACCGCTCTGGAACAAATCGGAGCAACAACAGCACAGACAGTGCTGCTGACGGGAGTCGGCACCGGAGAAGATCTGCAGTATCTGCCCTCAGCCTGTCGTGTGATTGGTGTGGACTTCAGCACAGCGATGCTCCGCCGTTCAATTCGGAAAGCGAAGGCCGCCGAACTTTGCTTCACTGGACTCTGCAGTGACGTCACGGAAATCCCTCTGCGATCGGAGTCATGTGATGCCGCCGCGCTGATTCTGATTGTTTCCGTCGTTCCGGAGCCTCGACTGTGCATCGAAGAATCCCTGCGAACACTGACTCCGGGAAGTCGCATGGTGATCGTGGACAAATTCCTGTCCGACGACCGTCGAATTCCCCTCTTCAGGCGCCTTCTGAACCTGCTGACTCGACCTTTCGGAACAGACATCAATCGCCAGTGGAAGGATGTCTGTCCGGCGAGCGCCGTCGTGTTAAGTGACAAACCCGTGGGGCTGTGGGGTTCGCTGCGAATGATCATCCTGCAAAAACCATTCGCCCCCGAAAACCAACCCGTCGCCGGTCGGCATCACGACTGATCAATCCAGGCGAATGGCAGCATAGCCGTCGGAGGCTCTGTTAACGTTGACCGTCAATGCAGATACGGCGACCTGCACCTGTTCGGACACTTCGTCCAGTCCGAATCCTTTGTGCGACAGCGCCTGACCACACACCAGCAGCTCGACACCCGCACTCCGCAGTTCAGAAATCAACTTCTCGTTCGGATTGTCTGCCGTTCCGAATCGGGCGGCATATGCGGAGTTGCTCAGCGCCAGCGGTGTTGCATCACCATGCAGAACGACTGTGATTGCTGCGTCCGCCGATTCGCGCCCGGCACCGGCGTAGATGTTGACAAATCGAGCAACCTTTTCCAGTGCGGCATTGAGCTTGCTGCTGTCACCGCCGGCCGTCAGATCAACACAGATCTTTGAACCCGCGCGAGGCTGATCGGCTGCGTCGGAGAACTGAACAACCTTTCCGAATCCTTCAATTTTTGGATAGATGTACTTCGGTTCTGCAGCGGCAGACGACGTCAGAGCCTTCACGGATGCGAAGTCTCCAAAGAACATGTAAACGGCAGCAAACGCAGGCTTCAATTCGCTGGCGGCTTTCAACAGCTGAGGCGCCTCAGCTTCGACGGCGGTCTGCAGGGCTTGTATTCTTTGTGATTCCGCAGCGATCAGCTGCTGCAACTTCTCAACACGATCGCCTTTCAGCAGGAACAGTTCCGCATCAAATTCAGTCTGCTCAACAGTCTTCCACTCTTCAGCCGCCTGTTTCGCCAGCATCACAAATCGAGCCCGCACGTTGGGATCGACAGCGTCCGGTGTCATCGACATGGCAGGTTTAACAATCTGCTCCATCGTGGCGTGAAACTGATTGAGTGAATCCAGCGGATACTGAATGTTGTTCTCGCTTCGCAGCTTCATGAAGATGTCTCGAATGACTTCCAGAGCTTCATGAGCCTGCTTCAGCTCGCCTTCGGCAATCAGCAATTCGGCTTTGGTGATTGCGGTATCCACCGCCGTCAGCGACTCTGACCAGTCCTCACGACACTCACCCAGCATACTTCGCAGTCCATTCCACCGCTTGCTGAACCGCGCCATGGCGGCCTTCGCTTCGACCGGCTTCTCCTGATTGGTCAATGCCAGAGCGGGAATGTAGACGCGGTCAAAGTCCGCAAACGAATTCAGCTGGCACTCCGTGCAGGTCGCATCCTTAGAATTCGCCGCAGATGGTGCAGGTGGTTCGTCCCGAGGCGGCAGCGGATGATTCTTCGGCATCTCGCTGAACCCATTCTTGATGAACAGGTTGACCGTCTTTGCGTGCTCCTGAAGCAGCTTCGCCACGTACGGATCGTCAGACGTTTCCCGAACAAGAACCCCACGCTCCGTGTCTTTCAGTTCCATTTTGATTTTGGCAGCGTGCGTGAAGATTTCGCGAAACAGCGGATCCCGCATGTGGATTCCCTTCCCGTTTTCGACTCGGTCATACATCGCAGCGACGTGTTCCCGAATCTTTCCGGCGACTTCCGAATCCTTCGATTCCGTCAGAGTTTCAATCCCGTTCGGCAGATTGGTTACCGTGCGATCAATCTGGTCGCGATGCTCCAGCAGATAGAAGAACACATTGTGATCCTCTTCAAACTGATCATCCCCCTGTCCATGTTCGCCGCCGCCCGGACCACCTCCGCCTGGTCCACGTCCGAATCCGCGTCCCGCACCGCGACCGCCCTGTCCACGACCCCGACCAAACGGAGGACCACTCTGTTCATCAGCCGCTTGAGCCACCGTAAGAATCATTCGCTCGCCGGAGCGGACCATGCACTCCTGACTTCCGTCTGACGCTTCGCACGAGAAAGAACGACCACCGCATGAATGGCTGCCTTTGGATGGATCGCGCTCACCGCAAGGGTTGCTGTCATTTGATGCTGACAAATCCTGTGTCCGACCTTGTCGGCTCGATGAAGAAACCTCGCTCCGTGAAGAAACGAGGCCGACAGTACCGGCCAATGCCACGATGGCCATCACAACGGGGAACAGGCGACGATTCATTTGATTTCAACTCCGGGAATTGTGCCTGCGTAGCCGACACGAAGAAACAGATTCAGGAATGGTTGACCGGGGGATCACACTGCACTCACGACTTCCAGTCATTCAGCCGTCGCTGAAGGCGTGGGCTCATCAGACTCCACTGCAGATTTCACTCTAGTAGGCGGAACAACGGCGTCGGCCGGAACTTCGACCCAAAACCAGCCGCGAAGATCTCCTTCGACAAACCCCATCGCCTGATCATTCGGATACTGCAGCTTAATGGCCGCCTTCACATCGTCTGCAATCTGGTCTTCGGGGCCGTGGCAGAGTTCGCACTTCTTCTGCAGCATGATGGGCAGAAAAGCGCCCAAAGTCTCGCCGGGCAGCGAAACGAAACGCGGCTCCGCCACCCGCTGATCAACGAACGACTGCGACCAACTCGGCGGAGGATTAACACCACTGCGAAGCCTGAACGATGTGCGACCGATCGACACACCAAACTCCCTCCCGACCTGCTCCGAAAACGCGCCGGCGTCAACCTTGCAGACTTCGATGGCCTTCGCAGGCCCCTCTGCCTGCAGCACGCTCATCAGTCTTCCCGAGAGACGCCTGAACAGTTCTTCTTTCGCCGCCATTGCCGCTTCCTGCTGCCGCTTCTGAGGCTCCGAGAACTCGGCCGGGGACAGCACCATGACATCCGGCGGCATCTCCTGCGCCGATTGCTTCGCACTGATACCGCCATCGACGGGTGTCGCTGTTTCGGTTCGGGTGGACGATGAGTCGCTGGACGAAGGCTGACCGCAACCGCTGCTCAACAACGCTACAAACGCCATCATGACATGCATCGCGATGGCAACCGGAACAGATTGCCAAACACCAGTTGCCGTGGGTCCGCCATCGACTTTCGTCGCGTTGGCAGAAAGCCGCTGCCACGACACCTGGTGGCGGACGGCCGACAACGACAAGGATCGAACACGATTCCCGTTCACTGCGTAAAACCTGATCGTGTCCTGAGGTTCAAGCAGACGCTTTTCTGCGTTTTGTCGCGGCAGGCGACGTTTACGGCGAGGACTCATTTGCGGGATCTTCCTGATGCTCGATGGTTTCCTGAATCTCTGAAGCAGACTGCGGTTTGGAGTCCGACCGGACTTCGCAGGCACCACTCAGTCAGGTTTGCACGCCAAATCGCGGCAACACCCAGGCATTCATGATAAACCAAATCGCAAGGACAATCAGGGGAAAGAGAATTTCCATCGTGATACTCCGTTGAGAAGGAACGTCGTTGTTCATTGAAAGAGAACCTTCGATGTGAACAGTCAAAGAATTCCTGGGCCTCGAAAATGAATCCCGCCGCAGCAGACGTCAGACACTGTTCGCAACGGCTCGGTCAGCCTGAACAACAGGAAGTCCCAGCGTTTGCCAGGCTTTGAAACCACCCACCATGTCTGAACATTCCAATCCATGCTTTTGCAGCAAACTGCAGGCCACCACCGATCGATATCCGCCGGCACAGTGAACAAGGACCGGTCGATCACGAAGCATCTCCTGCATTCGGCTTTCCAGCTGGTTCAGCGGAATATGCAGACTGCCATCGATAAACCCGTCTCGTTCCCTTTCGCCGGAACTGCGCACATCCAGAATCTGAAATTGCCCACCTTCCTGCATCGTTTCACCCACGGTGGCGGCCGTGATTCTGGGGGTGATCTCCACCAGCTCCGGATGAGCTTCCAGAGCACGCATGCCGTTTCTCAGGTATCCCGTGACATTGTCGAAACCAATGCGTCCCAGCCGCATCACAGCCTCCTCATGTTCACCGATATCCGCAATCACAACGATCGGGGCGTCATGATTCAGAAGGGTGCCGCACCAAGTGGCGTACTTGCCTTTCAACGAAATATTGATGGAACCCTTCAGGTGTGAACCTTCAAAATCCACTCCGTCGCGCACATCCAGAACCTGCACGCCCCGGCTCTGCATCTTCAGAACGTCGTCCAGCTCCAATGGCCGCACGTTCTGCTTCATCGTGGCATCAAGATCCGGACGCTCCTGTCGATTCCGAATGGCATCGTACACAAAGTAGTCCGGTGCATCCGGTTGATCGGCTTCCACCAGTTTGATGAACTGGGCTTTTGTCATGGTCTGCAGGGCATAGTTGTATCGTTTCTGTTCTCCGATGGTTGATACGGTTTCTTCACTGAGACTCTTGCCGCATAGCGAACCCGCTCCGTGAGCCGGATAGACCAGTGTGTCATCGGGCAGTTGTTTCAGCTTTTCGATCGATCCGAACAGCATCTCCGCCAGTTCGTTCGCCGTGACTCCGATGGAGGCCAGCAGATCCGGTCGCCCCACGTCGCCGATGAACAGAGTGTCGCCCGTCAATACGGCGTGAGGATGAACGTCACTTTGCCGAACGTCATAAACCAGAATCGAAATGCCTTCCGGCGTGTGCCCCGGTGTTTCCAGAATCTTTAACCGCACATCACCGAATTCGACGACATCTCCCTCCTTGACGGGAGTGAATTCGTATTCCGCTTCCGCCCGGGCTCCAAGATAAATGTGTGCTCCCGTGGCGTTCCGCAGCTCGATATGTCCGGCCAGAAAGTCGGCGTGAAAGTGCGTCAGAAAGACATACTGAATTCGCCAGCCATTGGCTTCCGCATCCGCCAGGTACTGGTCGATGTCGCGTTGGGGATCAACGACCGCAGCGATTCCCGTTCGTTCGTCAGCAATGATGTAAGAGGCATGGGCCAGACAGCCAAGGTAATACTGCTTCAGATGCATCGAAGGTTCTCCTTTTTAACCTGCGTGGTAGGTGTGACGCAGGTTAAGGAAAGCAACACTCGTGCCAGCAAACAGTCGGCTTGTTATGTAAAAGCGTAAGGTGTTTCCTAATAACATGTTGCGACAAAAAGCTCATCATTCGATGCAAGACGAAACTGCCGTGGTTGGCCACAGATCGCGTCCAGAAACCATTAGCGCAAGGTTTGCGCAAACTTCAGGGGTTAGCGCTCGCGGGACGGAGGTCCGAAGTGAAATCCGGAAGGACTTCGTTAGTGATTCGGGGGAAGTCAGTCCCGTGATCGCCCGTTGTTATTTCAGGCCGAATTTGTTGACCTTCTTCCACATCGTGACTCGGCTGATTCCCAGCAGCTTGGCGGCCGCAGCTTTGTTACCTTCGGTCCGCTGCAGCGCGTCGACGATGCGTTGACGTTCCAACAACTGCTTCGGTGTCAGGGCATCGCTGTTCTTCGCGGCCAGAACATCCTGAGCGGGCGAACCTGGCCTCGAACGTTCCGAGTCCACTTCGCCGCCGCGAATCGATTGAGGCAGATCAAACAGAGTGATGGTTTCTCCTGACACCGTCACAAACGCATGCTCCAGTGCGTTTCGCAGCTCGCGAACATTGCCGGGCCATGGGTAATCCATTACGCGCTGCAATGCATCGCGAGCAATTCCGGTCACCTGCCGATGGTGCGTTTGAGACAATTCCTGAATGAAGCGTTCCGTCAGCAATGGAATGTCTTCGCGACGATCTCGCAATGCAGGCAGGTGGACTTCGAACACGTGAATTCGGTAGTAGAAGTCTTCGCGAAAATCACCTTTGCGAATCAGTTCTTTCAAATCGCGATTGGTGGCCGTGATCAATCGAACATCCACCTTCATGGGTCTGTCATCACCGACTCGCTGGAATTCGCGTTCCTGAAGAACTCGAAGAAGCTTCAGCTGCAGCAGCGGAGAAAGATCACCAATTTCATCCAGAAACAGCGTGCCTCCATCGGCGGCCTGAAACACACCAATCCGATCGCGAACTGCTCCGGTGAACGCGCCTTTCACGTGCCCGAACAGCTCGCTTTCCAGCAGCGTTTCAGGAATTGCCGAACAGTTCACAGCAATGAATGGTTTGTCGCGACGATCGCTGACCGAATGAATGGCACCCGCAGCCAGCTCCTTTCCGGTTCCGGATTCACCACTGATATAGACGGTGACATCGCTGTGAGCCGCCAGCCGTAGTCGACGAAATACTTCCTGCATGGCGTCGCAGCGTCCGACCAGCCGTTCGAAGGCATCACGGCGACGAGTCTGTTCTTCCAGCAGAGTAATTTTTTCATTGGCCAGCACGAAATCGGTGAGATCAGTGAAACAACCAATCGCGCCGGCAACACTTCCGTCGTCATTGGTCAGCAGTCGAACATTGCCGTGGATGTAGATTTCTCGACCGTCGCGAGACAGCAGTTTGCATTCCTGATTGCAGACGCCGTCGATGATGCATGCGGTCGGGCTGTCCAGCATCTGCTTCAGTGAAGCAAATCCTTTGCAGTTACGTCCTTCCAGAATCCGACATGACTGTCCCACAACGTCCTGTCGAGAGTATCCCGTGATTCGTTCTGCACCTTCGCTCCAGGCCACGAATCGCCCATCCGCATCGACCGTGAAGATTCCGGCGGCGATGCCATCAATCAGGCGAGCCAGAATCGACGGATCTTTTTGAAAGTCCAGTTCCATGGCAGAAATAACTTCGTTTCAAAGGTCAGTCCGCAGGATTGAAGTTCCGGACGATGATTTTCGACATCCACATGGAACGATGTCCGTCAGCCGGTCGGTGAGTGATTCCGTGCGCTCACTTTTTGCAGATTCCTGCCTGAACGCTACTCTCTTTCGGAGGCATCCCTCAACGTTGTCGTCACAACCCCGTCAGCAAATTCTCTCACAAGACGGCGCAGGCATCAAAACACGTCGCAGTTGCCTGTCCGTTTCTCTCAACTCCGCTCCGTCGTCATCGTTGGTCGCAGCTGTCTCACAGACCTCGACATCGTCGGCATTCTTCCGCTGAGCGTTTCGATGTTCTTTGCCTGTCAAGTATCCTTCGCAGCGGATCCGATGTCGTCCATCTCGACGTCATCGGAGGCCAGACGGCGGATCTGCCGCATCAAGTTCTCCGTCCGTCTGAGCCCTCGCACGAACGATTTTGCTGCGATGGAGCGGAACCTGCGTTTTTGTTGCGGGCATTTTAACAAAACAACGACTGTTGTGACCGTAGTGACCATCGTTCGAACCGGCCGAAAATTCTGAAAACGAGTGCTCGACATGACCGTCCGAATTGTCCCCACGTGGCCAGCCCTGTTTTGTATGGTACTGATACTGCCTTGTGGAGTCCTCAAAGCGGACGACACCGCCAGCGGGTGTGCCAGGTCGCTGGGGTTCATTTTTGATGATGACCATGTGAGTTCTTCCGGAAACAGTGTTCTCGAACGATCCGCCCACATGGAGCCTGACGCAGCCTTCCGTGCTCTTACCGCGTGGGTCCTGCCCGGACTCGATCATCATTCACTCCGGTTTCAGGTGCACAGCGTCACAGATACCACGGCCGAATCCGGAAGTCGTCTGGAGTCGCCGGTTCTGCAACTGATTCGTCTTGCGAAAGAACTGGGGCGACTGGACAGCATTCGTGCCCGGTTGGAGACTGCGGCAAAACAGAGCGGCGAATCGGATCTGAACCTCCTGGCAATGCTGGTGATCATCGACTGCGACCAGCAGCAGGTCGAAACCGCTGCAGCTCGCCTGACGTCGATCTTCGACCGATTGTCTCAGTCATCATCCCCGGTCGATGCATCCATGATGCCGATTCTGCTGATGGCAGGTATCGCTGGTGAACACGACTCGCTGCGACCCATTGCACGGGATCTTGTGCTGCACCTGATGGTCAAGTCAGCGGCGACGTTGTCCGATGCCGAATGGAAGCTTCCTCAGCGTCTACTGACCCGACTGGCGGAATCTCTTCAGGATGTAGCGCAGAACGCAGAGCCACCAGCGGACGCAGAAGCGGAAGCGGACACAGAGGCGGAAGCAGCTTCTGCAGATCATCAGGCCGGTGACAACGAATCGACAACGCTTCGCACACTTTCGGCGTCTGATACAGGATGGCGTTCCTTTGCGGTTTCCAGTGCTGAAGCCACGGGCTGTGGGTATCCGACGGGAAACTGGATATGGGACGGCACCGCACTCAGGAAGTGGACCATCCATCACCGGGACTACCTGTGTTTCCAGAGCCCTCTGACCGGTCACTACAGTCTGGAGTTTGACGCGGCTGCGTTCAGCATGAACAACATTCAGCCCGGTGTCGGATCCTTCTGGGCGCGCACGTCGCATGCACTGGACCACGTTCTGACCGGCCTGACAAATTCCGGGGCTCAGCAAACGATCGTTCTGGAGCCGCCGCTGACCAAGGGGCGTCCTCAGTGCCACGGACGCGTCGTCGTCACGGATCGGCACGTGGAATTCCGAGTTAATGGGCGTTTGGTGACCTCCTGCGAACTTTCCCCGGGGCATTCTCCGTGGCTGACCTTCGCGCATCCGATCAGGCAGTTGTGTGAACTTCGAAACGCGAGGATTTCCGGCCAGCCTGTGATTCCCTCAACAATCAGCCTGTCTGGCGACCCCGAACTGAGCGGGTGGGTGCCGTGGTTTTCAGGCGATGATTCAACCACGGCTGGATGGTCGCTCCGATCCACACCGACAGAGCCCCCCATGCTGAGCAGCCTTCGCCGCAAGGATCTGGCGGACGGAGCAGCCAGTGAAAGCCTGCTGCAGTACTATCGGCCGATGCTGGAAGACGGAACGATTCGCTATCAGTTTTACTTTGAACCCGGTCTGGTTCACGTTCATCCGGCGCTCGGCCGAATGGTCTTTCTGCTGGAACCGGATGGCATTCGCAGGCATCAGGTGACCAATGGCCACTTTGATGTTCAGGCCCGCGATCCGCTGAACAGTGTTTCATTGAACAGCAACCCGTTGTCGAACGCCTCCATGGCGACCGTGCTGAAACCCGGTGAATGGAATACAGCGGAACTCCGGATTCAGAGAGACATCATTCGACTGAGCCTGAACGGCCGGCTTGTGCTGCAGGAACCAATTGACATCGGCAACAGCCGCCACTTCGGGCTGTTCCACTATGCCGACCAGACGGAAGCTCGGGTGAAGGACGTCCAGTGGTCAGGCAGCTGGCCAACAGAACTGCCGCCTGCCGATCAGCAGCCTCTTGCGGATCAGCGTCCATTGCTGCACGACAAGGATGCCGCAGCGATGCAGACATTGCACTATCGTTTCGGCAGCGATGCCACAAACGATGAAAGCATCGTAATGCAGGTGACCGAAGGGCAGGCCAGTGACATTCAGACAGACGCTGCCGGAATTCGTCTGGCAACTCGTTCCGGCACGCGGTACTCATTCACCACGCTGTCCTCGCTGGTCGGAATGTCTGGCGACTTTGACGCACTGTTGGAATTTGATGATCTGGAAACGCATCCCGGCGTCGACGGAAACTGTTCCATTACCCTGCAAATCATGGCCGGCACATCGGGGCAATGGGAATGCAATCTTCGACGCCGACACAATCGCTACAACGGCGAACGTCCGGACCAGCAACTTGTGTACACGGATACTGTCATCCGGGAAGCTGGCCCCGAACGTCGGAACGTGGCAGGATTTACTCCAGCGGAAGCGAAGGGCGGCATCCTGCGAGTGTCGCGACGAGGCAACACGTTGAACACCTGGCATGCGGAACCGGATTCGGACGTGTTTCAGTTGATCGAAGAACGACGGTTTTCGGAGGCGGATATACTTCCCGGCAACATTCGAATTCGAGCCCACGGGTTTGCTCATTCAGAAGTCAGCGTTCGCGTTCGAAGCCTGAAACTGACAGCAGATCGCATTCTGAAGTCCGCCGAATCGACACACATCGTCACTTCGGAGACGCTGGAACAACTGAACGCTCGGCGAGCAAAACTGCCACTGTTTTCTGACCAGGACTTTGCTGTCGCGGCCCCGGATGACTCCATCTGGAGCAGCTATGGTGACATCGATCCGTGGCTGGCAACCGACGGCGGTCTGCTGATCAGTCACACGGGAGAAGCTCGATGGGGCTTTTCAAGCTTGCGGACTCGCAAGGCACTGTCTGGTGACTTCAGCGTCACGGCAAACTTTGAACTGAAGAACATTGAGAATCCTGATGCCGGCAAGGAATCCACGATTTACCTCAAAATCAACTTCAGCGATGAGGAACGCAGCCAGATCGGAACGATGTTCGAACAGACCATTCCCGGACAACGTTCCGTGTTCGCTCGGATTGGCCACCCCAAACCGGGAGGTCGCTACCTGTTCCGACCGTTTGGCACTGTAGTGACGGACAACGTCGTGGAGCTTCGCATTCAGCGATACGGAAGCCAGCTGGTTTTTCTGATGCGAGAAGACAACGCGGAACAGGAAAGAATCATTGCAGCCGCTGAAGTCACCGACGCTCCCATCTATCCGGGCGGTCTCCTGTTCCTGGTCCACACCGGCGGTCTCGGACGACGCACGACGGCACTCCTGAAACGGCTGACCGTTCACGGCAGTGTGGACACTCCCGTGTCACGTCCGATCCTCAATCGAAGTCCACTGTTGCAGCCAAAGCCGGCAACGATCGAAAGTCGGTAAGTAAGGTAACGTCGTGCGCAGAACAAGACTTCTGCAGAATACGGGAGGTTGCTGTCCCGGACGCCCGTTTCTGATGAACAAAGCGCCCAACGGCAACGATCCAGCGCGTGAAGGTTTCCACGTCGATCGGCTCGCCACACCATTGGGGCGAGCCGAAGCCCCTGTCAGTCAAACGCTCCGTGCAGGTACCACGTTTGATCAGTGAGATCCTGATACAGCCAGAACGTCGCGCCGTTGTCTGTTCCGATGCGGTAGTAATCGCGGTGCACCGACGGTTCCTGCCACCACTGACTCTGAATTCGCTCAGGCCCCTGAACGTGCGTCACGGAATACGTCCGCCCCTTCCAGCAGAATCGCTGCCACTCGGGATGGCTCCAGGCAACATCCAGCCGATATGGTTCTGCCAGCAGCCGGAGTGGTCGATGTCGAGGAAGCTGAGGATGCAGGTCTTCAGCATCCGGTGTCACCAGCTGCGACAACTGCCGTTCGATATCCCGATCGGTCATCAATCGTTTGTCCAGGAACGGCGTCAGCCGGACGGAGTCTTCAGGGACGGGACTGCTGGTCACCTGCGGCGTCAGAATGCAATCGTGACCGAGCTTTGCCTGCAGCCTGCTGACCAGAGCCGCCAATTCCTCGGCAGGTTCCGTCTGCTGTTCATGACTGAACAGATCTCGCTGCCGAGGTATGGGAAGCGGCCCGGTGATTGCTCGAATGGTCACAGCCGTGATATTGAGGCAGATCTCTGACCGTTCAAGTTTCAGAGACAGAAGTTCTGTGAAAGGTTCCATGGATTGTGTGGGCTTGAGAACTTCGACGGACAGCTCAGATGATCCGCCGGTTTCATGTTTTAGTTCGCATGTCAGTTGTCTGGCAGCCAGAAGTCTCAGTTGCAGTTGCCGGCCGATATCGACCATCAGAAATTCGAGTACCTGCAGAACTTCGTCTGTATTTGTCGTCGGAAACTCTCCGGTCCATTGAGCCTGAATGGGACGAGGCTCGGGTATGTTTTCGATCACTTCATCGTCATTGTCGGCGATTGCCGCGATACGCTGAACGGCATGTTCCGAAAGACGAGCCGGAAGATCAGCCAGAGGAAGCTGCAGCAACTGCTGGATTCTGCGCAGGCCGAGCTGCCGCAGCAGATCGATGTCAGCGGGAGGAATGCGTGCGGCTTCCACCGGCAGATTTGCCAGCCACTGCTGACATTGCGTCGGCGGAATCACAATCACCGGGACATTCCAGTCTGTGTGATTTGACGGACGATCTTTTTGTCGACCCGTGACGCTGCTGCGACAGGAAACATCCGTCAGATAGTGGCCGAACGGATGAGCAAAGGCCCAGGCGGCCGCAACGGAGTCACTGATGGCGATGCGGCATTCCAGTTTCTGCTGCTTCATTCGCAGCAGAAGCTGTTCTGCCAGCGATGATTCTCCGCCGAACAATGGACCACAACCGGTAACGTCCATCAGCAGAGAATCCGGCACCGCAATCGTGTCCAGCCCAATGATCGGGGCAAACGGACGAACCGTCTCCGCCAGTTCCTGCAGGCAGCGCCGATCGTCTTCCGGATTCCATTCTCGGAATTCAACAGTACCTGAAGCGGTCGATTGAAAAGTGCCCCGGGCATCCGAGTCGGCCATACCTTTCGCTTCGGCCAACGGCATGCCGGGACGCACACCTTTTTTCCACGCACCGTCCGATGCGCTGATGACGGCAGCGTTGTGTCGAGAGACAGGAAAGAAGTCGTTTACCAGGCGGCAGTCGTCGCGAAGACACGGACTGCTGAGACGGTCCTTCCGAGGTGACAGTGGCGTGTGAACAGCAACGTCATAATCCGCGCAGGTCGACAA
>JAGQPY010000410.1 GCA_020426485.1 Planctomycetaceae bacterium
GGCAATTCGCCGTTGAATTCGTCCACAAGTTTGGCGGCCATGGCTCGAATGTTGGTCGCTTTGTTGCGAAAGAAGCCCAGCGGTCTCACGATTTCTTCAACGTCGCTTTGTCGGGAGTTCTTCAGAGATTCCGCATCCGGATAGCGTCGGAACAGTTCCGGCGTCGCCATGTTGACCCGTTCATCGGTACACTGAGCCGAAAGAATGGTGGCGACCAGCAGTTGAAAGGCTGTTTCGTGGTGCAGAGCACATTCGGCCACGGGAAAAATCTGTTTCAGCTTCTGGACGATCTTCCTGGCACGAGCCCGTTTCTCTTCAACCGTTTCCACGGATGATGGACCTCGTTTGGAAGCCGCTTTTTTCTTCGGCATGATGAGCTGATTCTATGAGAAAACAATTGATACATTAAGGTGCTGGGCTTAGGCCATTGTAGCCATCACGCTCCGCCGTGATGAGCCGCGCGGGAAGAAGTATCGCGGAACGTGTCGACTTCGTCGGGACCATGAAAGCGGTTCCGGAAACGAAGGTCTGACCGTGCCGGACAACAATTTCGGTCTGTACAGTGCACAAATCCACTCTGCCAGGACACGCATGAAACCTGCAACACCATGACACGGCTGTGTGATGATCCAAGAATCGACGAAGGAATTCGCCTGTTTAATGAGGGCGAGTACTTCGCGTGTCATGATGTGTTTGAAGATCTGTGGTCGGAAATCACCGGGCCGGAACGGTCCTTCATTCAGGGCCTGATTCACGCAGCCGTCAGTCTGTTTCACTTTGAAGGCGGAAACCTGACGGGTGCTCGGAAGATGTTCGGCACCTTTCGAGCCTATACCGGAAGTTTTATTCCCAGCTACTGCGGCATCGACGTTGCTGCGCTGCATCGAGACATGGAATACTGCTTTGAGGAACTCCTGGCGGTGAAGAGCGGATACCCTTCGCAGGTACAGCTGCATCCGGATCGTGTGCCTCGCATTCAACACAGTCGCAGTTTGCCACCAGAATGCTGATGCGAAAGGACAATTCGTTCCATCAGGCTCGCTTCACTCGTTGCAGCAATGGATCAATGATGCACTCCGGCAGAAAGTCCTGCAGTCGGTCTCGGACGTTGCCCTGTGCCATGCGCGCGATCTGTTTGATCAGGGAGCTGGAAATGTGGTTGTAGCGTTCGCTGGCCATGAGGAACACGGACTCGATGTCATCATCCAGTACTCGGTTGGCCAGTGACATGGTAAATTCCGCATCGATGTCGGTCAGACTGCGAACACCACGCAGCAGGATGCGACTGTTGCACTGCCGAACAAATTCCACCGCCAGTCCTTCGAAGGTTCGCACATGAACGTTCGGCAGATCGCCGATCGCGGCTGTGCAGAGTTCAATCCGAACTTCGGTCGGGAACAGCGGCTCTTTATCGGGATTGACTCCGATCCCAACCGTCAGCTCACTGAACAGTCGAGCACCGCGATGGATAATGTCCAGGTGTCCCAGCGTGAGCGGATCAAAGCTGCCGACATAAACGGCGTGCGAATTGTGTTTGCGTTCTGAGCCCATATTGGTTCCATTCAGGTCCGGTGTTCGGGGAAACCGGAGATTCTCAAAACCCGAGGGTCGTTGGCAATCGAAACACGAATCCGGGTGTAAATTTGGCAGGCGTGGCCGCTTTTTCGGACGCCGACCGTTTTCCGGCAGCGGGTGTGTAAGCGATAGTTTTCCAATGATTTGTTTCGAATCGGCCAGCATTTAAAGACCTGACACGGGAAATCATGTTTAACGGCATGGTCTGTGCTGCGGCCAGATGGTTCGCGACCCGAAGAACGCGGTCGAGCTGATGACTCCAGGCCGGTCTGCTTTGGTGAGTGGAGTGTGGCCTGCTCCTTCCGCGCGGCATTCGCCAGCGCGGGATTCTGAGAACAACGGAACAAAACACGGACATAACTCCGCCATCGCGGAAGGAAGAACCGGGAGAAACCCATGGCCGTCTTTCGATGGGGGCAAAGCTGGGATCCGTTCCGAGATCTGGAACGCGAAGTGGATCGACTGCTGCAGGGCATGAACCTGACTTTGCAGGCTCGGTCAGCTCGGCGATTTCCACTTGTGAACCTGCTGGACGATGATGGTCGTTACGTGCTGACGGCAGAGATTCCGGGCGTCGATCTGGCTGATCTGGAAGTTACCGTGGCTGGCGGTGTGCTGACAATCAAAGGCATCCGAAAGCCACCTCAGGAAGCGCGCGAGGATTCGTTTCGGCGACAGGAGCGATTTCAGGGAGCGTGGAAGCGCAGCATTCATCTGCCGGAACGAGTTGATGAAGCCGGGATGAAGGCCGAGTACACGTGCGGGGTCCTGAAGATTTCGTTGCCGAAAGTTTCAGATTCGGTTGCTCGAACGATTCCTGTCAGTGAAGGCCCCTTGCGGTCCGAAAATGGAGAACGCAGAAATGGCTGAACCCAATGGCAACGACAATCCGGATTCGGAAGTGCCGACGCAGTCGATGACCGTCAGCAGCGACCCGCCGGAACAGTCGCCTCGACTGCTGTTCAATCCGTCGATTGACATTTATGAAACCAGCGAGGGACTGGTGTTGTACGCGGACCTTCCGGGTGTCAGTGCGGATGGCCTGGATCTGCAGGTTCAGGACAATCGGCTTGCGCTTTTCGGTCGAGTCAGGAACGACCTGAGCGATCTGGATGTGATCCATGAAGAATACAAGGTAGGCGACTTCCTGAGATCCTTCATTCTAAGCGACGAAGTGGATCACGAACGCATTTCCGCCCGTCTGAACAACGGCGTGCTGAGAATTGAACTGCCGCGAGCCAAACGTGCTGAACCTCGCCGCATCGAAGTCACCGGCGACTGAGCTGCTGCCTCGCTGGCCCTTGTGATCTCTCTCGCACCGTGTTCGAAGCCGGGAATTGTCCGGCGAAACACCGCGAATCGCCCTGCGCGCTGTGACAGATGTCCGTGAGCGTGCTACAACATCTCTGACCCGTGAAGAACGCGAACCGTTGTTCGCGGTGATGCTGCGTGAGTGCGCCCCGGACACGGCGGTTCCGCGCAGTTTACTTCACGCAGCAGCGGGACGGATTCATCACACATCCTTCACCACGTGAACAGGCGGTCGATCCCCACTGAGGCGAGCGGCGGAACTCCTGGAGAGAATGTTTTTCAGATGATACAGGATTATTCACCGGAATTGGGCGTGGGGTTGGCAGCCGTTCGGCAGGCGACCAAAGTCTGTCGAGCTGTGCAGGCGTCGATCACGGCAGAGTCACTGGAGAAGAAGGACAAGAGTCCGGTGACGGTGGCAGACTTCGCCAGTCAGGCGCTGATCTGTCGCACACTGCAGCAGTCGTTCCCGAAGGATCCCGTCATCGGCGAAGAAGGCGCGGATGAACTGCGAACCGATGACGGAACCGCGTTTCTTGAACGGATTGTTCGAGAATGCAGTACGGTCGGTGTGGAGGCCACGGGTGAAGAAATCTGCAACTGGATTGATCACGGTGGTCTGCAGGAATACCGGCCGCGCTTCTGGACTCTGGACCCCATCGACGGCACAAAAGGTTTTCTGCGGAACGAACAGTACGCCATTTCTCTGGCGCTGATCATTGATGGAAAGATCCGTGTCGGGATACTTGGTTGTCCGAACATGCCCGTGAAGGCAGACGATCCAAAGTCCGGGCGTGGCCTGTTGGCCTGGGCTGTCGAAGGTCAGGGAGCATTTGTCCAGGCGCTGGATCGTCCGGAATCGGAACCACAGGCGCTGCATGTGACCGAGACGAGTGCTTCGTCCGATGCTCGATTCTGTGAATCGGTGGAATCAGGTCATAGTTCACACGGCTGGTCGGAAATGATCGCTCAGGATCTGGGAATCACGAAGGAACCGTTTCGAATCGACAGCCAGTGCAAATACCTTGCGGTGGCCATGGGAGATGCTGACATTTATCTGAGATTGCCGACTCGCAAGGGCTATCAGGAGAAAATCTGGGACCACGCCGGCGGTGTGCTGGTCGTTCAGGAAGCGGGCGGCAAAGTGACGGACATTCATGGCCGAGAGCCGGAGTTCAATCACGGTTCAACGCTTGCCGTAAACGAAGGAATGGTTGTCAGCAACGGTCGCTTCCACGATCAGGTGGTCGCGGCAGTCCTGAAGAATGCTCCAGGCATTCATTGAATCCTGTGGAAGTCCGGACTCATGAATTCAGTGCCCGATGAAGTATGTCGTCGTCTGCAGGCTGCCGACCAGTCGCACCTGACCATGTGGTGGGGACACCTGACGGTGGCTCAACAGCAGACACTTCTGCAACAGATTCAGAAACTCGATCTGGAACAGATCGGTCGTCTGACAGATCGCACGGGCGACCACCACGCGCCGCCGAAGGCACAACCGCCGGCGGATCGCGTTTCACGAGCAACCGCGCCATCAATGGTCATTCGTCAGCCGCAGACTCCGGAAGAGGCTCGGGCGCGTGAAGAAGCGGCTGTTGTCGGACGTCAACTGCTGGGCGAAGGGAAAGTGGCCGTTGTTACGGTCGCAGGAGGGCAGGGCAGCCGACTGGGGTTTGAGCATCCCAAGGGCATGTATCCGATCGGACCGCTGACGAGCCGCAGTCTGTTTCAGATCTTTGCCGAACAGATTCAAGCGCGTTCTAAAAAGTGCGGGCGTGACATTCCGTGGCTGATCATGACCAGCAGCACGACTCACGACGAAACCACGGCCTTCTTCGAAGCTCATCACTATTTTGGCCTGCAACGAGATCAGGTTTTCTTCTTTCCTCAGGCAGATCTGCCCGCTGTTGATGCCGCGACCGGAAAGCTGCTTCTTCGAGAAAAGCACGAACTGAATCTGGCTCCCGACGGGCACGGCGGACTTGTCACAGCTCTGGCAGCGCACGGTCTGCTGGATCGTCTGGCGGTGATGGGCATCGAAGATGTCTTTTACCATCAGGTCGATAATCCGGCCGTCATTATCTGCGATCCGGTGCTGATCGGCCTGCATCGAATTCATCGCTCAGAGCTGACCACCAACGTCGTCCGAAAACTGGAACCGTCGGAACGGATGGGGGTGCTGGCGGAAGTAGACGGACGCATTGAGATCATCGAATACAGTGAAATGTCGCTGGAGGATGCTTCCCGGACCGATGCCAATGGCGACTGGATCTTCTGGGCCGGGAATACCGCCATTCACGTGTTCAGCCTTGAGTTTCTGCGCCGACTGACGTCCGGTGATCAACAGCTGGAACTGCATGTCG
>JAGQPY010000411.1 GCA_020426485.1 Planctomycetaceae bacterium
GGCTTCTTCGCTGGTCAGATCTCCCAGAACCGGCACGGAAATCTGCATGGTTTCTCCGGCAGTTCCGGCAAACGTCAGAGTCCCTGACACGGCCGTGTAATCAGTTCCGACGACGGCCGGAATTGTGGTGCCGTCGGCGGTTGAATAGTCCACGGAGAAGCCGCCTGAAACGGCGTTGTCGAGCGTTACAGTGAAGACAAACAGCGTTTCTCCGGAATTCCCTTCTGCCAGCGTGACATCGTTAATACTGACCGTCGCGGCATCATCACTGGTGATGTCCATATTGACGGAAGAAATGGCACCTGCAGAAATTCCGGCGGAAAGATTGGTCAGCGAAATCGTGGCTGTTTCCGTTGGCTCGACCACAGTGTCGTTCGCAACGGTAAAGGTCGCCGTACCAATCGTCTGACCATCAGGAATCTGAATCGTAACGGTGGACAGTGTGTAGTCGGCGGAATCAATTCCCGTTCCGGACACGACCAGGTCAACCGTCTGATTGCCGACGACCGGCGAAGCGGCCGTGATAACCAGCGTGATCGACGTGCCGTCAGCTTCAGTGCCGGTGGACGCGGTTGCTCCCAGGTTAACCAGAATTCCATCGTCATTAACGATACTTCCGACGCCCGTCGCATCACTGATTGTCACGCTGCGAGTGCCGGTGTCGAAGGTAAGGTTCGAAAGATTCACAAGGAAGGTTTCCAGAACTTCCTGTGCCACATCGCCGTTGACCGTGATGTCGAAGGTCAACGTCTGGTTTCCGGTACCGGCGTTAGCAGCAAAGGTCAGCGTGGTGGCCGCCGCGGCTGCGTAGTCATTGTCCGCAACAGTTGCAGTGCCGTCCTGTGTGGCGTAGTCCACGGACACAGCCGTGTCGACCTCACCGCTGAGCGTCGCCGTGAACGTGAACGTTGTCGTCCCCGCGTTGCCTTCGTTCAGGGTAACGTCAGAAATGCTGATGGTGGCCGAATCATCATTGGTGATGGTAGCGACACCCTGTGCATCGGCGATGGTGACGTTTCGGCCTCCTGACTGAACGTTTGACAGATTGACAAAGAACGTTTCGTCGGCCTCAACCTTCACGTCTCCCGTAATATCCACCGTGATGGTCTGCGTGGAGCCAGCGGCGGAACCGGCGGGGAAGGTCAGCGTTCCCGAGGCGGCAGCGTAGTCGGAATCGGCCACAGTCGCGGTGTCGCCGGCAGTCGTAAAGTCCACTGTAACGTCGGCGTCCGCTGAGGCGTCCAGTGTGACCGTGAACGTGGCGGTGGTTGTGCCGCTGTTCGATTCCGCGATTGTGACGTCATCAATGGACAGCGTTGCACTGTCGTTGTCCGTTATGGTCAGGGACAGCGTGTTGGACGTGGCAATGCTGACGCCAGCCGTTGGATTTGCCAGAGAAATCACGGCCGTTTCCAGCAACTCAACAACCGCGTCATCCTGAACAGTGAACGTCGCCGTTCCCGTCGTCGCTCCGTCGGCGATGGTGACCGTTGCACCGGACAGCAGGTAGTCGGCGGAATCCACACCGGAAACTACCAGATCCACCGTCTGAGCACCCGAAACCGCGGCATCGGCCGTGACCGTGATCGTAATCACGGTGCCCAGGGCTTCGGTTCCACCGACAACGTCAGAGGAAAGCGTCAGCGCTGCCCCGTCGTCATCAACAATTGTGCCCGTGCCCTGCGCCTGAGCAATCGTGACGGCTCGGCCGTTTGCCTGCACGTTCGACAAGGTTGCCAGCAGAGTTTCAACCTGTTCCGGCGTTGTGTCGCCCATAACCTGAACTGTAAACGTCTGAGTCTCACCGGCATTTCCGACAAATGTCAGCACGCTGCCGGTGTTGGCCGTGTAGTCGCTGTCGGCGGTTGTCGCCGTGCCGTCAGACGAATCAACATTGACCGTGACGGTATCATCAACGGCGGAGTCCAGAGTCACCGTGAATGTGAGAGCTGATGAACCGGAATCTCCTTCGGCAATGGACACACTGTTGATGGACAACGTGGCAGCATCGTCATTCGTGATCGTGCCGACCCCCTGACTGTCCGCAATCGTTACGTTGCGACCACCTGCGGAGACATTCGACAGATTGACAACGAACGTCTCGTCGAGTTCCACAATTTCATCACCATTCACAATGATCTCAACGGTCTTCACTTCGCCGGCCGTTCCATCGAAATCGACGGAACCGGAAATACCAAAGTAATCGCCGGAAGCCGTCGCCGCACTGCCGTCGGCCGTTGCCACATCAACCGAAAACATGCCGTCGACTGCTGAGTCCAGAGTGATTTCGAAAGTGTAGATCGTTGTTCCGGAATCACCTTCCGTATGAGATACATCGGAAATGGTCAGCGTGGCCGCATCGTTATCCGTGATCGCAATGTCCTGCGATGCTGTTCCGATGGTTACTCCCAGAGATGGACTGGAAATCGTCACCGTGGCCGTTTCCGGCAGTTCAACCAGTGCGTCATCGACGATTGTGAACGTCACGCTGCCGGTCGTCTGTCCATCCGGGATCGTGATGGTGGTGTCCGAAAGAACGAAGTCTGTCGCCGCGACACCCGTCACAGCGACCGTGACCGTCTGATCACCCACCACCGCACCGGCGGCTGTGACGGTGAGAGTCACCTGAGTCTGATCGGCTTCTGTGGCCGTGGAGACACTGGTGGACAGATCCACGGCCACCGGAGAATCATCGTTCAAAATCGTCACCGCACCCTGAGCGTCTGCCAGCGTGATACTGCGACCGCCTGCCGAAACCGTCAGCAGATCCACCAGGAACTGCTCATCCAGCTCCACCAGACCATCCGGTGAAATATTCACGTCCAGCGTGACCATCTCTCCGTCGGTCCCGGCAAAATTCAGGACTCCTCCCGTGACGGCGGTGTAGTCTGAACCGGCAACCGCAGCATCGTCAGCGGTCTGATAGCCAACGGTGAAGGCCTGATCGACGCTGCCCGTTAATGTCACTGTCAAAGAAACAGTCGTCGTTCCCGAATCCCCTTCCACAATGGTCGCATCATTAATGGCCAGAGTTGCGGAATCGTCGTTCGTGATGGTGCCCGTTCCGGACGCCTTTGATAAGGTGACATTGCGACCGGCTGCCTGCAGGTTGCTCAGAACGAGCGACAGCGTTTCGTCCAGTTCGACAACAGAGTCGCCATTGACATCAATCGTCACCGTCTGTGTTTCGCCGGTGGTGCCCGCAAAGTTCAACGTTCCGGTGACTGCCGTATAGTCCGATGAATCCGCCATTGCGTCCGCTGAGGCGAAGTCCACACTGATGCCGGTATCAATGTCGCCGGTCAGAGTCACCGTGAAGACCAGAGCTGCAGTGCCGGCATTGCCTTCCGCAACACTGACGTCGTCGATGCTGAGTGTGGCCGCGTCATTGTCTGTAATGTCAATGTTCTGACTTGTGACCGAACCGACTCGAATACCGGACGACAGATTCGTCAGCGAAATCACGGCCGTTTCCAGAGCTTCGACCACGGTATCATTCTGGACCGTGAAGGTGGCCGTGGCCGTTGTTTCGGTGTCGTTGATTGTCAGCGTGGTAGCCGACAAAATGTAGTCGTTCGTGGTAATCCCCGTTCCCGCAACGTCCAGGTCCACGGTCTGGTTACCGGACACGGGTGAACTGGACGTCACGGTGACCGTGATGACAGTGGTGTCCGCTTCTGTGCCGGCGGCAGCGGAAACGGACAGATCAACCGTTGGTCGATCGTCATCAATGATTGTACCCACAGCCGTTGCCGTTCCGAAGGTCACATTGCGGCCGCCGGAGGTCAGTGACGACAACAGGACGCTGAGCGTTTCATCACTTTCCAGTGTGACGTCGCCGTTCACAGTGACCGTCACGGTGGAAGGCGAAGCGGCTACACCGGAAAGACTGACGCTTCCGCCGGTAATGGCCACGTAATCGCCATCGGCCGTCGTTGCAGTACCGTCGGCCGTATCCACGGTTGCTCCCACAGCGGCGTCGACGTCGTGATCCAGTGAAACGGTGAAGATCAGGTCGGTCGTTCCGGAATCACCTTCAACCACCGAAACGTCGCTGATGCTGAGCGTCGCCGAATCGTCATTCTGAATCGTTCCGGTGCCCACGCTGTTCGTCACGGTGATCACACTGGAACCGGAGATTGTGCCCAACGTGACCGTGAAGTCTTCGTTCAGCTCCACTTTATCGTCAGTGGTCACGGTCACTTCAATCGTGCTGGTCTCGCCACTGGTGGTTCCTGTGAACAGGAGCGATCCCGTGAGAATGGCCGAGAAGTCTTCTCCGGGATTGGCCGAGCCTCCGGCAATGGTGTACGGAACGGAAAACGCTGCACCCACAGCACTGTCCAGAGTGACAGTGAACGTGAACACCGTCGACCCACCGGTGCCTTCCGCCTGAGAAACATTGTCGATGGACAGTTCTGCGTCTCCAAAGACCAGGACCACGTCGTTGCCGTCACCGCCATCATACAAAATTCGCCAGTCCTGACCGTTGAATGTCACCGTACTGCCGTTGACCGGAGCGTTGCTGAATGTGCCGATAACCGCATCCGAGCCGTCGTTGTTGATCAGAGTAATCGATTCTCCACCGATCGCCGCCGCGGGTGCTCCTGTCAGATTCAGTGCTCCCGCCAGAGTCACAGTGCCCGTCACATCGACCTGATCATAATCCGTCCCCGCTGTGGAATAGCCAAGGACTTCGGCCGTCAGAGTCGAACCGGTCTGCAGATCCAGATTGCCGGTGGAGATGATCCCCGGACTCGTTCCCGGCAGCAACTGACCGCCACTCTGCACGGTCACCGCCCCCGCAATCGAACCCGAACCGGAAAGGTTTAAACCGGACGTGACCACAAAGTCTGAACCTGTCGACATGCCGTCCATTCGCAGGTTGGCACCGGAAACGTTGGTGGTTCCCGAATACGATTGAATTCCGGTGAACTGCACCAGGCCACCCGGATCGGTCGAGATGGTCAATCCATCCGAACCCGTGATGTCGCCGGAAACAACCAACGTATCTCCCGGCGAATCGACCAACATCAGTGAGCTTCCACCGGAAATCTCCACGGGCCCCGCCCAGGTGGCGACAGGTGCGACTCCGGTTTCCAGAGCCCCCTGCAGAAACAGCGTTTCGCCGGTGACTGTCAGGGAACCGTTCAGATACAGTGCCGCTCCTGCGGCGACAAAGGTCCCGGAACTCGTG
>JAGQPY010000412.1 GCA_020426485.1 Planctomycetaceae bacterium
CGTTCTGGTCCAAACGACCATCACCGTTGGCGTCCATCATTGATCTTCCGCCGCCTGGAGGACCACCGAATCCACCGGGAGGTCCCCCAAAACCGCTGGGCGGACCATCAAAGCCGCCAGGAGATCCACCAAAGCCGGGCCGACCGCCGAAGCCCCCACGGTCTCCACCACCACCGAAGCTCCCCCGATCTCCTCCACCAAAACCGCCGCGATCACCGCCGAAACCGCGACGATCGCCGCCCTCGGAACCACCTCGATCGCTACCGAAGCCTCCGCGGTCCCGGCTTCGCCCGGAGTCGCCTCGGTCCTGAGACACGGCGGACTGGCAGACCACCAGCAGAATGGACATGAGAAAGCAGAAGCGTGATGAGGGTAGATTTGTCATTCCATTTGGCCTGAAACGGAGGCGTCAGGGATATTCACAAGCAGGCGGATTGGCCCACAAATCATCATTTTGTCGCAGGAATTCGCAATCCGGGAGAGCTGGTACATGCAATTCCACAGCTGAGCGTGCCCAGCCACGGCGGGCCTCCGCAATTGTGAAATCCGGATAATCATGTGCGTCGAGTTCATCCCGAGGCTGGCACAGTCACACCAAGGGACCGAAATTGAACCTGTCCGCACCCAGATTACAACACTGGATCGACCTCCAGAGCACCGCTCAAAACGGACATTTTCCGGGAGTTCGGGTAGAACGACTCATGCTGATTCGAATTGGATCGAAGAACCTGCCGGAAAGTCCTTAGTCTTTGCATTTTGCCCCAATGTCGGTATTCGTACCTTTGACTTAGGTCGTACGATTCGTTTGCATCAGCAACTTCGAGCCCAAGAATCACTCGAATCTCTGTCGATTTTTGGATTTACACAGGCACTTCCGAGCCTTTTCTGGTGTTCGGTCGCTTGTGATATGGACACATTCCGCCTGCGTTTCTCCGGGATTTCAAGGCTTCAGCCCATGCCGTTCCTACTTTCAGCCAGACAACGGACGTTGCTGATCGTCATTTCATTGACCGTCTTCTGCAGCCAGGCTCAGGCTCAACGAGGCCAGGTTTCAGAAGCCGACATGCTGCGCCGTCCGGAAGTCCGCTCAGATCTGGGGCTTTCCGATGACCAGGCAAAGAAACTGGATGAATTGCTGGCCGCATCGTCACCGGGGCGTGAGTTCTTTGAACCGTTCCTGAAGCGGATTGCGGAGGCTCCCCGCGAAGAACAGACGAAAATCCGCGAGGAGATGAACGAAGCCGTTGGAAAAGCCCGCGCGATTTTCAGCGAGAAGGCGCCTGATGTCCTGGATGCCTCTCAGAAAAAGAAGCTCCGCACCATGTTTCTCCAAAGTGCGGGGACCCGCGGGCTGACGGATTCGCGAATTGTGGCCGAATACAGCATTACTGAAGAACAGCTCGGAAAGCTGAATGCTCTGGCCGAAGAACGCCGAACGGCCTCGCGGGAACTTGGCTTCAATGCTTCCGACGAAGACCGAGCGAAGTTCGATCAGGAATGGCAGGACAAATTCCTGGCGGTGCTGACGGCCGAACAGAAGACTCGTTTTCAGCAGGAATCCGGCGACAGTGGTTCCGTTTCCGGTGTCTCGGCGAATGTTGCGGGCGCGGCTCCAGTTGGTCCGGGAGCGATACCGCCGGGCGTTGTGATGCCGCCACCGGGGGCTCCCTCCGTTATGAGCTTTGGAAGCGATGCCGGTCCGGGCGAGCGTCGACGGGTTGACTCATTCCGCTTCAACTTCCGCTACGCTCCCTGGGATCAGGTTCTGCAGATGTTTGCGGATGGTGCCGGACTGACGCTGGATCTGAATCAGGTTCCGCCCGGGACTTTCAGCCATCTGGACGACAACAGTTATACCGCCACCCAGGCACTGGACATTATGAATGGATACCTTCTGCGGAAGGGGTTCTGCATGGTTCAGAAGGACAACTTTCTGATCGTGCTGAACATCGATAACGGCATTCCACCCAGCCTGATTCCGGACGTGACGGAAGAGGAACTTCTGAAAACCGGAAAGGACCTGGTCGTAGGCGACAATCAGCTGGTGACGATTTCCATTCCGCTGGAAGGCATGGACACAGCCAGAGCGGCTCAGGAAGTGGAAGCCATTCTAGGTCCGCAGGGCAGTCTGATTGCTCTGACGGAATCACAGCAGCTGATCATCACGGATGTTGGTGCGAATCTTCGTCGAGTTCACGGTTTATTGACGGCCGCGATGGCCAAGAGCAAGCCGACGGACCTGATCTTCAAATCGTATCACCTGAAGTTCATCGACGCAGAAGAAGCTGAGATTCAGGTGATGACTCAATTCGGAATGCGACAGAACGTCGCCAACGTCAGCACGGCTACTGAGAATCAGTCGCGTTTTCGAGACCGCTCCGGTGCTCCACAGCAGCCCGGGCAGCCTCAGACTTCACGTACGCAAACTCCAGCTGCAACGGCATCGAATCCGGCAGAACCACAGATTCAGGTGGCATCAGACCTGCGTTTGAACAGTCTGCTGGTGACTGGCACCAAAAAGCAGCACGAACTTGTGGAAAGCATCATCAGCAGTCTGGACGTCGGAGAAGCTCCGGATGGATCACCGATTGTTCGGGGTCGCAAAGGCACTTATCTGGAAGTGTACCAGGTCAAAACGGCGGATTCCGGAGAGGTTTCCAAGACGTTGACCGCAATGAATATTCCCGGTGTTCAGGTGGTGAACGAAGATCGCCGAACCGGGCGAATTCACATCATGGCCACCGAACGTCAGCACGAAGAAGTCGGCGCGCTGATTCGCCAACTGGATGGCAGCGGCAATTCGGGTTCTGTCGCAGTCATCAATCTGTCGCAGATGGATCCCATTTCCGCGTCCATTACTCTGCGGTCGTTGTTCCTTGCCGACGGTGACAGCGCGCCCACGATTGAAGCGGACTCTTATGGTCGACGGCTGATTGTGCGTGGCAGCATTGACCAGATCACTCAGATCAAGCAGGTGCTGCTGGATCTGGGTGAAGACGGGACCGGCGTCCGCCAGCGCGGCGAAGGCGGAAACCTGCGACGGTTTTCGCTGCAGGGACGTGATCCCGATGAGTTTCTGAAGGTGCTGAAGCAAGCGTGGGAAACTCAGGAGCCAACGAAGATCAACATCATCGTTCCGGAACAGCAAAACCCGATTCGCAGTCGCCAAACGTCCGAAGGCGAAATCAACGTTCGGGAACCCGGTGATGTTCAGAGCAGTCGGTCGCCATCGACACGGACGGACTCGTCGGTCGGTGCTCAACGGGATCTGGCCGCGTCTGCTGCTTCTGGTTCTCAGCGGGCACAGTCTCAGTGGGGACAGTGGCAAAAACCAGATGTGGCGTATGTTCTGACGGTCGACGAGAGTGCCGATCAGAGTTCGCAGACGGAATCAGCGGCGGACGATTCAGGTCGCTCACCGACATTGCCGTTGAGACAACAGGCGCGGCCGTCCGGTGCTTCGGAATTGCCAACCGATCAGAAGTCAAATCCCAATCTTGAAGTCATCGTGTTCGGCGACGAGCTGATCCTTTCAGCAAACGACGAAGAGGAACTGGATCGTCTGGAGGATTTGCTGGACACACTTCAGCGAAACCTGCCTTTCAAGCCGGAATACACTGTTTACTATCTGCAGGCGGCCGATGCGATTGAAGCTTCGGACATGCTTGGTCAGTTCTTTCCCAGCAGTTCCGTGGCGTCGACATCCATGTCCAGCAGCGGGAGCATGATGGGAAGTCTGGGAAGCAGCTTTTCGTCCATGGGCAGCAGCCTGATGGACATGACGGGGCTGAGCGGACTGGGAGTCAACAATACCACGCTGCGAATCATTCCGGACGCTCGCACCAATTCACTGTTCATGACGGGTCCGCCAACCATGATTCGGGATGCCATCTCATTTCTGAAGGTGCTGGATTCCAACGACATTCCGGATTCTTTGAAAGACATGCAGCCTCGCCAGATCATCGTCGACCATGCGGACGTCAGTGACGTGGCGAACGTTCTCAAGGACGTGTTCAAGCCGTACATGGAACCACAGAATCAGGGCCGACAGCAACAACAGAATCCTCTGGCGGCCATGTTCGGTGGCGGCGGTGGTGGTGGCCGCGGAGGCAACAACGAACCGCCTCAGGTTCGAATGACTCTGGGCGTCGACATGCAGAACAGCATTCTGACCGTCAACAGCAGTCAGGCGATCTTTGAAGAAGTGGAAGGCGTCGTGCGCAATATGGACGATGCGGCGCGAAGTGCCAACAGGCTGATTCGAGTCGTCCAGCTTAAGAACGCGGATGCGTCCATGATCCAGCAGTCCCTGACATCGCTGATGCCTCGCGTGTCTGTCACGTCGTCACGAACAAACTCCGGCAGTTCTTCCGGTGCTCCATCCGGCAGCGGCCAGCCTGATAACAACAACAATAACAATAATGCTCAGCAGGAAGCGTTCGCTCGGATGATGCAGGAACGCATGCGGCAACAACAAAGCGGAGGCGGTGATCGAGGTTCACAGGCCGCGCCGGGAGGTGGTCGCAGCGGATTTGGCGGATTTCCAGGATTCGGTGGTGGCCGAGGCGGCTTTGGTGGTGGCGACCGCGGAAGTCGTGGCGGACGATAGGCGTCTGTTTGGATCTGTTTCCCGCGAGCCGCATGGCGTTCGAAAACATCAGCGGGACCGGCGGCGAACGTACTGTGTCGCAATCTCGTTGATTGAAGGATCAGAACGTTTGTCTTTTCTATCCCGTGGCCGACAGCCAGGAGTTGTTGTTTGATCCCAAATCTCCGTTTAACCCGAGCCAACGGCGAGGCGACCGAAAGACCTCGCCGTTGGCTCGGGTTAAACGAGGAATATGTCCAGAGAACGCCTGGCATTTCGGCCACGGGGTAAACATAGGCAAATCCACGTTTCAGAACAGAGTCCATTCGGATGAGACACGACAACAGCAGCCTGCCGTTCATCCGAAATGGAATATCCGGACAGACTCCCGGACAGCGACGGAAAACACAGACCCTGTTGCTGCTGTCAGGAGACTTCAGACGTTTGAAGCTGAAGGCCTTCGGCTGCAGGTCACAGGTTTATGATTTCAGGCCACTCCGTTCAATGTATTCCTCATCACGCGAAATCGTTCAACCGTTCAGAGACCAGTGAAACAACGAAACCATGGAACTTGGACAGCTACTC
>JAGQPY010000413.1 GCA_020426485.1 Planctomycetaceae bacterium
CATACTTGCCATTCCCTGTATTGAAGGGACGTTGCGGCTTCTGGATATCGGCCCCGATGTCGGACTGGTGGTGCGCACGCCCGCGAAAATCCTGGAGGAAAGTTCGGGGCAACGATATCAGTTCAATGCGAAGGCCGATCTGCCTTACTATGGTCGCACTGACCTCACAGGTCCTGAACCACGTTCATTCCTGGTACCGAAGCCGAGCGGCGTCTATCGGATTGTTGTTTTTGGTGGGTCCACAGTCATTGGGTTTCCGTACGCGCCCGAACTTTCATTTCCTCGTCACATCGAAATCCAACTCAAGGCTCAGTTTCCTGAACGCCAATTCGAAGTTCTGAATGCCGGAATGACTGCAATTAACAGCTTTGCCGTGTGTGATCTGGTCAGACAGGCATTATTCGTGGAACCGGATCTGGTAATCGTTCACACAGGACACAACGAGTTCTACGGCCCTGGAGGTTCCGCCTCCACTTCGTTCAACCTGTCGGCAGACCTGATTCGCTGGACGTTTCGACTTCGGCGTTGGCGGCTTGTACAGTGGCTTACCGGGAATATCAGTTCGCTGCCTCCACCTGAAGATGATCTGCTGGACCTGTTGCCCGGCAATTTGGATATTCCTCTCGACGGCGACGTCTATCAACGAGCACGAACCAACTATGAGGCGAACCTTCGTCAGATCGTCGAACTATGCGACTCTGCCAATATTCCGCTTTTGTTCACTTCAGTTTGCTGCAATCTCCGCGACCAAAGTCCACTTGCGTCCGGATGGCCACTGGACTCAGTGAACGGAAAAGTCGAATGGCTGCATCGACTGAAGCAGGCAGAGCAGCAACTTGCCAATGGACGACCAGAGCAGGCGCTGGTAGAACTGGACGCGGCAGACAAGATTGCTCCCGGAAGTTGTGTGACGGCGTTTCGCAGGGGGCAGTGCGAAGTCGCGGCGGGAACAACGGCAGGTGCGTGGAAGCAATTTCGATTAGCCCGCGATCTGGACGGCTGTCGATTTCGAGCACCGTCTGAGTTCGCAGACATCGTTCGTTCCATTTCAGCTGAGAGTGACAACTGTCACTTTTGGGATACAGAACAAGCGATCAAGGAATCCGGATACGAGCTCCCGCCTGGATTCGATTTGTATTTCGAACACGTTCATTACAACTTTGAAGGACACAGCCTGCTGGGCCGGATCATGGCAAAAGCTGTGTGCTCGGAATTTCTCAACTCGCCATGGGATGAATCGGCAGCCCCGAACGAAGACAGTCTGAAGCAGGCCATCGGCTTTCTGCCGGAAGATGATTTGGCGGCCGTATCATTTTGCCTGGAAGTGTTGGAAACCGGCCCATTTTCGCAGTCCGTGGACCTGGAAAAACATGTTCAATTTCTCAGTCAAAGGGCGGCGGAGATCTATCATGCCCTCCCGGAAATTCGGCGAGAAACTTTCGCGGATCTGACAATTGCCGATATGGTCAATGGACTTGCGGAGCGACTGTTGGAACAGCATGTGCGGAAGGGCACGAATTTTGCGGAGGAGTTGCGACAGGCTGTGCGAATTCGCTCTGGGAGGAGATGAGGGAGGGCGATTTTTTCACAAGCTGCGTTGAAATCGTCAAATAGAGTTTCGTGAGAACTTTCGATATGTATACTTCGTAGGTGGGTCATCTCAAGTGTTTATCCTGTTCCCTGATTTTGAATGAGGAGGTATGTCGAATGAGAATTCATGTGAAGCAACGAAGGGCTTTCACGCTGATCGAACTGCTGGTGGTGATCGCAATCATCGCAATTCTGATTGCCCTGCTGCTGCCCGCAGTTCAGCAGGCTCGTGAAGCTGCCCGAAGGACTCAGTGCCGCAACAACCTGAAGCAAATCGGTCTGGCTCTGCACAACTACCACGACACCTTCGACCAATTGCCGGGAACGGTTTCTGCCGCTGCCGCACCGCAGGCACCTGGGTGTCAAAGCTGGATGTTATCGCAGGGGTATAGCTGGCGAGTTAAGATCCTGCCCTACATCGATCAGGCACCGCTGTACAACACAATTGACTTCACAAGGACTGGGTATGCTGGCTGTTACGGGGGACTCGGCAGTGTCACAACGCCCGGCACTCCGGCTCACTCTCGCAACACTCGTCTGAATGCTTTCCTGTGTCCAAGCGATCCAACAGCAGCTTCGCAGGTTGCGAACGAGTACGGCACAAACTATCCGGCGGCCGTTCGTGCTCGTGCGGACGAACAACACTCTGATCCAACGAACAACGACGCTACGAAGGACCTTGGGCTTTTGTGCCGCGGCGGGGCTCGTCTTGAAGACGCCAAAGACGGAACATCGAATACTCTGATGGTGGGCGAAGTCTATCGAGACAAACAGTTTGAGCGGACAAGTGGAGCTTTGCCGACCCCCGCCGGTCCGGCGGCAGCCGCTGCTAATCACAACGGCCAGCGTTGTCGCGACTGGATGGAGAGCACTGCGTATTGTCAGTGTAATGCCGGAGTCGTTGTCGACACATCACTTCCTGCCAATGCTGGAGGAAACCCCAAGCAGTACAAACAGATTTGGAAGATCAACGATTCCAAGCCTGACCAGGTTACCTGGACGGATACCGTCGACGGTGGTAACGGCGGTGGTCGCCCGATGTCCAGTGCTCACACAGGTGGTGTTCAGGCGCTGTTCGGTGACGGCGCCGTGAAGTTCATCTCTGAGAACGCTGATGCCTTCGCGTGGGCACACATGTTCTCCCGTCAAGGTGGAGAGACCAACATCGTCGAATAAGACGATGCTTCAGCGTTGAGCAGGCTGTACTCACTGAAAACTGTATGGGTCAGCTAACAGGACCTGTCTTCAACCAATTGGGACAGGTCCTGCTTTGTTTTCTACGATTGCGTTTCCAAAGAATGTGTCCGCAACGCAATTGCAATAACCTTCAATCAGCGTAATTTGTTTTGAGCACAGGGGAGAATGTATGATGGGTCGATGGCTGGCAATGAGTGTTCTGTCGATTGGAATCGTTGGCTGCAGTCAGCCAAACCTGGATGAGATGAGCGGTGCTTCACGCGCACCCTATCCGGAGTTTGATCAGTTGAACGATGCTCCACTGATGAGCGTCGCCTATCCGGCAGAAATGGGAGATTTGGCCGCCAGCAAAAAGGCTGCGGGTGGTGAAGAATTCGAAAAGGCTGTTGCTGCATTTGAGGCATCAAGTGTTCCCGCTGGCTACGATTCTGCTGCAAAAGATGGCCTTGTTGCGGCATTGAAGGACTTGATCGAAACCGGTAAGAATGGCAAAGCCGAAGAGATAAAAGACAAATTGGCAGCAGTAACCGCTGCTTCGGCGAAGCTCGCGGCAAAATAGCCGCTTGCGGTCGGTTTGATGCAGGCCGCGGGGCGTCAGAGTCACAGTGGCAACCTGGCGCCAGGAATCAGTTACTTTTGATCTACACGGGCTGCTGATCAAAAAAGTACTCCGTCGAGCGAACAGGCCAGGTTACGCAATGATCGGAATCAGGGAACCCCGATTGGCGGATTCGTCCATCGGGGTTTCTTTTTGAATTGAATGGCCCCATGATGGCCATCCCACCTGGACGGAGACTTCGCCTCGTTATTGTCGAATGGCGATCATCTGTTTTTGCATTCGTACGGCAATCGTGATTTGAGCGACCACGTATGAGAACTTTCATTCTTCAAACGCTGGTTTTCGTCCCCTGGGTTTACTCCCCAGCCGCCACTGCTCAACAGAATGCTCCCTTTTTTGTACTTCTGCAGAATCACCTGCCGCAACATGTGTCTCCATTGACTCCGCAGCGTCATATTCATCTGACCATGGGCTCGGGTGTCGGGGCACTGGATTATGATCATGACGGATGGATTGATCTGTGCTTTGCTCAGGGCTGCCCGTGGGACGGAAAATTCAGGAACTCTGAAAAGAACAATGACATTCTGCTGCGAAACGCTCGCGGAAACGTCGTTGATTGCTCGAATCAGGCTGGGCTTGCGAGTGACTACTACGCAATGGCGGTTTCCTGCTGTGACGCAGATAACGACGGTTTTTGCGACATTGCCATCACTAATGTGGGCCCCGATGTCCTGTGGCTGAACAACGGTGACGGGACATTTACTTCCAAAGTTATGGATTCCGAGTTGCTTTACAGCGCCTCGGCCACGTGGACAGATGCAAATGGCGACTCCTGCCCCGATCTGTTTATCACGCACTATGTCAAAATCGGTGAAGACCATTACCCGGTCTGCACAGATGAGCCTTCCCAGCAAATGATCGTCTGTCCACCGGGTCAATATGATTCAGTCCGGGATTCCCTGTTCATCAGCAATCAGGACAGGACATTCATTGACGCCTCAGAAAAATCCGGACTTGCGTCAGCGGACCATGCAACAGGGCTCTCCGCGATTTCGCAGGACTTCGATGCCGACGGTGATCTTGATCTCTACGTTGCCAATGACGCCCTGCCCAATCAATTATGGATCAATGATGGGACAGGAAATTTTCAGGACGAGGGTCTGATTTCCGGCGTCGCTCTGAATCGGCACGGACAGCGAGAAGCCGGCATGGGACTGGCCTTCGGAAGCATCTCCGGAAGTGGTCGAGCAGACATCGTCGTGACCAACTACTTTGAAGAAACCAATACGTTCTACCGCAACGAGGGTGCCGGTTTTTTTCAGGACTTCACAGATGAAATCGGGATTGGAGCTCCAAGTCGCGCCAAGCTGGCGTTCGGCGTCAATCTGCTGGACGCAGATGGAGATGGAGATCAGGACCTCTTCGTGGCGAATGGACACATCCACGACCGGCTGAACGAACTTGGCCGAAATATCCCCTACGAGCAGGAACCACAGTTGCTGCTGATGGATGGATCAAGGTTTGTTGACGTTTCTTCATCATGTGGGGAACCATTTCTCAGCTGTTATCTGGGACGCGGCTCGGCGGTTCTGGATTTTGACAATGATCTAAGGTCGGATATTGTGATGGTCAACCTTGGACGTGAGCCGGTGGTCCTTCTGAATCGCACCGAAAGCCATGGACACGTACTACGTCTGAATCTTGTGTCTCGTCGTGGCTGCCGCGATGCACTGGGGGCAACAGTGACAGTACGAACAGCGTCAGGTGCAGAACATACCGCTTTTCGCAGTCAGGAAGTCAGTTACCTTTCATCAGGTCAGTCCGC
>JAGQPY010000414.1 GCA_020426485.1 Planctomycetaceae bacterium
GTGTCTGAAACTCCGACTCCAGCAATTCCAGCGATTCAGCGATACTCCACGAAACCTTGTAGCCGCCCATGACCAGTTCAATTCCGCAGATCAGCTTCTCCTGAATGTCAAACTCCGGTTTGAGGGATGGACCAATCTGTTGACTCACCACAGTCGCAATCTGATGCCTTTGCTCGTCAGTCAACTCAAACGCACTGAGCACTCGAAGCTGTTCGCCTGACAGGCCCATGGCACGGTGCATTCCTTCTCTGGTCACGGAATCCATGTTCTGAAGCTGATCCAGAAAGACTTCAATGATGCGTTCCTGCAGTGACGATGACGATAACTGCTGCAGAATTGTTCTGGCGACGCGGTTTGCGTGATCGATCGTTCGACGACGAAGGTCCTGAACAAACGTCTGCTTCTCCCGAGCCAAAGCGTGCAGCCATTCCTGTTTTGCCGCATCGACGTCTGCGCGAGCGTTCTGAGTATGCTTTGACCGCCACTCATCAACCTCACGGCCCGCCGCGGCCAGAAGTTGTTCACGTGTGTGCTCCAGTTCCTCTGATTTCTTTTGAAAAACGCCGGCCTGTTCTTCGGCATTCGCTCTTGCGTCGTCCGCCGCGCGCAGCCGTGATGCAAACTCTGCTTCTCGACGGTCCATGGCTTCAGTGACGGGACCGTAGAGAAATCGCTTGAGCAGCGCAACGAGTACCAGAAAGTTGATGATCTGAGCTGAGAACGTAAACCAATCGATGGACATTCGCTCGTCTTCTGTTGGCGGAGTAATCACATGCGTATCCGGAGGCAGCGAAACGTCGTTTCAGCCGCTTTGACTGCTGCGGCTATTGCCCGGCGGCCTTCTCCAGAAAGTGGTTCCAGAATGGATTGGCAAAGATCAGAATCATGGAGACCACGAAGCAGTAAATCGCAGTGGACTCGACCATGGCCAGTCCGACAAACAGAGTTCGCGTGATGGTGTTGGCTTCGTCCGGCTGCTGAGCCAGCGCGCTGAGAGCCTGTGCCAGCGCGCGGCCTTCGCCCAGTGCCGGACCAATGGAGCCAATGGCGATGGTAAGTCCTGCAGAGATAATCGAAGTCGCTGCGATCAGTGCTTCCGATTCCATAGCGTTGTCTTCCGTTGTTGAAAGTTGGTCAATTCGTTGAGTGTCAGTTCATGCCGACCTTCGACGCCCCATGCACCGATCGATGACTGTGTGCTGATGAACGGCGCGGTCGTGCCGACAGGCGTTTGTGTTCGATCCTGTTCAGTCTGTTTTCGAAGATGTATCTCCGGATTCATGAGCCTGCGTCGCGGAAGCGATATACACCATTGCCAGAATGGCAAAGATGTACGCCTGAATCATTCCCGTCAGCAATCCCATCAAATGCATCAGTACAGGAATGAACAGCGGCACAAAGCCCAGCAGAATTGCACCAATCACACTGCCACTCATCATGTTTCCATACAGCCGAACCGCCAGCGCCAATGTTCTGGAGAGTTCGCCGATGATATTGAACGGCAACATCAGTGCCGAAGGCTGTACGTACTGTCGCAGATAGTTTCGGATTCCGGTTTTTGTGACGCCGTATAATGGGACGGCAAAAAAGACACAGGTCGCCAGGGCGGCAGTCGTCGACAGAGATCCCGTGGGCACGACGAAGCCCGGGATCACGGACAACAGGTTCGACGTGGCAATGAACAGGAAGAGTGTTCCGGCGAACGGCAGATAGGGACCCGGTTCCTGCCGACTGACGTCGCGGATCTGTGACTGCAGACCGGTTACCAGAACTTCCAGCAGATTCTGCGATCGAGAGATGGAAGCGGATGAAGACAGGCGTCGCGTGATCAGCCGCGATGTGACGATTAAAACCAGCATGACAATCCACGTGAACAGCAGCGTGCGGTTCAGTTTCAGTGATCCCAGACTCCAGAGGGCTTCGTCAGGATTGATCTGAATTCCGTCCATGTGTTTTCTCCTGCAGATCACGTTTCAGAAAGACCATTAACAGAATTCTTGCGGCAATGAATCCAAAGAGGCAGGCCACGGCCCGTTCCCAACGTCCTGCCATGACCAGCCAGAATGCGGAGAGTGCCAAACCCATCCTTGCCGCGACACTAAACAGCATCAGCAGTTCCGGGGAGCGAGCATTTGGCAGGCGAGTGACCGTCAGCCAGAGAGCGGAAAAATACAGCATGCCAATCAGCAGGCCACACCCGGCGGCCAGAGCCAGTTGAAAACTATCCGACATTGGTGTCATCCTTGTGTATTGAACTGGGCGGTGTATCGTTGTGCTGATCTGAATGGTCGATCTCGATTCGGCCTTCTTTCTGCAGCCAGTTCCAGGCATTCAGGCAACCGATTCCCAGGCCAATAATCATGAGCATCAGCGTCCATGAATGTCGTCCCGGCCATTCGTGGTCAATCCACAGACCGATCGCGATTCCCGCCAAAGCCGGAACGGCAACCGACCAGCCGATCAGTCCCATCATTCCCAGGCCAAACCAGATGGTGTGATTCTTTGCTGACTGAGCCTTCAGTTTTCGACGCTGTTGAAGTCCGATTCGAAGTTCCATGTCCTGCTGCTCCGCTTCCGAAGGTCGCGGGGATATGTTCGTTTTGTCGGAGCGATGTGCGTCTGCCGATGGTTCAGCCATGTCCGCGCTCCTTCAGTTGCAGGAAACGGCGGACAAAATCGGCTTCAAGTCCGGCGATGGCGGAACGTGCATGGCGTTCGCGTTCATCGACCTGCTGAAATTCCCGTGAAACCGTGTTCTTCAGCGACGGAAGGTCCGATCCCCGAATCGCGCGTCGGACGGAAACTCTCACGACCGTTCCCCGTTTTACAAGGATACCATCACCGACCGCAACGTAACGTTCGAGTCCGTCCGTGGATGTGAAGGTCAGGATTCCCGGCTGAAGCGCGGAAAGAAAGTCGACGTGGCGGGGCAGAAGGCAGAACGATCCGTTTTCTCCATGAGCCGTCACACACTGAACCTGTTCGTCCAGCAGAACCTGAGTCGGGATCAGGATCTTCAGACGCATCGCCAACGTCGCGCGCCGATCATCATGAGGCGTGCTGGTCTCTGATTCGCTTGTGTCAGGTGCTCGCATTGCTTTTTGAAACGACTGTATTGAAGAACTGCTGAGCCAATCAGCTGTCTGTCCGGGATAATGCAGGTTGTGTTCCCGATGCGGAGCTAATGGCAACTTCGTCCACGGCGCCGATCATGTACAAACGTCGTTCGGGAGTGTCGTGAAAGTCATCATGCAGGATTCGTTCACAGCCGCTGAGTGCATCACGAAGCTCAACATGCCGGCCTTCGTAACCGGTAAACTGGCCTGTGGTGAAAAAGGGCTGCGTGAGGAAACGTTCCAGTCGTCGAGCACGATTTACGGTTCGACGATCTTCGCGCGAAAGTTCTTCCAGACCAAGCATCGCGATGATGTCTTTGAGTTCTTCATACTGAGCGAGCGTTCGTCGGACGTCCTGAGCAATTTGATAGTGTCGATCGCCGACGATGGGAGGCATCAGCATTTTGGAGGATGACTGCAATGGATCGATGGCCGGATACAAACCCTCCGATGCCCGTCGTCTGGAAAGCACGATGGAAGTGGAAAGATGTGAGAACGTGTGAACGGCAGACGGATCAGTAAAGTCGTCTGCGGGGACATAGACGGCCTGGACAGATGTGATGGATCCGTTGGCCGTTGTGCAGATTCGCTCTTCAAGCTCCGCAAGGTCTGAGGCCAGTGTGGGCTGGTAACCGACACGAGACGGCAGTTCGCCCATCAATCCTGACACTTCCGTGCCTGCCTGAATAAATCGAAAGATGTTGTCGATCAGCAGCAGTACGTCCTGACGACAGTCGTCCCTGAAGTATTCTGCCATCGTCAAAGCCGCATGACCGACACGGTACCTCGCGCCGGGCGGTTCATTCATCTGGCCAAAGACCATGACCGTATTTTCCAGCACTCCGGCATCGCGCATTTCGCGGTGAAGTTCTTCTGCTTCCCGGCAGCGTTCGCCAATGCCACAGAACAGGCTGACCCCTTCATATTTTCCGACGACGTTGTGGATCAGTTCTGTAATCAGAACCGTTTTTCCAACACCTGCTCCGCCGAACAGCCCCGCCTTGCCGCCCCGTTCCAGCGGTGCCAGAACGTCGATGGCTTTGATTCCCGTCAGAAAAATATCGGATTGAGTCGGTCGGTCGATGAGTGCGGGAGATTTGTGATGGATGGATCGCAGCTCCGGATGCTCAGGTTGTGGGCCTCCATCAATGACTCTGCCAAACACGTCGAACATTCGGCCCGTCAGTCCCGCGCCGACGGGAACCTGCAGTCGGTGTCCGGTGTTGGTGACCGCAGTGCCGCGAGCAAGTCCGCGTGTCGGCGTCAGCGAAATTCCACGCACGACAGTGGAACTCAGCTGCGTGATCACCTCGATGATAATTCCGTCTGCCGTTCGAAGTTCTGAGTAGACCGGGGGAAGATCGCTGACGAACTCCACATCCACCACACTCCCACGAACAGACACCACAACTCCGGTCGAAGGCAATGATGTCTGAACCGAAGCGCTGGCCGGGACTGTGTCGACTTCAGGAGTTGCACCAGTTTCTTCCACCGTTTTGATCCGATCATGCTGTTCAGTGTTGACGATGATGTTCGTCGAATGTTCAGATGCCTTTAAACATTGTGAGTGCGCAGCCCAAACTTTGCTCACGCGGATCTTGTGAAGCAAAGGACATGCCTGCCGGGTTGCTCCGGCCCATGGGTCCCAGCCTCGGATCTTGTTGAGCAAAACCGCACATCGTTGTTCACTTACTGTGCGAATTGGCCCACTTTACCGCCAACGTGATTGCAGTTCCTGGACCTCAGGTGCATTGAACTCTGCAGCCGCCTTTGAGTTCAGGGCACTGCCCGACGCCGTGAAGAGATCCTCCGTTTGCCCCCAATGCCGCCGGCGAGACCCGTCCCGGCTGCGATCAACCTCGCTTGCGGAATCGCGTTAAACGATCCATTTTTTCCTGGCGCAAATAACGCGGAAACAAGACACTTCTCGCTGATCGCCACCAGGACAGACACCACCGAGCTTGCCTCGGTGGTGAACAGACTGGAAAGCTAAAGAAGTAGGATATCTCCATTTCATTTTCTGCTGCCTAAGCGAAGCGTTCGGCTTCGCTTA
>JAGQPY010000415.1 GCA_020426485.1 Planctomycetaceae bacterium
ATGTCTCGCAGATTCATCGAGGGCGGAAAGCCGCAGACTGAGAAGTAGATGTCCGCGAAGAACAACATTCTGATGCTGCTGCTGACCGCATTTTCCGGCGGCCCGTTTGCCGCTGCGCAGATGGTGGATCGAACAACGATCGCCGCGGAAACAGTGGCCACGGAATCAACGCCCGGGTATGTGGCCGGTCAGCGTGGCTCGACGGTTTCGACGGCGCGTCAGCAACGTTCCGTCGCGTCGGGCGCTCACCATTCAAGCGTGGAACAGCCGATCGAGCATCAAACATACGTTCAGCAGACAAGTTGGCATGCGAATGTCCCGCTGTCTCCGGCTCGGGAATCTCTTCGCCCCGTGAATCCGTCGGCGGAATCGTCCATTCGCACGGTTGCACATTCCGGAGGGGTTTCAACAGTCGACGCGAATTTGGAAACGGCACCAGTGGCTTCGACAGAACAGCCGGCATTTCTGGATCTGCGAGCGGACGTGCCGCAACAACCAGAGGCAGCATCGACGGCGGAAGCGAGCAACGGCACTGAGATGATCATTCATCTGGTGACGTGGACTGTCATCATTCTTTGCTTGTGTGTGCTGACGGTTTTGGGGCTCCGTCGCTGGCAGGCTCAACGCGGCATGCTGCCGCCGACTCGCATGAATGCTCGCGTTCTGGAAACCATCGCTCTGGGGCCCAGTCGATCCGTATCGCTGGTGCAGCTTCGCAACGTTCAGGCTTTGGTGGGCTGCGATGCCTCAGGAATTCGCAGCATTGTGATTGCGAACCAATCGTTTGACGACACCATGCTGGAAGCCGGGTTTCCGGCCGACGAACTTCACGAAAACAACTGAAAGGCAGCACAGGTCACCGGGAATGGATTCCGCGTCAACTGTCCAGCAGGTTCTTGAATCCGGAGGATTTCAGGAACTGTCACCGCAGCTGAAAGTCGCCATCTTCCTTGGAGGAATGGCGTTTATTTCGTCTGCGCTGGTCACGATGACGGCGTTTACCCGAATCGTGATCGTGCTGTCTTTCGTGCGGCGAGCCCTCGCGACTCAGGACATTCCGCCGACTCAGGTCGTGCTGGGACTGTCCATGTTTCTGACGTTTTTCGTAATGGGGCCTACGTTCACCGAGATCGAAACTCAGGCCGTGCGACCGTACCTGGCGGAAGAAATTACCGGCGATGTGGCGTTCAACAATGCGTCAACAGCGCTGCAGAGCTTCATGCTGCGGCAGACTCGAAAAGCGGACATTGCTTTGTTTGCGAAGATGGCGGATGTCACGTCGATTCAGACGGCGGCCGACACGCCCATGCGAGTTCTGATACCGGCGTATGTCATCAGTGAACTGAAGACGGCGTTCATCATGGGATTCTGCATGTACATCCCGTTCATGCTGATCGATCTGGTGGTGTCAGTGATTCTGATGTCGCTGGGAATGATGATGATGCCACCGATGGTCATCTCGACACCGTTCAAGATTCTGTTGTTTGTGATGGTTGACGGCTGGCAGATGATTGCCAAAGTTCTGAGCATGAGTTTCCACTGACGATGCTCACCTCCATGTTCGTTTGAAAAATCCGCTTTCATGGCGGCGGAATCAGACCTGCGTTTTCATTCTTTTCGCCAACACATTCCTTCCGGATTATCATGGCAACTCGGCCAGTCACACCCGTCGCCTCCAGCAACATCTCATGGATGCAGCAAAGTGAAACGCTGCTGTCCTTCGGGATGCTGGTGGGACTTGTGGTTATGCTGGTTCCGCTGCCGCCGGCGCTGCTTGACGTGCTGCTGGCCGGAAATCTGGGAGTGACCACGCTGTTGCTGCTGGTCACGCTCAGTACTCGCCGCGCACTGGAGTTGTCGGTCTTTCCGTCGCTGCTGCTGCTGCTGACTCTGTATCGCCTGTCGCTGAACGTGGCCACCACTCGTCTGATTCTGCTGGACGGCGATGCCGGACTGATCGTGACGGCCTTCGGGAACTATGTGGTCGGCGGTCAGCTGATTGTGGGTCTGGTGATTTTTCTGATTCTGGTCACTATTCAGTTTATGGTGATCACCAAAGGTGCGACGCGCGTTTCCGAAGTTGCCGCTCGGTTTACACTGGACGCCATGCCCGGCAAACAGATGGCCATTGATGCGGAACTGAATGCCGGCCAAATCACAGCCGATCAGGCTCGCAAGCGACGTCAGGATCTGTCGCAGGAAACCGAATTTTACGGTGCCATGGACGGTGCCAGTAAGTTCGTTCGCGGAGATGCAATTGCCGGGCTGATCATCACTGCGGTGAACCTGATCGGCGGCGTCATCATTGGCATGACAGACGGCATGTCGTTCGTGGAATCGATCCACACATATTCCATTCTGACAGTGGGAGACGGACTGGTTTCGCAGATTCCGGCGTTGATTATCGCGACCACGTCCGGCGTCCTGGTGACCAAGACGTCGTCGGATGACAGCCTTGGTGACGAAATTCGCAACCAGATGTTTCTGAGCGATCGGCCGATCTGGGTCGGCAGCGGCATTCTGTTCATCGTCGCGTTAATGCCGGGACTGCCCAAACTGCCGTTCATGGGCGTTTCTGCCGGACTGCTGTTGTTTCTGGGGCAGGGAAAGAAAATTGCGGCTGCGAAAAGTGAACAGCAGAACGAGGAGATTGGGGAAGACGGTCAGCTCATCGACGACACAAAAAGTCTGGACGAGTTCCTGTTGGCGGACCGCGCTGTGGTGGAAGTGGGACCTCAACTGGTTCCATTCATGACCAGCAACAAAATCAAAGGTCTTTCAGAACGGATTACGGCATTGCGCCGTGAGTTTTCGCGGAGCAATGGCAGCTGGATTCCACCCATTCAGGTTGTCAGCAACATGAGTCTGAATCCGGATGAGTATCGGATCATGATCGCCGGTCGCAAAGTGGCCGGATCTGAGATTCATATGGAACAGCTGCTGGCGATCTTCCCGGATGGCAAAGCGGTAACTCTGCAGGGCGAACCCGCCTTTGAGCCCGCATTCCGACTGGAAGCTTTGTGGATTTATCCATCGGAACAGCGCAAGGCGAAGGCTCAGGGATGCACCATCGTTGATCCGCTCAGCGTTCTGATCACTCATCTGGGTGAAGTCTTGCAGCGACATGCTCATGAACTGCTGACACGCGAAGCTTTGAAACAGATGCTGGAGCGAGTCAAACAGTTTGCACCGACCATCGTGGAAGAAATCACGCCGGACGTCATTCGGATGGGAACGCTCCATCAGGTCCTGATCGCGTTGGCGGAAGATCGGATTCCGTTGTCGGATCTGGCACTGATTCTGGAATCGGTGATCAATCATGCTCCGGACTGCACGTCGGCGGAAATGCTGACGGATCGAGTTCGCATTGATCTGGGACGGTTGGTCTGCGAACCACATCGAACCGAAGACGGACGAATTCGCATCATCGCGATCGAACCATTGCTGGACGTTCATCTGCGGCAGTCGCTTCACGAAGGAACGCTGGCTCTTGGGCCCGGGCCGCTGTCGCGATTGATCGACCGCATTCGAGTTCTGGTGCACGAAAGTGCTCGCCTGCATCTGCCGCTGACACTGCTGGTCGACCAGAAGCTTCGACGTCCGCTGAAAAAAATTCTGACCCGCAGTTCTCCCGACCTGGCTATCATCGCTTTTCAGGAACTGCCCGCGGATATGCAGGTGGAAACGGTCGCTGTTCTGCTGCGGGACGACATTATTGGTGAAGCCAGCAGAAATGAGGTCGGTGGCCAGAATGCGAATCTGGCAGGAGCCGCCTGATGGTGACTGTCCGAAAGATTACGCGACCACCATCGGTGGCTCGAGTCATGGGATTTACCATGGGGTTTTTAACCGCGGGCATCTGCAGCCTGCGGCTTGTGGAACCATTTGAACTTCTGGGGCGAAGTCTGTCGGTCGGTGTGCTGACATGGTTTGTGACGAACCAGTTTGTCTGGTTGTGGGATCGAATGACCGAAGATTCGCTTGAGGAACAGGAAGACAAAGGTGCATGATGGTTCAGGGACGTGGTCGAGTACTCTCTCAACAAAACGTTCGTGTCAGTTCTGCTCCGGTGCGTGTCGGAGTTCGCATGCAGCCATCGAACACCACGGACGCCCGCCCCGGCGCGGCGAAGGTGGAACAGGTGTGTGATGCTTCCGGAAACGTGACCGAAATTCATGTTCACTGCCAATGCGGTCACATCACGGTGATCGCGTGCGACTATCCGGACTGATGTCGCAGATCACACATGATCGTTAAATGTGCCGATGACATCGCAGAGCATACTCGTGTGGTAACACGCTGATGCCGGAGTCGTGGGAAGGAATGAATGATGAATACGTTGCAGAACGAAACACCAGACAGACGGATGTTTGTGGCATGGCGAACGTGCATGATCTGTGTTCTGCTGGCACTGATTCTTCCCGGCTGCGCGTCGACACAGATGCTTCACGTTAAAAAGAAGAGCAAGCATCCGCATACGGATCCGCCGGAAACGGTTCCGTGTCCGGTATGTCTGGGCAACCATCCTCTGGAATCTGTCGACCTGATCCAGCCGGTCTCGGGGGAGAAGCTTTCAACGATGGCGTGCCAGCCTTTGCCCATCGTGGAAGCGATTGCTCCACCGTTGCCGCGGGGGTCGTCCGACGACCACTGGGCTCCACGCACCGTGCAGGTGAATCCGGCGGAACCTCCCTGTGCTGTGCGGTTGCAGGAGGCTCGCGATGAATTTGATCAGAAGCTGGCCAGGCTGGAGGCTCGATTCGACGACGAACGCGAAGCTCACGAACAGATGCAGAAGACGCTGAATGTGGTGAATTCCGAAGTCGCACGTCTGTCGCGCGAAGTTGATTACTGGCAGCGCGAAATACAGCGGATTGATCAAACCACGGCCGCTCAGCACGAATCCGACATGGAAGCGCTCAGGATGATCTCGCAGATTGTCGACCAGATCACCACCAATCAAACGGCCGCCACTTTGTCCGAACCTGTCGATCCCTGACAACAAGGGCTGAGCCCTTGACCCAATACCGTTCAATTGAGGATGGTGATGGCGTTTTGGAATTCGAGTTTTGGTTGAGGGAAATCATAGTGTTTTCGTTGCTTCTTTGGCCAGTTGCTGAGTTTGCGTTTGATGACTCGTGGGTTGACGCGATTGCGT
>JAGQPY010000416.1 GCA_020426485.1 Planctomycetaceae bacterium
AGCTCGAATTGGTCCGAGGCCCGGCCTCGTTAGACTGCGTCACCCGTCTGCGAGATATTTCCGCAGCTTTCGGTGTCCAGTTGCCGGACTTCTTCGGCGATCAGTTTCTGGATTTGATAGCGACTGGAATAAACGCTGGGCAGCTTCATGTTCAGTTCTGCCGCCACGTGTTCTCCGGATGCGTTGTGGACGGCAATCATTTCCCACGCCTGCCAGCGTCGACTGTCAACGCGTCGTTTTACGCGACATTTGGCCTCTTCGAACAGTTCCAGATCGAAGGCGGATTCCATGCGTTCCGTCAGGTCCGCTCGTGCAGCTGCGTCATCCAGCATGCGGATACTTTCCTTCAGATCATCACCCCGACTTTTTCTCTCGCGAAAAAAATCAATGACCGCATTTTCCGTTGTTCGCCTCAGCCAGCCACGAAAGGTCATTTGTGGATCATATTCAAAGGAACTCAGCCGATTGGCCAGCTTCAGCAGCACATTCTGAGTGACGTCCTCGGCGTCGGCAGTCTGAAGTCTGCGGTTGATGCACCACTCGAAGATTCGGCGTCCATAGCGATGGACGAACTCATCCCAGGCATGCGGATCTGATTCATCACGTCGAATGCGCTGCAGCAGGCTGATGCTGGTGACGGATGTCTGATCGTTCATTGTTTCAACCCGCGCCGAATCAGAAAGCGAAGACGTCTCCTGCAGAATGTAGCGTCCTCTCGGCAACATTGACAACCGCGTGTCCGAATCCGGCAGCGGCCCAAAGTGCCGGTGCCTCTGCACGCAGAGCGTCCGGAAAGGCCGTTGTGCGATGTGAGTTCGTCTTCATAAACAGAGTCACGGCGGCGGAAGAACCTGTTCCCTTGCGGCCAGCAGAGCTTCCAGGCGATCGATTTCCTGTTGGGCTTGTTTCACGTGAACTGCGTGGCGCTGGGTTTGAGTGGCGGCAGCGAACTGTTCGGCAAACTGAATGCGTTGTCGATGGCATTCGATCGCTTCGGCCAGGTCGCCTTCGCGCTCGCAGGCTGTGGCCATGGCTTTCTGGGCGTGGAACAGTTTGGTGTATAAATGAGGGTTGGCGGTGTCGACTTTCGCCAATCGACTGCGGATTTCCATACATCGCAGCGCTTCGGTGCGAGCTTCCCGGAAGCGCTTTGCTCGCAGATGGCAGTCCGCCAGTTCCTGATAGCTGAAGGAAAGCTGCCATTGCACGAAGTCGTTCTCCGGAGCCATTCGAGCGGCCGCTTCCGCATACTCCAGTGATTCCTGGTAATACACCAATGCCTTGTCCGGCTGCTGAAGTGACTGACTGACGTCGCCCAGTCGACCGAGAGCCGTGGAGACATCCATGATGGCTTTACTTTGACCGGGTTGCCGTTCGACAATTTTTTTTGCCTCGGCTGCCATTTTTTCAAAGTGGCCTCCGGCAACCGCCCATTCCTTTTTCTGAAGATGCCAGTCGCCCAGCTTCAGAAATGAATGAACCAGTTCTCGATGAACATAAGTGTCGTGGGCTGCTCGGGGCAGAACGGCCTGGCATCGCCTGTTTGCCTGATCAAGCAGTTCTTTGGCTCGGGACATTTCTCCGGTGCGCATGAGTGTTTCGCCGTACAGCACTTCGAATTCCACAAGTCTGCCGTGCAGGCGAAAATCGCTGGATGACTCAGCGGTCACAGACAGTCGCTGTGATGCCGCAAGGGTTCGTTCCGCATAGTCCCTTGCCGCTTTCCATTCGGATGCGTCTGCAAGAATGTTGCTGAACTCAAGGACCGCAGCCAGCAGATCTTCCGCAGCGGCCGCATCGTCGGGCGACGTCTGGTGCAGATCGTGAAGTCGTTCAAATGCGTCCGTAAACAAGGGGCGAGAAGCCGTCAGCCCGGTGCGACCCGTTTCATCACCGACCTGGTGAGTCACTCCGGCCAGTCCCAGCAGCGTGTTTGCTCGACATCGCCGGATGCGTTGTTCCGTGGCTGAGTCAGCATGCAGTTCATCCAGACCTGCCAGCACAGACTGCAGCAGTTTTCGACGCCGTAACTGCAGCGCCGGGTCGTTCGACAGAATCGGCTGCAACTCATACAGCGTTGATTCCAGCAGCGAGAGCGTGGTATTGGCCTGTCGAGTCGCCAGTTCGGCCTTGGCCCTGGCATCATCCGCAGATCGACGTGCGTCTCGTTCTGCAATCGTCAGGTTCTCGTTGACTGCGGTCAGAGTCCGACTTCGTTCGTTGGCGAGTAATCCGAAGTAGGTCGAGAACGCTGCGCCGCCCAGCAACGCAGCCATGGCGGCGAACGTCATTGCCGCCATGGCCGGAGAACGCCGACACCATCGCACGGTTCGACCAAACGCACTGAGCGGACGAACATGAATCGGTTCGCCGCTCAGGAAACGTTTCAATTCTCGTGCCACTTCCCCGGCGGACTCGTAGCGTTCTTCAGGATGCTTTGCCAGACAATGCAGCGCGATCGTTTCCAGATCCAGCGGAACATCGGGATTTTGCCGAATGATCGAAGCCGGTTCCTCATTCACCACACGGTAAATGACGGCAACCGGATCCTGACCTTCAAACGGCGCTTTGCCGGTAAGCAGATGATACAGGATGGCTCCAAGCCCGTAGATGTCGGCAGCCGTTGTGACGCCGGATTGCCCGCCTGCCTGCTCCGGAGGCATATACCCCGGCGTTCCCAGAACATCTCCGGATGCGGTCAGGTCGGAACTTGCTTCGAGCTGCTTTGCCAGCCCGAAGTCTGCAACTTTCGGCTGTCGTTCCGATTCCAGCAGAATGTTGGATGGCTTCAGGTCGCGATGAATCACGCCTCGTTCGTGTGCGTACTGCACGGCTTCGGCGATCATGCGTACCACATCAGCGGCCGCCTGAGCAGACGGCCGACGTTGTGCAACCAGCTCGCTGAGTGTTCCGCCCGGCACCAGAGCCATCGCGTAGTAGACGTATGGACCGAACTGTCCGACATCGTAGACGGGCACGATTCCCGGATGATCCAGTTTTCCCGCCGCTCGCGCTTCGACGTAAAAGCGATCAACGAGCGACGGCTTCAGGTGCTGTCGGATGATCATTTTCACGGCGACAACACGATTCAGCTTCAACTGTCGTGCGCGGTAGACCGTGCCCATGCCGCCTCGTCCAATCACCTCCTGCAGTTCGTAGTCGCCGATTGAAAATGGAAGACGAAGCTCTGTGAACTCGGGGCAGTCCCCGTCAGTTTCATGTTCATTGTCCGAGTCGCGACCGGAATCACGCATTCCAGCGCACAGTCTTCCGGCGATTTCGGGAGACCATTCCGGTGATGCATTGGCGTCACACCACGGCAACGGAGCTGTCGCCGCCAGTTCCGACAACACACGCTGGCAGGCGTTGCATTCTTCCAGATGCGCTTCAAGCTGTTCGTGAGCGCCGGCCGCGAGCGTGCCCGCAAGAAAAGACTCAATGGTGTCTGAATCGGGGCACTGCATTCATCGAATCCCATTTCATCTGTCTGAAGCTGTTTTGGGAAGGCTCCGGGGGCTCGGCCGTCTGTTGATTTGACGCTCTGATTTCAAGGGGGCAGCTGTCTTCACAATGCTCTGTCCCCATTTGATCAACGGCCTCCTGAACGTTTCACCCGGCGGTGCGGAGTTCCGTTTGACACCGCAAAAGGCTGGACGCTGAGACGAACGTGTTGGTGGCTTTGTGGAAGGAGCAGCCGAAACTGGTGTGAACCATGTTTCCTCGACAAATGCGTTGGAACCGGCTCCATCTCGTTCAGCTTTTATCCCGCACAGCGTCGCCGCGTTCCAGCATAGAAAGCAAATCTCATGAATGATAGCCGTCGGCTCACTGCTCGTGTGAGGCAAACTAAAAACTGTCCGGCGGAATCGGGGGTGCGGGCCCTCGGTTGGCTGGAGTGGCTTCAATCGGTCTCATCACGAGCAAGCGAAAGCCGGGCCCCTCGTCTCCGGCATCGTCGTAAGAATCAACCGGACGCAGATTCATCCGCCGGTTCTCCGCCGGAAACGCTGTCGGGCCGGAATAGAACGCCGGGCGAAAACTGCTGCCGCTGCTGCTTGCCCATTCGAACTGCACCGGAAACCCCGTGAATTCAGGCCCGTCAAATGTCACCGTGAATTTGACGGCACCGATTTGTGCCGCGTGCTCATCGGTCATGCGATTCAGTTCTTGTCGGTCGATCGTTTCCCAGGACGCACGGAATCCTGGTGCCGGCACCAATACGTCATATCGGGCGAACTGTTGAACGATGCGTTCGCGAGACCTGTTGTGAATTGAAGTGCCTCGACATCCGTTGTGGTCCGCGATGGCGATGCTGGTGCGCTGATTGTCAAAGTACCCCCGAGCAACATACATCGCAGATCGCCGAGTTCCACCGCCCGTGACAACGGTAGTGCTCACCCCGAACGGAACGGCGTTCTCGGGAATTTCCCCGTTCGTGACAGCGACCCACTGATAGTGACCTGCAGCCGTTCCTGTTTGAGCGACCGCGGTCGATCCTTCAAACAATGCCACCAGGGCACTGCCGACAGCAACAAAGAACACGATTCGGGTGATACAAGGTGAAACGTTCATCAGAACAGTTCCTTCAGGCAAGACACGTCACAGCGATAGAAAACTGTCGCGCCACGATGGCGTCGATCGCAGGGCTTTACGGACAGATTCTCCTGACCTGCGCCGAAATTCGGGATTTTCACGCCGTGGCACTCCTTCGGAACGGCAGGAGCCGAGTTCACAGCGAAGCAGTTCGACCATTTGGCGCATCCGACACTCGAAGGCGTCCATGCACATTCAGTTGAGGACGGCTTTGATGACGAGCAGGAATGATGCTGGGCAAGAGTCTCGAATGTTGCTCATGAAATTGGCGAGCCTGAACGTTGTGCCGGACATTGCAGCGTCTCAGGATCTGACCGGGAGATTCCGGCAGGCACTGTTGATCTTCAGCTCCCACTCCGATGAGAATGCTGCCTGCGCGGACGAACTGGACGTCGGTCCGTTTTCGCAGATGGATGGAACAGTGGAAGCCGGTGTCAGAGTTCGTGCGCTTGGTCGAATGGTCAGCAACGTGCTGTGGAATGCGGAAGGTTGTCCCATGCCAATCCAACTGAAAGAGGCAATTCCCGAGATCACTCAGCAGCAATGGAACGCCAG
>JAGQPY010000417.1 GCA_020426485.1 Planctomycetaceae bacterium
ATCGTCGCAAGGCGATGCTGGGTGACATGGCGGTGCTGACCGGCGGAACTCTGATTTCCGAAGATCTGGGAATCAAACTGGATTCGATTGGTCTGGCTCAGTTGGGAACAGCTCGCCGCATCGAAGTCTCCAAGGACAACACCACGATCATTGAAGGCGCGGGAGATTCCAACGCGATCAAGGCTCGTGTTCAGCAGATTCGTGATCACATCGAAAAGACCGACAGTGATTATGATCGCGAAAAGTTTCAGGAGCGACTGGCAAAGCTGACTGGTGGAGTCGCCGTCATTTCCGTCGGTGCAGCCACCGAAGCTGAAATGAAGCAGACGAAGGCCCGAATGGAAGACGCTTTGCACGCAACTCGGGCCGCCGTGGAAGAAGGTATTCTTCCCGGGGGTGGTGTGGCTCTGCTGCGTTCCATTGATGCCGTCGAAAAGCTGAATCTGAAAGGTGACGAATCGATTGGTGTTCAGATCGTCGCTCGAGCTTTGGAAGCCCCGATTCGTCAGATTGCTGCCAACTGCGGCATGGACGGAGCTGTCGTCGCGGACGAAGTTCGACAGTTGAGCGGCAGCCAGGGTTACGACGCGGCGAAGGGCGAGTACACCGACATGCTGGCCGCCGGCATTCTGGACCCCGCAAAGGTCGTTCGCAGTGCGTTGTCACATGCGGCTTCCATTGCCGGTCTGATGTTGACGACTCAGGTTCTGGTGACTCGTACCGACGACGCCGACGGCGGTGCGAAGCCAAAAGTTCCGGGAGCCGTTCGCTAAACACTCCGGGAGCCGACAGAGTTCGGCACTGTTCTCGGCGCGTTTCGCTCGCCCCGAAAGCGTGAACTCATGACGGGGCACCAGAAATGGTGTCCCGTTCTTTTTGGAATCAGAACAAAAGTCCGACAACGATGTCCACGAAGGTTTGCTACTACGAAGTTCTTGGCGTGACCAGGACGGCCAGCGCTGAGGAAATCAAGAAGGCTTACCGCAAGCTGGCGTTGAAGTATCACCCCGATCGCAATCAGGGTGATGATGAAGCCGTCGGCAAGTTCAAAGAGGCGTCCGAAGCGTTTGACGTTCTGGGCGATTCCAACAAGCGAGCTCGTTACGATCAGTTCGGTCACGCCGGTGTGTCGGGAGCCGCCGGGCGAGGCGGTGGCGGGTTCCATGACATCAACGATATTTTCAGTGCCTTCGGCGATATCTTCGAGGGCTTCGGCTTTGGTGGCGGCGGCGGTCAGACACGAGGTCGCAGCGGCGCGCGGCGAGGAAGTTCGCTCGAAGTGACCGTTGAACTGGAACTGCCGGAAGCAGCTTCCGGTTGTTCACGCCAGCTGGAAATCACTCGCCGTGAAACCTGCGATACCTGCAGCGGATCAGGTGCCAAACCAGGCAGCGGCTCGGTCACATGTGCCACCTGCGGAGGACATGGTCAGGTCGTGCAGGCTCAGGGTTTTTTCCGAATTCAGACGACCTGTCCGGCCTGTCGTGGCGAAGGTTCCACGATCAAAGAGCCCTGCGGCAACTGTTCCGGCAGTGGCCGAGTCATGAAGACCAGCACCTTGGAAATTGATATTCCGGCCGGTGTCGATACCGGTATGCAGATGCCGATTCGCGGTCAGGGCGAAGCTGGTGTTCGAGGCGGGCCGCGAGGTGACCTGCTGGTCAGTTTTCGAGTCAAAGAACATCCGCTGTTTCAGCGGCAGGGTCAGGATCTGCTGTGTCGGCTTCCGATTTCCTTCTCACAAGCGGCTTTGGGGGCGGAAGTCGAAATTCCCACGCTGACCGGGCGAGAAACGCTGAACGTCAAAGCGGGAACTCAGCCCGGGCATGTGACTCGACTAAAGCACAAAGGCATGCCGGATCCGAATGGCCGACATCATGTCGGCGACCTGCTTGTGGAAATTCAGGTCGAAGTTCCACGCAAGCTGACAGAACGACAGGAGGAACTACTGCGTGAACTGGCTGACCTGGAAGAATCCGACGTGATGCCTCACAAACGTTCCTTCTTTGAGCAGGTGAAGCACTTCTTTTCCGGAAGCGATGAGGAAGATGATGACTGATGCTGCTGCGGCGAACTGAGTTCACCGGCAACGTCAGTTCCACGCGTTCCGATACAGCAACTGTATTTCACAGGCGATTCCAATACGAATTCCATCTACATGGTTAAAGGTCCATGAGCACGACAAATAAAGACGATCACCCTGAATCCAATGGTTCAGAGCACAATGAAGGTTCTCCGGCGGAATCGACCGCTGCTGATCAGGAGTCAGCGGCGGAAGACACGGGTTTGGCCGCAGAATCAGAAGACGAAATCCGTCGCCTGCGCGGTGAAAACGAAGAGCTGCAGAATCGTCTGCTGAGGACTCAGGCGGAGCTGGAGAACTTCCGTCGCCGGACCATGAAGGAAGCAGCCGATGCCATGAAGTATCAGTCGCTGCCGGTCATCCGCGACCTGTTGCCCGGAATTGACAATCTGCAGCGTGCCGTCGAAGCAGCAGAAAAGACGGAAGATCTGCCGAATCTGATCAGCGGCATTCGCATGGTGGCTCAGCAGTTTCAGGATGCATTGAAGTCGCATTCGGCAGAAGTCATCGATCCGGTCGGGGAGGCATTCGACCCGAACCTCCACGAAGCGCTGACTCAGATTCCGACGGCTGATCAGCCACCGATGACAGTACTGCAGGTCGTGGAGCGTGGTTATCGAATTCATGACCGAGTCGTTCGACCGGCCAAGGTGGTAGTGTCCTGTGCAATGCCTGAGGCTTAGTCGGCCGTCGAGGGCTTTTAAGTCTTACAAAGTAAGATGCGCGTACGGTGCGCGCATCTCTGTTCAAGCGACCAACGGGAGCGTCTCGGCGCCTGGAACTTTCCACGCCAATCGACTTTCCCCGCCATTGGGTCAAGGGCTCGGCCCTTGTTAGGGTTTGATCCGGAAAATCTCCGTTGCGCTGATTCAGCGTTCGGTTGCAAAAAGAACTACATACTCCGGCGTGCGGCCTGAATCCGGGTGAACGCGACGCCGCAGAAAAAGGACTGTTTATGCCAACTTATGAATACCGTTGTTCCGCCTGCGAACATAAGTGGGAAGAGTTTCAGTCAATCAAGGCTGACCCCACAAAGAAGTGTCCCGAATGCGGCAAGAACAAAGCCGAACGAATGATCAGTTCCGGTGGAGGCATCATCTTTCGCGGTTCCGGGTTTTATCAGACCGATTACCGCAGTGAGTCGTACAAGAAAGGGGCCACGGCCGACAAGAAGTCGACAGAGTCCTCTTCCGATTCATCGTCGTCTGACTCAAAGCCATCTTCCGGCAAAACCGAAACCACCAGCAGTTCGTCGGCCGAATGATCCCATCCTCTGCGGCTGCGACGATGTTCTGATCTCGCGCAGAACGTTACAGTGCTGAAATCGACCGCTGAATCACTGGCCGCTGTCAGAAAGGATGCAATTCATGATTCGTGCCGTACTCCCCCGTTGGATGATGTTCAACGGCTGCCAGCCTGTCATTCTGATGGCAGTCTCCGTCGCTGCTGTCTTCGCCCCCGCTTCTTCTGTTGCTTTTGGTAATGTGTCGGCCATGAAATGTTCTGAGTCTGAGTTTGGGAAGACAGCGGACGGAAAATCCATTCGACTGTTTACTCTGGAGAACGGAAAGGGAGTTGTGGCTCGCATCAGCAGCTATGGAGCCACCGTCGTTGGCCTGGAAACTCCCGATCGCGATGGCAGGTCGGCAAATATTGTTCTGGGGCATTCGTCCGTGCAGCAATGGCTTGAGAATTCTCCCTACTTTGGATGCACCGTGGGACGTTACGGCAACCGGATCGCCAAAGGCATCTTCACGCTGAACGGCAACGTGTACACGCTGGCAAAGAACAACGGCGAAAATCACCTGCACGGCGGAAAGCACGGCTTTCATCGGGCGCTCTGGGACGGCAGCTCGGCAACCGACGACACAACCGCTTCAGTAACCTTCACCTACACCAGTCCGGACGGCGAAGATGGCTATCCCGGAAATCTGAAGACCACCGTGCGCTATGTGCTGACGGCCGACAACGAATTGCGCATTGAATATTCGGCGACCACGGACAAACCGACCGTGGTCAATCTGACAAATCACTGCTACTGGAATCTGACAGGCGACGCAGAAACGAATGACATCCTGTCTCACCGACTTCGACTGAACTGCGACCGCTATCTGCCAGTATCAGAGTCCCTCATTCCCACCGGCGACATTCAGGCCGTTGCAGAATCCCCGATGGATTTCACAACGTTCCACGAAATCGGTGAGCGGATCGAGAAAGTTGAAGGCGGCTATGATCACTGCTACGTCATCAACAAATCAGAAGAGCAGCCTGCTCTGGCGGCTCGCGTGGAAGAGCCGGCGTCAGGCCGTGTGATGGAAGTGCTGACCACGGAGCCCGGAATTCAGTTTTACAGCGGCAATTTCCTGAGCGGCGAAGATGACTGTGGTGGTTTCAGCAAGCATCATGGTTTCTGCCTGGAGACTCAACATTTTCCGGACTCCCCCAATCAGCTGCACTTTCCGACGACTCAGCTGAATCCCGGCGAAACCTACAGCAGCACGACGATTCACCGATTTTCTGTGCTGGAAAAGGCAGGGGAATGACTGTGCGGGAACCTGTCGTCTGCTGCTACGAAAGTCGCCGCGCGGAAGAGATGCGTGCGCTGATCGAGCGGCAGAATGCTCAGGTCATCGTGGCGCCGTCCATGAAGGAGGTGCCGCTGGAAGAAAACCAAAGTGGGCTGGATGCCATTCGCCAGGTGCTGGCGGGCAGAGTCGATTCCATCGTCCTGCTGACGGGTGTCGGAACAGAAGCGATGCTCGACCTGGCCGCCACGGCCGGTCTGCGAGACGAACTGCTGACCGCCATGAACTCGATTCCGCTGCTGGTTCGCGGGCCGAAGCCGGCGGCTGTCCTGCACAGACTGGGTTTGAAGTTTCTGGTCAAAGCAGCGGAACCCAACACGTCGCGAGAACTGCTGGACGCGATTGATCAGGCGGATCTGTCGCTTCAGGGGAAGGTTGTTGCCGTTCAGGAGTACGGAGTCGCCAATCCTGACCTCTATGATGCTCTGAAGGAACGAGGGGCAAATGTGTTGCCCATCAGCGTTTATTCGTGG
>JAGQPY010000418.1 GCA_020426485.1 Planctomycetaceae bacterium
CTCACGCACCTCAGCACGACCCGTGACAGCGATCAATAGGCAAAGCAGAAATGCCTGAATCAGCGTTGTCATGTTCATCGTTTTTCTCCGTTACTCAACGGCCCTGGCCTGGCGGACAAGATGCACCATTCGAACGTCGAAGACGGCGGCTTTGGCAATCTTTCCCGGGGTCAGCCGCAGCTGATACGAGCCTGCGGCGGGGATGGTCACGGTGCCCAGATGATTCCAGCGAAAGTTCTGGAAGTGTCCGGTGTCGATGGTTTGAAACGACAACCGATCCACTTCGTCCGTGGCCGTTCGAACAGAAGCCACCACAACACTGCCTCCCTGACCGGCTCCACAGCCCTGAAGAACGGCCACAGTAAAGGTCCCCGGCTGATCGGCCACAAAATTCCATTCAGCGTAATCCGTCGGCACCGTCCAGTAGCCGACGGTGTTTTTAAACCATTGCGGCTCAAACCTCAGCTTCTCTCCGAAAGTCGCCGCCTGCCATGCGTGCAGCAGAACGGAACCATCTCCGGCCGCAGCTGCCGTCGGACAATCCTTTGGCAGGAGCGGAGCGATATCGAAGTCCACTTCGATGATCGGTGACTGGTTCGGAGCCTGCTTCCAGGAGAACACCCATTCCTGAGGTTCAGGGACAAACTTGATCTCGGCATCAGACGCATCCAGCCACCTCATCGATTTCATCGGCGCGCAGAGTCGGGGAATGGTGACCTTTCCGGCGGGCAATGCCTCCGACTGAACGTGCAGCCATAGCTTTCTTTCAAGCCCGTAGACCTGAACTGCGCTGCTGCTGAGGTTTTCGCGAAGTTTGGCAGTTACGGGGATGTCTGCCGGTCCGGCATACGTGGGCAACGTGCCGAAAAGAGCTGCAACGCCGACCATCCCAAGAAGAAAAACTGCATTCGGCATGACCCCCGAGCTCCGCATCGTTAGACCTTTTTGGTTGATTTTCCGTGAAGTGAAATGCATCCCGAATCCCGCGTAGTGACGAACGTCTCGAATACCGCAAGTCGTCAGCAACAGAAGCCGGTTGATGCATTCACCGCCGGATGACTTTCAAAAAGAAAGTCTCTTGTTCTGCAGCATCTACGCCAGAATTTCGCGAACGATTCGTGATGGTTCCACGCCGGTCAGTCGAGCATCCAGGCCCTGAAATTTTGCCGTGAAACGCTGATGATCGATGCCCATCAGATGCATCAGTGTGGCGTGAAAATCACGGATATGCACGCCATCCGACACAACGTTGTAACCAAACTCACAGGTTTCGCCATAATTGACGCCGCCACGAATCCCGCCACCAGCCATCCACATGCTGAAGCAACGCGGGTGGTGATCGCGACCATAATTAGACGCCGTGAGCGTGCCCTGAGAATAATTCGTCCGTCCGAATTCGCCGCCCCAGATCACCAGAGTATCTTCCAGCATGCCGCGCTGATGAAGATCTTCCAGCAGAGCTGCCGCAGGCTGGTCGGTTTCGCGGCACTGAGTCTTCATGCCGCCGGGAACGTTGCCATGATGATCCCATCCCTGGTGGTACAACTGAATGAAGCGGACTCCACGTTCGGCCAGACGTCTGGCCAGCACGCAGTTGGCGGCAAAGGTTCCGGGTTTGGCCACGTCCGGGCCGTACATGTCCAGAATATGTTGAGGCTCTTCCTGCAGATTGGCCACGTCCGGAACGCTGGCCTGCATTCGATAGGCCATTTCATACTGGCCGATGCGAGTTGTCAGTTCCGGGTCGCCCAGGCGGTCCTGTTCCAGAGCATGAAGCTGCTGAAGTCGGTCCAGCATGTTGCGGCGACTGTCGCGAGTGATACCCGGCGGATTGGACAGATACAGAACCGGTTCGCGCCCCGATCGAAACTGAACGCCCTGATACCGAGACGGCAGAAATCCGGAACCCCACAGTCTCGAATACAGCGGCTGTCCACCCTTGCCCTTGGTGATCAGCACAACAAACGCCGGCAGATTGCTGCTGTCACTGCCCAGTCCATAGTGCAGCCACGAACCAATGCTGGGACGACCGGACACCTGGCTGCCCGTCTGCAGAAACGTGATGGCCGGATCATGATTGATGGCTTCTGTGTACATCGATCGCACCACGGCCATGCGATCAACCTGTCGGGAAAGATGCGGCAGCAGTTCGCTGACCCACGTGCCGGCCTGACCGTGCTGAGCAAAACTGAAGGCGGAACCCGCCAGCGGCAGCACCGCCTGATTGCCTGACATTCCCGTCAATCGCTGACCATTTCGAACGGAATCCGGAAGCGGTTGCCCCTGTCGTTCGTTCAGCAGCGGCTTGTAATCCCACGTCTCCAGCTGCGAAGGACCACCCGCCTGAAACAGATAGATCACCCGCTTCGCCTTTGCGGCATGATGAGTCGGCGAAATCACTCCGCCACTTCCACCGACAGCGTCCGCAACAGCCCCGACAGACTCAGCCGCCCGGCCTTCGCGCTGCATCAGGTCCATCACAGCCAGACTGCCGAACCCCATGCCAAAAGACTGCAGCCAGTGACGCCGACGCATGTTTGGTCGGTCCGGCGTCGGAATGTTGGCTGACAATAACGAATGTAAAAGAGCAGTGTTGGTCGTGTCGTTCATAAGATTGGACTTCAATAGTTAACCCGCCCCTGACGCAAAAAGACTTTCGGGGCAGATGCGTTGACCGCGATTCTTCGGGTCATCTCAGCATGATGGATTCGTCGTACGCAAACAATGTCTGAACAACCACAGTGCTGGCCGCCAGTTCGGCGGAGTCCAGCGTGGCATTTCGAGCACGCTCACCAACGCTCAGGAATTCCTCCGCGCCAGCACGATCTTCGGCAAAGTAAGCGTGCTGTTCCGCAAACAGATTTTCCAGCACCGTACGCTCTTCCGCCGATGGTCGTCGGCACATCAGTCGCTGAAACAGTTCATCCCATCGCGCCACGCGATTATCGGCATGAGACGTCAGCAGTTGTTCGGCCAGGACGCGAGCGGCTTCGACATACTGGGGATCGTTCAGAAAGACCAGTGCCTGCAGCGGCGTGGTAGTGAGTTCTCGTCGAGGCGTACAGCTTTCGCGACTGGTGGCATCCAGCGTCAACATCGAAGGCGGTGGCGCCGTGCGCTTCCAGAACGTGTACAGACTGCGCCGATAAAGTCCGTCACCGGTGGATTGCCGGTAGGACTTACCGGTTCCGGCTTCTTCCCAAAGTCCCGCGGGCTGATAAGGCATCACGCTGGGACCACCCACGGTCCTCACCAGCAAACCACTGGCGGCCAGAACGGAATCACGCAGCTGTTCAGCAGACAACCGATGCCGTGGTCCCCGAGACAGCCAGACGTTACCGGGATCTTTACGAAATATTTCCAAATCGGTCACCGCTGATGACTGTCGATAAGTTGCGGACAGCACAATCTTTCGACAGAGTGAATGCAGATCCCAATTCTGATCCATGAGATCGCGGGCCAGATAATCCAGCAGTTCCGGATGCGAAGGCGGCACGCCCTGTGAACCAAAGTCTTCCAGCGTCACCACGATTCCGCGTCCGAAGAACAGATGCCACAGCCGATTGGCGATGACTCGTGATGTCAGCGGATGATCCGGGTGAGTCATCCAGCGTGCCAGCGCCAACCGGCCTTCGCCCTCCAGTGGAATATCGCCCAGAGCAGAAGGAACGCCTCCGGTGACAGGATCACCTTTGGCCGTGTAATCGCCTCGATGCAGAAAGTGGGTAAGTGGTGCATCGTCGTCATGCTGCATCACCATAATCTGACGGATGCCGGACACCAGATTGTCTTCAGCATCGCGAGCCTGCTGAAGATTCGCCATGGCCTTCCGAACGCTTTCGTCCGCGGTCAGCAATTGATGCTGCAGCGCCATTTCGCCATCGATGGTTGCCGGGGCGGCATCCGGTTTGAGTCGACAATGGTCCGCCAGGACCTCCGCATCCGAAAGTTGTCGATCAAAGACTCTCAGTTCATCGACGGCCCCGTCTCGAAACCCGACGTCTCGAAATCTCGCACCCAGAGCCAGTTTGACGTTCCCAACACTGGAATCTCCCCACTCTTTCCTGTGTCGAATGTCTAACGTCAGCTTATCACGTTCCGTCGTCACGTCGGCAGGCCGACCGTTGATGAAAATCTGCAGACCGGCCGCCGTTCCGCTGCCGTCGTGAGTCACCGCCAGCTGACTCCACTCGTTCACGGGAATCGTCGCCACGGTCTGGATGCGCACGGCATTGCCGGGCCAGAAGTGGATCATGGAAAATTCCGGGTGCCCGTCATCGATCGTCAGCTGCAGGCCTCGAAAGCCACTGTCTTCGGCCGCCACGGACTGATGCAGCACCAGCATTCGTGGTTGTTGAATGGCAGGTTTTACCCACAGACTGAAAGAAAACGGCGATGTGCGACCGAACTCGGGACCTTTGTCGCAAACGATCTGCTGATCACCGTCACACAACGTGGCCTTGCCTTTGATTCCGTCCACCGATCCTTCCAGTTCCATGTGGATGACCGGGGCCGGAACTTCCGGCAGCGACTGAATCAACTCGGCAGAATGCTGCCGCCAGTATTCCGAAGCCTGCTGTTGAACCTGCCGCCACTGTTGTTGTGCCAGTGCCACGTCGTTCAAAGCCGAACGATGCTGTTCCCGCTGTTCATCGGTGTACAGCAACATAGCGGGCGTTGGTCGAGCGTGCGTGAAGTGGGAATACAGTCCAAACTCGTCGATATCCGAAAAGTAGGCCGACAAACGGTAGAAGTCCTGCTGCTTCACAGGATCAAATTTATGATCATGGCATCGACAACACTCCAGGGTCAGTCCCAGAAATGCGGTGCCGGCCGTCGTCGTGCGATCGGCGACACCTGCTACACGAAACTCTTCCGGAATACTGCCGCCTTCATTGGTTTGTCGGTGCAGGCGGTTGAAAGTCGTCGCCAGTCGCTGATTCTGCGTCGCGTCAGGCAGCAGGTCGCCGGCAAGCTGTTCGGTCAGAAATCGATCATAAGGCATATTGCTGTTGAACGCCTGAATCACCCAGTCGCGCCACGGCCAGACTTCCATCGCAACATCGTTCTGATAACCGAACGTGTCCGCATATCGAGCCACATCCAGCCACATGTTGGCCATGCGCTCTCCATAAGCGG
>JAGQPY010000419.1 GCA_020426485.1 Planctomycetaceae bacterium
CGCCTCGTCCCCAACAGTATCTTCTGCAACGGCCTCTCGCGCCACTGAAAATGAGGTCACTTATGGTCAAGAACGCAAGACGGTGTGTCTTGCGTCCTGCCCAAAGGAATTGCCCCGCTCCGGTGTTGCATACAGAACAGAAACGTTACGCCGTCTCCGCTTCACCTTCATCAGACTCTGCGGACTTCTTCGCGGTCACTTTAAACACCTGCTGATCCCCAAACTTGTTGGTGCACTTGGGGCACTTCGCTTTCGGCAGTCCTTTGGCCGATCCGCCGCCGAGCTTCTTGCGGGCACGAGCTTCTTCGGTAATTGCAATCCCGCAGGTTCCGCAAACATAGCCGCTGAGTTCAACGTCGAAGCCCGGATCGTTCTTGTAGTAAACGATGTTCTTTGCCGCCGGAATCTTCACTTCTGACAGGTGACACGTCAGCGTGTCGTGTTCTTCCACATCAGGCACTCCGTTTTCCTTCGCGGGAATGGCAACTCCCAGACACTTCTGAAGTTCGGCGGCGAAGGTTCGATAGACGCTCAGCGGAAGCGACACGAAGGACTGCTTGTTCTCCTCGGCAGCGACGGGCAGGTACAGCACAATCTGTCCCTCACCGAAAACAGGCACGCCGGCAAACATACTGTCGTGGGCTTCAGCAACGGGCTGAATCAGGCGGATTTTGGAAGACACATCCGGAGTCACCGAAAGCAACGTGCCGTAGGGCAGATTGGATATCGCACCGGTCTTCTGAATATGATCGCGAATCTCCTGCTTCTGCTGCTCCACAGCCGGAGGACCGTCCCCGCCCTTGCCGAACAGGCTCTTTTTGGCTGGTGCAGCATACTGAATCAGGTGCAGACCGGATTCATGGAATGCAGCGTCGACTTCCACAAACGTCTTTTCCAGGCTGCCGGGCTTCAGTACGACTTCTGTGGGAGTGATCACGTGCAGCCGCACGTTTTCCAGCCATGTGACGTTGACCTTCGGCCCCGACTGAGATTCCTCCTTCGAAGCTTTCTCCTTCTTCCGCATTTCCGGAACGATGAAGGGCTTTTTGCACTTCCGGCAGCGAACGATTCGCCCGGCCTGATCTTCACTGACACGCATCCATGCGCCGCAGGAACATGGCATCAGGATTCGACGGCGGCGCGATTCTTCGATCTTCTCCCGTTGTCGGCGTCGAGTTTCTGCCTGATCCTTCACGGCGATGCCAAGCAGCTCGTCAACCGAGACGTCCTGAGGCGATTTCTGTGCCGCGTCTCCGGGTGAAGACGCTTTCGCACCTTCGTCGGTCTTTTTGGCTGGCTGTGCTTCAGCAGAGGCGTTCGCTGTCCCACTGGTTTGTGCTGCAGGTTTCTGAGGTGCAGCAGCGCCGGTCTTTCCATCGGGCGTCGTCGACTTCGGCGCATCCGGTCCGTCCGGAACCTCGGACGACTGTGCGGTCGGTGGTGGAGTCGGCGGCGCGTTGAATGAGATGGGAGACTGCAGTTCCTCGGTCAGTGTGAAGTCCGAATCATCATCTTCCGCGTCGTAAACGTCACGTCCGTATCCACCGAAGACCTGACCGGAACGGCTGGGAATATATTCCGTTCGCTGGTCGGCGGGGATATCACTGAAAATAATCTGCTGCGGCCTTTCCGTCAGCTCTTTATATTTGGCCTCCACGTCGGCCCGCATAAAGGCATTACAGCTCCAGCAACGAACCAACCCCGCGCGGACCTGCTCACCGCACTTGGGACAGGTGTCGAACATTTCCTGATACTTTCGACGGTCCGCAGGAGAACTCTCGGCGGCGACCGGTGCCTGCTTTTGATTCAGGACATGACCGCACTGAGGGCATTCGTTGGTGTCGGAAAGAATCAGTGAATCACAACCGGGGCAGGATTGAAAGACTGTGGACATCTTGACTCATGCTTTGGAGGTTGGTTGTGCCGAAGGCACTCCGTCGGGATCGTGCTGAAACCGGAGTTTCCGGCCAACAGCTCGGATCGGCGGAAAAGGCGAAAAAAGGTGGGAACCCAATCGGGCTCAAAAAAGTACTCAAAAAACGGCCCGTCAATCTCGTTCGGAGAAGAAGTCGGGCTCCCCTACAGTTTCGCCACAAACTCTCCGCGATGCAAATCCTCAGTCTCAGGAACTTGGCCTCAGTCCCGGAAGACTCGCACCGGCGACGGAATAATCACAATCAACAGAGATTTGAGACCGTTGGCCAGCCCGCGATTTTCGCTTCATTCGGGGCAATCCCGACGAAGTTTCCGAATTCCTCGACCGACAGAACCCGTTCGAATCCCCCACCTTTTGGGGCCGAAATCTTTGGAATTTCCCGTGAAATGTCACGTGTCGAACGCCTGTCGGCTGCGTCGCACCAAAGGGGAGCCCAATGCCGACCGACGCCTGTTCCCCGATCGACCTTCAGGCGAATTTGCCGCCAATCAACCGAAATCGGACATCTCCCGGTGGTCGATTTCACCGGTGGTTGATTTCACGGGAGCCGTCCCCATTCCATTGGCAGTCCCTACCAGCGTCGGATTTCAACTTCCAGACTCACGCCAAACTTGTCACTGACGGCCGACTGAACGCGAGCGATGAGTGATTCGACATCACCGCTGGTGGCACCGGCTTCCGTCACCACGAAATTCGCATGGCGGTCGCTGATGCGAGCTTTTCCGACGGAAAGGTCCTTCAAACCACATTGCTCAATCAGCGCGCCAGCGCTCAGGCCTCGTGGATTCTTGAAAATACAGCCCGCGGACTGATCTGCCAGAGGTTGAGTGGACCGTTTCATGATCCAGATCTTTTTCATGCGGTTCGCCAGTTCCGTCGGGTCATCCGGTCGCAGCTCCAGTTCTGCCGACAGCACCAGCAGATCCGAAACACTGCTGTGACGATAAGAGAAGCTCAGTTCGTCACCGGACCGAACCGCGATATCCCCCGAATTGGTCATGACCTCAACGGAACGCACGAATTCTCCAATGTCTCCGTGCCGACCACCGGCATTTCCGACAATGGCTCCTCCAATCGTGCCCGGAATTCCAACCAGATTTTCCAATCCCGCCAGATTCGCTCGAACGGATTCAGTGACCACGTGAGACAGAGTCGCGCCGCCTTCCGCTTTGACAATGCTTCCGTCAATGGTGACGCTGGACAGCAGAGGATCGATGACTCGAATGACGGCTCCGGACACGCCCCTGTCATCAACCAGAAGGTTGGAACCACCTCCCAGAATTCTGACCGGAATGTCCTGCGCAATGCAGCACCTGACGAGCGCAATCAGCTGATCGCGGCTGGTGGGGTTGTAGAATCGTTCGGCGTTGCCGCCCAGTTTCAGCCACGTGTGCTGACTGAGTGGCTCGTCACGCGACAGAATGTCGCTGAAGTCGTCGATTGAGTTCGTCATGGATTAGGTTGGTCCTGCCGGCGCCCATGGTCAGCAAAACGTCCGAGGGTTTGCCGGAATAGTCAATTCTGGAAAGGATCTGGTCAATGCCCGCAAAAAGAAATGCGCGAGTGCCACGTTCATTCAGCTGCCGCACCAGGTCTCCGCTCAAACGGCAGCACTCGCGCCGTGCGACATGTTCGCGAGCAGCGAAGACCGGCAGCAACAGCACTTCGTCAGCCATCTGCAGTGCCTCCGCGAATTCTAAGAACAGCGACCGCGTTCGTACCACCTGATGAGGCTCAAACACAGCGACAATTCTTTGGTTCGGAAACACCTGCCGAGCCGTCCGCAAAGTTTCTCGGACCGCTGTGGGGTGGTGAGCATAGTCGTCGACAAGAACCATGCCGTGGTAAACCCCACGACGTTCAAATCGACGATGGACGCCCCGAAAGCCAGCCAGCGCCGCCGCGGCCTCCTCCGGAGCAACTCCCACTTCGGCAGCAGCCGCGATTGCGGCGACGGCATTTGCAATGTTGTGTCGCCCGGGAACGGATAACGTCACCGTCAGCGATCTTCGCCCCCTGGGCTGCAGTTGAAAGTGACTGCCCGCCGCATCCAGTTTTGTCTCAGAGACGTTCCAGTCGATCCCGGACGAGTCCAATGAAAACGAAGCTGTTCGGCAGGCTGCTGAGCGAGCAACTGCGCGACTTCGGCGGCAGTCGGATCGATAAATCAGGACGCCGTCGCTGGAGATCCGTTGAGCAAACTCCACGAACGCGGCGTCTTCGTCATCCTGGTTCGGAAAACAGTCGAAGTGATCGCGTTCGATGCCGGTCAGGACACCGACCGCAGGAGAAAACGTCAGAAACGACCGGTTGAACTCACAGCTTTCCAGAACGACATGCTGCCCTTGGCCCAGCTGGCCGGAACGCTGCGTCGCAATCTGGCGGCCTCCAATGAAACAGCCCGGAGCACGACCGCAGGATTCCAGAACCCAGCTGAGCATCGCTGTGGTTGTGGACTTTCCGTGTGTCCCCGCCACACACAACTGCTGCCGGGCTTTGTAGACGTTGACCAGACACTCATGGAGTGACTGCACCTGGATTCCGCGAGCGACCGCCTGCTGAACCAGCGGCGACCGGCGTCCCACCGCCGGACTGAACACGCACACATCTGCATCAACGGAAGAAGAAAGTGTCTCCGACCAGGGCAACCATTCCACGTCCGCGTGCGGCAGAAACGGAGGCTGACAAGCCGCACTGATGCTCTGATCCATCCCGGTCAGAATGTGGTTGGCATCGGTCAGTATCTCCGCCAGTGCGGACATGCCGCTCCCGCAGCCCCCCAGCAGCAGATACCGCAAACGCGCGTGATTTTCGCGAACCCCAACCATCCCTGTCTCTCCGGAACCATCCTCCGTGAACGTCTGGAGACCGAACAGTATAGGACGCAACAGTTTATCGCAACGCTGCAGCCGTATTTCCGGTTTGTGTTATGTGGGGAAGGCCTTTTCCTGCGGGCAAACGGTTCCTGGAAAACGAGACCGTCATCCCCGGGGCGCCGTAGACGTCCCGGGGATGACGCCAATCGGATTAGCGGTTTTTCAGCGGTCTCTCGTTCGCTTCAGGGAGCAGGAAGGGAGGTTCCGGCTGCGACGACACAAAAATCAGAGAACGGAATCCAGCCCGCTCCCAATCCGGCACTGAGCCCGACTCAGAGACCAGACAGCGACAGCCAATCAGAAACCTAACAAGGGCGGTGCCCTT
>JAGQPY010000041.1 GCA_020426485.1 Planctomycetaceae bacterium
CAAGGTGGCGATGTCCAGTTAGTCTGCGGATCTCTTAGGTTTTGTTAGCGGTTCTTAATCTGCGGCTCAATTCAGCTGTGGCTCGGTAGAGGAAGTGTTGATTGATTCCGCGCTGTGCGGCGGTCAAAAACTTCTTCGACAGTCACTTCGATCGTGCGGCACAATCCGTCCAGATCAAGGTCGTCCTCATCGTAGCCGAAGGGTTCTTCCACATGTTCGGCTACAGTTTCCAGGCCCAGCATGAAGTATGAGACAACGATTGTGACGGGGGCTGTCCACCATTCGAAGTCGTTGACAACGCCCCACGGAAACGTGACCAGATAGATGCCGACGCACTGTCGAGCAAACGTGCGGTAGGACTGCACGATTCGTGTATTGCGAATGCGTTCGCATCCGCCGCAGATGTCCAGAAACTGGCGCGCTTCCGCGTCCAGAACGCGAAGATCATCGCCGTCAATGAAGCCGTTGGCTTTCCACGAACCGACTTCTTCGTACATGCGAGTGACCAGATACGACGGCACGTGAGACGGCTGGTCCGGACAGCTTTCGAACCCTTTCAGCTTCTGCAGCTGCGATTCTCCGCGCAGGTGGTTCTTCAGACCATAGGCATAGGCGATGATGTCGACGCGGAATCGAGTCAGTTCGTCGTCACCGGCCTTACACAAATCAGCGACCTTGATCGCCATGTTGCGGCTGACATTCACCAGCGCGCCCCAGAGTTTCCGAGCCTCCCACCAGCGTGAATACGAAGCATTGGTGCGAAACACCAGCAGCCAGCCGAGAACCAGAGTAAACACGGCATGCAGATCGGAAGGCAGATGCAGAAGTGCGCCCAGCACGTCCTGCTCGTGAATCCATGAAACCAGCAGCGCATAGGCGGCACAACAGACGGCGTAGATGGCGACTCGTCGCAGAGTTTCACTGCGAGCAACTTCACGGACAACAGATCGATTCATGTAAGAAGCCCGAACGTTAAACCTTGGTTGATGCGAACATCGAATGACTGAGCTGTTTTTCGTCGACCCATTCGTGAGCGCCTTTCCGGACGAATCGCCCAATCCGCACCGTGCCGAAACCCCATACAAGCGACCGCTCACCTGCCAACCTGCCGCTGCCGACGGTCGCTCAGAAAACATGATTCAACGTGAACACGCTTTCGGAAATCTGACGTCCAACAGAGAATCGAAAACAGTGGCACAGGCATTTCTGCCTGTGCCGGAAACACTGAATTCACGGACAGAAATGTCCGTGCCGCTTCTTTTCTCCGTGCCTCCTGGTTTTCAGCCGGTTGCTAATGGCCGTGTTTTGGCGCACAGGATTGACCACATCGAACGACAAACCACGCCAGCCGGGTCAAGGTCGAAGCCCTTGTCAGGACATGGGAATGATTCTTTTCAGAAGCATGGCTGGCAGGATCAACGCGATGACCGTGGCAGACGCTGTTGCGCTGCCGGTGTAACAGAAAGTCATGGCGGCGTCGATGAAGATGATGTTCAGCAGCATGAAGCCGACCGCCTTCTGCAGAGCAACCGGTTGCTGACCGCGAATCGCCGCTGAGGTTCGTCGGAGAATGTTGATCGCCACCAGAGCCAGCACGATGAAACATCCCTGCACCTGAGAGTTCAGCGGCTGTGATTTGAGGGCTCCTGCGACATTCACCGCGATTCCGGTCATGACGACCACAACAGCCGCAGCCAATGACATCCGCGATGACTGACCGGCTTCATTGCGAGCAAACCAGGTAACACCGAAGACGTACACGGCCAGTGCAGTGGCAACAACGACGGTGTGCCCGTTGAAAATATCCGGCAAAGTTCCGGCGGCGCTGGTTCCCAGCAGCAGGTTCAGAAATCGGCAGGTGGCCATACCGATGGGAGCCGAGACGGTGTTTTTCAGGAACGCATCATAGGCCAGAACGGCAAACGCCAGCGACAGGGCGATGGCGCCGGAACAGGATGGTGAGCGGACCAGAATATCCGACGTCAGCGCAGCCGCCATTCCGATGATCAGCAGCACTGCGCCGAAGATGGCGGCGTGGTGACGTGAAATTCTGCCGGAAGGAATGGGGCGTTCCGGGCGTTCGACCGCGTCGAGTTTCGCGTCGCAGACATCGTTCAGCACCATGCCGCCCAGATACAACCCGGCACTGGACAGCAGAAGCAGCCAGAAGGAGGGCTGGGACAAAATTTCGCCGGGACTCTGCGACGAATGGCTGATGAACCAGCCGCAACAGATGTTGCTCAGCGCGGTAAACACGGTTGGCAGCCGCAGGAGTTTCAGCCAGCTCATCAGCATTCGACGGGGGTCATTTCAGTTTGGTGGTTCGGCGTTTGAGAACGGGGACACGCCACAGTGCCGTCGCGCGGGTGCCGGTGAATTCGGCAGACAATCGCCACGGCGGTTGTGCATCGTAAAGTGAACGGTTCGACGAAGCGTTGCTGATGAGCGGCTGTGGTTTGAAAAACGAGGATTTCCGGACACTTCTCACGAATTGCCAGCGGCTTTGCATTGATGAAATCGGGGCTGACAGTTTGGTTGCTGTATTTACGGCGGTCCGGCCGTTGACCAGAATGCGGTGCGGGTCAGGCTACATTATCAGCAGAGTCTGAATCCTGAAGAACACAACAATGACGAATCTGGTGTTGCGGAAGCGTTGGCCCATCGATTCGACAAGTTTTGACGTCGTCCAAAGGTTCAGGCACTCCCGATAGAAGGTTATTTGTGATCGACAAATCTGAAAGCTGTTGTGCGGGCCGTTTTGCCGATTCTTTTACAGGCCGACCCAATATCGGAATGATTCGTTGGGTGAGCATCGTTCCTGCACTTCTGGCACTGGTGGTGAATTCAGTGCCGGTGGATGCTCAGCAGAAGCCGGCTTCCGGACCGTCGATTGTCTGGGTGAATCAGCCGAAGGAATCACAGCTGCCGCTGCCGGTGGGGACTCAGCATTTGACGTTTCACAGTCAGCGCGTGAACGAAGACATCGGGTACTGCGTTTATCTGCCGTCAGCGTACGCGACCGATTCGGAGCGGCGTTTTCCGGTGATCTACAATTTGCACGGCAACGGCGGGAATGAATTCACGGGGCTGGAATCGATTCAGGTTCTGCATGACGGGATTGAAGCGGGAATCTGGCCGCCAATGATTATGGTGCTGCCCAATGGTGGTCACAGCACGTTCTACAAGGATTCGGCGGACGGTCGATTTCCCATCGAGACGATTTTTCTGGGGGAGTTCATTCCCCACATTGATTCCACCTATCGCACGATAGCTGACCGAACCGGTCGCTGCATTGAAGGCTTTTCCATGGGAGGTCGCGGTGCGACTCGACTGGCCATGAAGCATCCGGAAATGTTCTGCAGCCTTTTCTGTCAGGCCGGCAATGTGCCTCGACTGCTGGATCAGTATGACGCTGCCGAACCCGAGCAAAGAAAGAATCTGTTGCTGGGCGAAGACCGTGAAAACTGGGAAAAAGACGACGTGTATGCGGTGACGGAGAGAAATGCGAAAGACATTCGTCGACTGGTACGAATTCAGATCGCCTGCGGCACAAAAGACGGCGGACACCTGCCGACGATTCGTGACTTTCACAACCATCTGCTGTCACTGAACATCGACCATACGTACATCGAACTGGAAGGCCTGGGGCATCGAAGATCGGAGATGATCGCTCTGATGAAGCCGGTCTGGTTTCACTACCATGTGGAATCTCTGCGTCGAGCGGCAGCGGAGAAGCCGTGAAGCATTCGCCTGAGCTGCTGATTCGAAGTGAATTACTGTATCCTGCGAGCTTCCCGAACGATGAGTTCGCAGTGATGGTTTCGGTGTCTCGGATGTCTCACCGTGAATCAGAACTCCCCCGTCATTCTGCTGTCGATCGTTTCTTCCCGACTTCAGCGACCGACATTTACGAATCAGAAATCAAGACTGCAAACTGATGAAAGCGCCTCGCAGTGGTGGTGGCTGGAAAGCCATTGGATACAGCATGAAACTGGCCAGTCGTGTCGGCTGGTGGAAAATGTGGAAAGCCATGCGGTCTCGCAATACGTGCAAGACCTGTGCGGTGGGGATGGGTGGCCAGCTGGGCGGCATGGTCAACGAGGGCGGCTACTTTCCTGAAGTGTGCAAGAAGTCGTTTCAGGCCATGGCATCCGATCTTCAGGGAGCCATCCCGACGTCGTTCTGGCAGCAGTACAGCACAGCTCAGCTGAAAGCCATGACGTCCCGTCAGCTGGAACACTGTGGGCGACTGGTCGAACCTGTGCTGCTGCGACGCGGGCAGACTCACTTTCAGCCCGTGTCGTGGGACGAAGCCTTAAAGCGATGTGCGGATGCCATGAAGGCGGCCGGCCCGCTGCGAAGTTTTTTTTATGCCAGTGGTCGTTCGTCCAATGAAGCCGGTTTTCTGCTGCAGCTGATGTCGCGGGTGTTTGGAACCAACTACGTCAACAACTGCAGTTATTACTGCCATCAGGCCAGCGGTGTGGGATTGACCAGCAGCATCGGCACCGGAGCGGGCACGATTCGTCTGGATGATCTGGAGCAGACGGACCTGTACATCCTGATTGGCGCGAATCCGTCGTCCAATCATCCGCGACTGATGAAGGCTCTGATGGAGATTCGGCGGCGTGGCGGAAAGGTGGTGGTGATCAACCCCGTGAAGGAACTGGGGCTGGTCAGGTTTCGAGTACCCAGTGATGTTCGCAGTCTGTTGTTCGGTTCGAAGATTGCCGGCACTTACATCCAGCCGCACATGGGCGGAGACCTGGCACTGCTGATGGGTGTGGCCAAAGAACTGTTCGACCTTGGTGCCTGTGACACGTCCTTTATTGATCAGCATACGGAAGGCTATGCAGAATTTCGTCAGACGGTTGAACGCACGTCGTGGGAAGACATTGTTGCTCAGAGTGGCGTGGAGCGGTCCGCGATTCAGGACCTGGCAGCTCAGTACGCCGCCGCAAAGAATGTGGTTATCGGCTGGTGTATGGGCATTACGCATCATCTTCACGGCACCAACAGCGTGCAGATGATTGCGAACGTGGCGCTGTTGCGAGGAATGGTGGGTCGGCGAAAGTGCGGTCTGATGCCCATTCGAGGTCACAGCAATGTGCAGGGACTGGGGTCGGTTGGAGTCACTCCGGCGCTGAAGACGGCCATGCTGCAGAAGTTTGAGCAGCGTCTGGGCATTCGCATTCCGGAAAATCCGGGGTATGACACCATGGCCTGTATGGAAGCGGCGGGGCGTGGTGAAATGGACTTTGCGTTGTGTCTGGGTGGAAACCTGTACGGCAGCAATCCGGACCTGGCCTTCGCTGAACAGTGTATGAATCGATTGAAGTCGATCGTTTATCTGTCGACGACTCTGAACACGGGCCACGCCTGGGGGCTTGCGAACGAAGACACACTGATTCTGCCTGTGCTGCCTCGCGATGAGGAACCGCAGCCGACCACACAGGAATCGATGTTCAGCTTTGTTCGGATGAGCGACGGTGGTCCGGCGCGGTTTGAGGGGCCTCGCAGTGAAGTTCGGATTCTGGCAGATCTTGCGGAACAGTGTCTGGGGCCTGACAGTGCGGTGGATTTCGCTTCACTTCACAGTCACGCTGCGATTCGTCAGTTGATTGCAGAACTTGTTCCGGGCTACGAAGAGATGGCGGGAATGGAACAGACTCGCCAGGAATTTCATGTGACCGGTCGTGCGGTTGCTGAGTATCAATTTCCGACGGAATCCGGGCGAGCAAAGTTTCATGCATTGTCGCTGCCGGCGTTGAGTTTCGCGGCGGACGAGTTCCGGCTGATGACGATTCGCAGCGAAGGTCAGTTCAACAGTGTGGTGTATGATGAAGAGGACCTGTATCGAGGACAGGAGCGTCGAGACGTCGTACTGATGAATGCGGCCGACATGCAGCGACTGGGACTGGTCGCCAATGACCATGTCCGCATTCGCAGCGAAGCCGGTGAACTCCGGATGCTGCTGGCTCGGCCCTTCGATGTCCGCGAAGGAAATCTGGTGATGTATTACCCGGAAGCCAACGTGCTTGTTCCTCACCGTGTGGATCCGCTTTCGAAGACACCGGGATTCAAGGGTGTGCGGGTGACGGTTCAGCCGGAACGGCTGGTTCGAGAACCGATGATGTGAGGGAGAGTGACGTCATGGATGCGACGGGAATCGTCCCGCGAATTCACATTGTGGGCCGAAAAAACGCCGGCAAAACGACACTGGTCTGCGAACTGGTGGGCGAGCTTTCGCGTCGCGGGTTGCGGGTGGCGACGGTCAAACATACGCACCACAATCACGAACTGGATACGCCGGGAAAGGATTCTCACCGCCATCGGATCTCGGGTGCGGTTGCTGTCGGTGTGCTGTCGGCGGAAATGACGGGCGTCTTTATTCCGCAACGACGTGAGACCGACGAACAGACTCGATATGCGGTCTTCCGGAAGCTGTTTCAGGACGTCGACCTGATTGTTGTCGAAGGAGATCTGAGTACGACGGCGCTGAAGCTGGAAGTATGGCGGTCGGAACTGAGATCAGATCCGTATGCCGCATCGGACGAATCCATTGGCGTGGTGATTTCAGATGATAATCCTGCCGTGAGCTGCGAAGTCTGGCCACGCGATGGTTTGTCGAAAATCGCTGATCACTTGTTGCAGCGACTGAAGCTACCCGTGTCGGGCTGACGCAGGTGGCGCTGTCAGACCACCTTCCATTTGCTGACAGTACGGACATGTTGCACCGTAGTAGACTCGTGCACAGCTGCCGCAATGCCTCGGTCCTGTGTTGATCACGGTTCGAGGTCGGGTCAGCCTGTAAACGAAGCGTGCAAAGACGACGGTTGTCAGAGCGGCCAGAACCCACGACACAGGCTGACGCAGATATTCCAGCACGACCACCACGATCAGAAAACCGCAGACGGATGAGACCGCAGCCGTGAACCAGTCTCGTGCGCTGAAGCTGAGTTCCACCAGCTCCTCGTCATGCAACAGTTTCAATGCTTCTTTTCGAAGTTCATCGGCCGCCGATATGTGCTGGCTGTTGACGGCCCTGAGCAATCGCTCGATTCCGTCCGCACACCGGTAGGTGTCTCGCAGAGAAAACTGCTGCTGGTGAGCCCAGCGGTTGCGGAATTCACGAAGTTCACTGACAAGGCTGCGTTCGACGAAGCTGAGTTCCTGTCGAAAGACCTGGTTCCAGTGTTCCCACATCAGTACCAGAACGACCTGTGCGTCCCATTTTCGTGGATCCGCAGAGGAAACCACGTGAGCTACGCTGGGAGCAAGCAGCCAGTTTTCTCCCAGAACTTCGCGCAGTCGTTTCTGAACGTACGGGGTAAGGCCCGCCGCCAGAATCTGCAGTCCGGATGTAATGGTGCCTTTCAAGGGGAGTTTTCCGGGGAAGTCGTTCCTGAAAAGAGGTGCAGGGCTGTCACTACTATGTAAATGCAGCCAGAGAGAAATTGTACTGGCCTGAATTGGTGGACAGTCCGCTGAATTCAGAAAACGGTTTTGATTTGTGATGCCTAACGCGTTTCGAAGCGGCTACAACGGATTGTTGTGTTTCGGCAACATTTCGAAGGTATTCGTCAGGACCCGTCGAGGTGTGATTGCCGGTAGAAACGTTCATCCGGTAGAACCCGGCGTCCCGGAAGAGGGCATCGCGGCGTGATTTTCCGTTCAGGGGCTGACGGTCCCGACCTCAGGCAGTCGCACGCCACAGGATCGTTGACCGAGAGAGAAGGCTGAGTGACGGAGCGAACGACCAGATTGCCGTGGATGATACCGCTGGCCTGCATGACAATCTCGCTGGCGGGGCTGGCGGGGCTGCTTCGTGCCGATCAGTTGTACGGCGCTTCGCGATTGTTCGAGCGACAGCTGATCTGGATGTCTTTGTCGTGGCCTGTCATGTTTGTGATGACGGCCTTTCCGTATCGAATTCTGCGCAACTGGAGTCCGCTGCTTTACCTGCTGAGTCTGGCGGCTCTGGTGTTCGTGTTGTTTATGCCTCCGGTGAATGGTTCCCGCCGCTGGATTCCACTGGGTTTGTTTGACTTTCAGCCCAGCGAACCCGCACGACTGGCGTTCATACTGGCGCTGGCTCACTATCTGATGTACCGGGATACTCAGCGAACGCTTCAGGGACTGATTCCGCCATTTGTGATTTCGGTGTTTCCGCTGCTGTTGATTCTGAAGGAACCGGATCTGGGGACGGCGATGCTGTTTCTGCCCATTCTGTACACGATGCTGTTTGCATCCGGCGCGAAGCCTTTGCACCTGCTGCTGGCGGCGCTGGCAGGAATCGCCATGCTGCCGCTGCTGTGGCATCAGATGAGTTCCGAACAGCGATCTCGCGTCGTGACGGTGTTCACTCAGCAGGACGGCGGCATTGCTCCGTCCGGGGACGGTTTTCATCTGCATCAGTCCAAGCAGGTCCTGGCGCTGGGAGGAATTCGGGGAAGTGTTGCACAGGAGGAGCCGGTCATTGACGATCCGGCTGCCTGGACGCTTCCGGCGGCTCGCACAGACTTCATTCTGTGTCTGATCGGAGAACGATACGGATTCGGTGGCGTTGCTGTGTTGTTGCTGCTGTACGTTGCCGTGGTCTGTCGCGGACTCCTGATTGCTCGCCGAACACGGGAACCTTTCGGAAGGCTTGTCGCAGTCGGCATTGTGACCATGATTGGAACTCAGGCTTTAATCAATGCCGGAATGACGGTGGGCCTGATGCCGATCACCGGCATTACTCTGCCCATGTGCAGTTATGGAGGCTCCAGTTTGTTGTCGACGTATGCGGCTGTGGGCCTGTTGGTCAACATCGGCATGCGGCCTGGTTACGAGGTTGGAGGTTGACAAAGTCGGGTTTTCGACGGAGTTTGTGTCGAAGTTGAACCGAGGATTGTCGCTCACACTTGCGACTTCGGGTAAAATCCCGTGGCAGACTTCACTTCGGACCGTAGTGGCAGATGATCTCAACCAACGGGCGGCCAGCTCATGAAACCATCGGAGTTTGGAATTCGAGCACCGCGAAACGTCTCGCTGCGGGCAATTCTGACGGGCCTTCCTTCTGGTCTTCTCTTGTTCTCGGCATGGCTGATGGCGATGCCTTTGTCAACAGTTGTTCGTGCTCAGGCGGTCGCTGAACCGGACCCATATGCCGTCGCACCGGATGATCCCTTGTCTGTGATTCTGGGGCTGAACTCGGACCGGAAAACGGTCCAGACGTGGAACGAATTCCATGTTCGTCTTCGCGGCGGACAGTTCTTTGAAGCAGGTCAACTGCATGACCAACTGCTTCTGGCTGACCCCGACCAGATGATTCCAACGGACGACGCCGGGGAAACGTTTCTGCCCCTGTATCGAGTTCTGCTGGAGTCCGTCAGCAGTCTTTCACGGGATGTTCGTACGAAACTGGTTGGCGGACGTGAGGTTGATGCGAATCGACTTCTGCAGGCAGCGGGACGTGAACGGTCACCGGAGGCACTGCTGCAGGTCGTTCAACGGTATCCCGGCACGGAAGCGTCTCTGCGAGCCTGTCTGATGCTGGCGAAGCTGGAGCTGGACCACGGCCGACGTCTGGCTGCTGTGGTGTGGCTGACGCCCGTCGCCGTTCAGGACGGTTTCTCTGAGTATCGACAGATGGCATCCGCCCGACTGAAGCAACTGTCAATTCCGGGTAATCCCGCGAGTCTGCCGGGCGGGACTTCATCTGCCCGGGACCAGTCTTCCGGCGAGGTTCAACGGTCACCGATTGATCGCTCCATTCCGTCCGAAACGCGGTGGCATTTTCGAGACTTCGCTTCGGCGAGATTGCTGCAGCAGATTTCGGAGTTCACGCAGGGTTGCTGGAAAGAACAGCTGACTCCACAGACCTCATGGATGCCCGTGATTCGGGAAGGCGTTGTTTATCGAAGAACGCTTTGCGGTGTCGCGGCTATTGATGCTCGGGACGGACAGGTTCTCTGGCATGCTCCGCAGTCGGAGGTGCCGGGCAGCGCGTCCGCCGTTCGAGTGATTCCGGGCATGATTCCGTTTCCCGGTCGCAATACGGGCTCCGGTGTCTCGGCGAGTCAGCTGGATCATTCACAGATCGCGACAGTGTTCTGTCGTGACAATGTTGTCCCGCAGCTCCGCCTGGATGATCGAAACGTCTATCTCGTTTCTGCCGAATCGGGCGAGATACAGACTGCCACGCGCATGATCTCACGGAACCGTTTTGGCGGAAGTCACCTGATCGCGCTGGATCGGGGTTCGGGCTTTCGTGTGTGGCATTTGGGTGACAGTACATTTTCCGCAGAGCTGGGTCAGTCAGCCACGTCCGGCTGGATCGCGGGTTGTCAGCCGGGTGATCGAGGTCAACTGCATGTTGTCTTCGAATGGAATTCCGAAATTCGGCTGGGATGTGTCGATGGATCATCCGGGCAGCTCTTGTGGAGCCGACTGCTGTGTTTTCCGGAACAGTCCATCGATCGCGATCTCGCTCGTCGCCTGAGGAGCGCCACGATCCGTGTTCACGATGGTTTGATTCTCGCAACGACAACCTCCGACTGGATCACATGCACGGACGAGCTGACAGGTTCTGTTCTGTGGACATCCCGCCTTCGGAATTCCGACCGGGTCGTTCCGTCGTCCGCGGCACTTCGAGGTCGACTTTTTGCTTCCGCCCCGCTGAAATCGCTGAACAGCCGCTGGACGTCCGAGGAAGCCGTCATTCATGGCGATTCCATGATCATTCTGCCCGATGACAGCCACGACATTCTGAAACTGGATCTGGTGTCCGGGCGAGTTCTGCAGAGGAAGTCGGAGGCTCCATCATCAACCGCCGCGTTTCTTGACAGAGATGCTCTGGTCATTGGTACCGGGAGAACGCTACGCCAGCTGTCAGCGAGCGACTTTTCCGTTCGCTGGTCAATCGAACTGGATGAAGATGTCGGGATACCGGCCGGTCGCGGTGTGATGCGCGGACAAGACCTTCTGCTGCCGACGTCGCTGGGGGCTGTGGTCGCTGTCAACAGGAACGATGGAGCGGTTGTGGCGAAGCGTGCCGGCCTTCTGCCAACGGCTAGCTGGGGAAATCTCTTAGACGAAAATGCCACCGAAGGCCAACGGCTCTTTGTTACGTCACCTGACAGGATGTTGTGTCTGGTGAACGAACCGGAAACCCATGCTCCGGTGGATTCCTGGGAACTGGCCGAGGACTTCGCGAAGACCGAGCAATGGGAAGAAGTGTTGCGGCTGACTCAGGCGGTGCCGGAATCAGATCCTGACCGGGAAGCCGCAGATCGCCTGCGGTTTCGTGCTCTGGTGCGACTTGCCGAGGCTGCTCCGGACACTTACATGGAACGCCTGACGGAGCTGGCAGCGAGCGATCCCGAACGACTTTCCGTTCGGATTCTGGAGGCAACCGCTGCGGTACGTCGGAAGGACTTTGATCGTGCAGAAACAGAGCTGCTGAATCTTCTTTCGCAGGAGCCCATTCATGCCAGGAACCTGAGCGAATTCACGGTCCGGCTGCTGTTGCCGGAAAGGTCCGCCGTCTGGGCAGCGCTGTCGGATGCTGAGCGAGGGGTGTTATCCAGGGCCGAGCCAACCCTGGAGTCCTGGACGGCAGCCATGTTTTCGCAGTTGCCTGCGATGAAGTCGATATCAGCAGAACATGCGATGCACGGCCAACTGACTTCGCTGCCGGTCACTCGGCTGCTTGCAATCCGACATCCTGACCTGCGGCCGCTGCTGGTCGAACGCATCGAGTCATCAGGTTCGATGGAAGAGGCCTACCACTTGATGTGTCACGCACTTGCCCTTGCCGACCGCGCGGGTGAATCAAGGTGGTCGCAGCGGCCGGCGGAGTCATCACCGGAGTTTCAGGCTTTTCGGAAGCATCCCGGTCATAACTCAAGAGAAGGGGATTCGGTCGGCGAGAATGGTGACTCCCTGCGACAGTCCACCCGGCAGCTGCTGACAACTGTCCTGCTGCTGGAAAATTCTCCGGAAGGTTCAGTATTGAAGTCGCCGCACGATTCTTCAGGCCAGTCTGAGGAATCGCTGACAGCGGAGTTTCAGAAGCGTCTGAAGCTTCGCACTTCCGAATGGGACGAAGTTGCTCTGGAGCCGATTCTGGTTGGTCGGTCCGTATCTGACAGTCGGAGTCGTCCGATGATTTTTCCGGTGCAGTCGGGAGACCTGTTTTTGAGACAGTACGACTGGTCCGTTGTGCCGGGGAAGCAGAGTCAGGTGGTGATGACGGACATGACTTCGCCGGAACGCAGGTCGTGGTCGCTGCCTGGTACATTCGAAGCCTATGGCTCGTTTTCCAATCGAAGCGACTATCTGCAGCGATCCGGCAGTGTGGTGCTGCTTTACAACTTTCGTGGAATCACGGCCGTCTCTGTTCTGGACCAGCGAGTTCTTTGGTCTCGGCAGTTTCGTGATCCCATGGTCACCTCTTACATTCGCGCGTCGGCGGGTTTCGAGGCCTATGACTGGCCCGCAATCCGGTTGCCTTCGCAGAGTTCCGTGAGCAGTTTCGAAGTGGTCGGTTGCGGGAATCGATGGATTTGTGTCCATTCCGCTGCGTCGATCGAGATGATTGATTTACTGACCGGACTGACACTGTGGTCCGTACCCAACAGCAGCGATATCAGGCGCGCTGTTGCTTCTGAGTCCGTCGTTTTGTTGTTCCTTGATGGCCAGGAAGATGCACTGGCTCTCGATCGACGCACTGGTGAGCCGTTGCAGTCGCAGGCTTACAGATCCTTCGCGCCAAAGCGAGTGATTTGCAGCACTGGCGGTCAGTTTGTTCTTTGGGATGGTGAAGACAATGCGTACTCACTCACCTGGCGAGATGACCAGACTGGCGAGGTGAAGCGGAAAGTACCACTTCAAGGGTTTCAGCGTTTTCAGTTCGTCGACGACCGGACCCTTTGCGCGGCAGGTAACGAAGCGGGGCTGATGTTGATCGATCTGCGAAACGGACAGCATCTGGATGTTCCGTTGAAACAACCGGACGAGTCTCTGCATGAATCCGAGAGAGTCGTCGTGGCCGCTGATGGTCTTCACTTCTATATCAGTCGGCAACCGCAACAAACAATTAACCTGCTGTTGCCTCAGCTCTCCAGTCGGCAGATGCTTCACTGTGATCAAATGATCACGGTGCTCGATCGCCGCACGGGTGACCAGCTTTGGAGCAAACCGCTTCTGTCTCCCGCACTGGCTTCCACGGATCAGCCCGGTTTGCCTGTGTTAATGCTGATCCACTCCGACAAATCCGGAGAACAGTCTCCGGACTCCTCGGGACAGCTGCTGTTTGAGGGCGTTTCCCGAACAAACGGCCGGACATTGTTTGAAACGATGATTCCGGTCAGCGATTCTCCCCGGTCTGTTTCTCTGTTCTCTGACAAACGCCTCAACATGGACATTGCTGTCTTCGGCAGCTATCGATTTCAAATTCGCCCGGCAGTTGACAGGTAGAGGCGACCTGAAAAAGGGGGTCCTGACCCTTTGGAAGGCAGAAAAACGAGAGCGAAACGGCTGCCCGGAGAAGGTCAGCCCCTTTTTCACATGGTCTCTGGTCTGTTGCCGGAGATCAAAACCGCGACAATTTGGAACGGATAATGGATCTGGAACTGAACAGGAAAGTTGCGATTGTGACCGGGGCCTCCAGTGGCATTGGGCAAAAGATTGCCGAGTTGCTGCTGCATGAGGGCTGTTCCGTGGTCAACGCGGATCGAAATCCTGCGGAAGTTTCAGAACCGTTCGATGGAAAGTATCGTTGGGTTCCTTCAGACCTGAACGATTCGGATTCGTGCCGGGAGTGTGTCGCTCAGGCTGTTTCGACCTTTGGCACCGTTGATATTCTGGTCAACAATGCAGGGATCAATGATGGTGTCGGACTCGATGCCGGAGTCGACGATTTTGTGGAATCCCTTCGCCGAAATCTGATTCATTACTACGCGATGGCTCACTTCTGTCGACCACACCTGGTGACGTCACAGGGTTGCATCATCAACATCGGTTCGAAGGTCTGCGAAACAGGGCAGGGCGGTACGTCCGGCTATGCGGCTTCCAAAGGAGCGATCAACGGTCTGACTCGGGAATGGGCTGTGGAACTGGCGCCTTTCGGAGTTCGTGTCAATGCGGTTCTGCCGGCAGAAACCTGGACGCCACTTTATGAACGCTGTCTGGCGGCCATGCCCGATCCCGCAGCGGCTCGTACAGAAATCGAACGCCTGATTCCGCTCGGGCACCGATTCACGACAACTCAGGAACTGGCGACCATGGTGGTCTTTCTGGCGTCGCCAAGATCGTCACACACCACCGGGCAGATCATCTTTGTTGACGGCGGGTACACGCATCTGGATCGCAAATGTACGGCATCGCATCTGGATTCTTTCGGAGCCGCTGCCGATTGAAGTCGTTCATTCCAAAACTTCTGATGATGGTGATGCTGGTTCTGGCAGGTGATCGACTGTTGTGTGAAACCGCAGTCGCTGATGAAGCCAGTCCGGCAGCGATGTTTCATGAGCAGGTGGAACCGCTGTTGCGAAAACGCTGTTACGGCTGTCATTCACACAGCGCCGGAACCATAGAAGGCGGACTGGCACTGGACTGGCGCAGTGGCTGGGAACGCGGGGGAGACCGTGGCGCGGTGATCGTACCCGGGAATCCCGACGAGAGTCTGTTGATACGAGCGATCCGGCACGAGGATCCGGAACTGCAGATGCCGGCCGAGAAGCTTTCGCCCGATGAGATTCGCATTCTGGAAGAGTGGGTTCGGGGCGGAGCATTCGACGATCGACTGGTGGCTCCCGCTGTCGATCAGGACCCGCGAGACTGGTGGTCACTGAAGCCGTTGCCGGACCCAAAGCATCATTCAGAAATGGTGCCTGAGGTCGAAGGCTTTGACCACCCCATCGATGCCTTTGTCGTGGACCGGTTGCACCGCGAAGGGTTAGAGCTGTCGGAACCTGCCGGCCGCCGAGCCTTGATCCGGCGACTTTATTATGACCTGACTGGCCTTCCTCCGGATGTCTTGGATGTCCAAGACTTTGTGGACACAGATAACGGATCAACTTTCGAGGAACTCGTCGACAGACTGCTCGAATCTCCAGACTATGGTGAGCGCTGGGCTCGTCACTGGCTGGACGCGATTCACTTTGCTGATTCCCACGGCTACGAACACGATGTCGGACGCGACAATGCGTGGCGCTTTCGTGACTACGTCATTCAGTCACTGAACACGGACACTTCGTGGCCGCGGTTCATTCGAGAACAACTGGCGGCCGATGTCTTTTTTCCCGACCAGACTCAACTGATTCCGGCTCTTGGATTTTTGGGGGCAGGAACATTTGATCTGAGCACCTACAGTACGGCTCCTGTGACGTTTGCATATCTGGATCGTGACGATCTGGTGACTCAGACGATGTCCGCATTCATGAGCACCACCGCCAACTGTGCTCGCTGTCACGCTCATAAATTCGACCCGGTTACTCAGGAAGACTATTACTCGCTGCAGGCCGTCTTCGCGGGCATTGTGAAGGGCGATGTGCCGTTCGATCCGAACCCTGAAACAGCAAGGCAACGGAAAGAAATGCAATCACTGGCAGCGGCGGCCAGAGCACAGGACGCCGGTCTGCTTTTGGCGGAACATTACCAGCCGTTGTTGACGGAATGGTTGTCTGAACGAAACACCGGCGCTGAATGGGTGAGTATTCGACCGGAAGTTTTTGTGTCCACCGGAGGAGCAACACTGTCGCTGAGAGAGGACTCCACCATCATCGCTGGCGGGCCGGCTCCTGATACCGACATCTATACGGTTTCGGGAGTGATCGATTCCGATGATCGGCATGCGTCATCGGCGACGTCTGAAAGCGGTTCGCCGCCGAATAACTTTCGGGCCACCGGTCTGAAGCTGGAGTTGTTTCCGGATGAATCGTTGCCGATGAACGGTCCCGGACGTTGTCACAATGGAAATCTGCATCTCACGGAAGTCCGGATGCAGCTGTTTCCACCCGGCGCGGCGGAGGCAATTCCGGTTCCCATTCGTCGAGCAACTGCCGACTTCAATCAGGACGGTTGGGGTGTCGAACGCGTCCTGGACGGTGATCCGAAAACGGCATGGGGTATCTATCCGAAAGTTGGTGAACCGCATCATGCCGTGTTCGAATTCGAGGCTGCTCAGTCTGTTTCGGCCGGCACTCGAATTGTTGTCACGCTGAAGCAGCTGCATGGTGGTTCGCATCTGATCGGCTGCTTTCGTCTGTCACTCACGGACGCGTCGGTGGAGGCCATGCAGGCATTGCCTGTCGCAGCAGAACAGGCGTTGAGTCTTCCTGAATCACAGCGTACTCCTGAACAGCAGCTGGCAATCGCGTCCTATGCTCTGCGACAGGTTGCGGAGCAGCGACTTTCACAGTTGCCGCCGCAGGAATCGGTCTACGCAGCCGCAGCTTCGGTTACGATCCCCACGGGAAACGGAGGTCGTCAGATGGCCGCCATTCCGTCACCCAAAGCCGTACACGTGCTGGAACGCGGTCGCTTCGATAAACCTCTGCGTGAAGTCACTCCCGGCGCGCTGGCGGTTCTCGAACATCTGCCCGCTCGATTTTCGTTGCCGGATGGCGCTGCAGAAGGACATCGCCGAGCGGCACTGGCCGACTGGATGGTTCATCCCGACAACGTGCTGACGTGGCGAAGCATTGTGAACCGAGTCTGGCACTATCATTTTGGTCGAGGACTGTGTGACACTCCCGGCGACTTTGGTCGCATGGGAGGAGTTCCGTCGCATCCGGAGTTGCTGGACTGGCTGGCGGTCTGGTTTCGAGAAGAAGCGCGGGGATCGCTGAAGCAACTGCATCGTTTGATTGTGACGAGTCAGGTGTACCGGCAGTCATCCGATCACCGACCGGAAGCGGCGGCCGTTGATGCGGATAATCGTCTGCTCTGGCGGCAGAACCGACATCGACTTGATGCCGACGCGTACCGTGACTTTGTGCTTTCCGCTTCCGGTCGACTGGACAGGACGATAGGTGGTCCCGCCGTTCAGCATTTCAGTCAGCGAAAGGGCCCACAGGCGACACCGGAACTTGACTACGCTGAATTTGACTGGTCTTCTGCTTCGGGAGCCGGTCGGCGCAGTATCTACCGATACGTGTGGCGCGGAATCGCAGACCCGTTCATGGAGGCTCTGGACTTTCCGGATCTGGGGCTGCTGGCTCCTGTGCGGGGATTTTCCGCGTCGCCTTTGCAGGCTCTGGCTTTATACAACAATGATTTTGTCATTTCTCACAGCGAGGCGATGGCAGAGCGAATTCAACAGCAGCACTCTGAGACCGGCGAGCAGATGGAATTCGCCGTTCGTTTAGCGTGGCACCGCGAGGCGACGGAGACCGAACGATCGACGATGGTCGAATTTGTCCGGAAGCATGGTCTGGCGGCATTCTGTCGAGTGCTTTTGAATTCCAATGAGTTTCTCTTTGTGGATTGATCGTCGTCTGTGACGAATAGCGACGGGCAGGAGTTCTGTCGGTGAATGGCGCCTGTCGACGCATGCAGATGCCGTTTCATGCGGGACGAGCTTTGTTTTTCTTCAGTGATGAATAAGCGACATGTCTTCTGACGAACGGGCACCCCAGTCGAACTTCCTTCCCACCGACACCCGCGCGGTGATTCTGGTATCGTTGATGGTGAGTCTGATCAGCGCGGTGGTACTGGCGTGGCTGGGGCAGCCGTTTTGGTGTGAATGTGGACGCTGGCAGCTGGCGTCCTGGGACATCTGGTCGGCTCACAATTCGCAGCATCCGGTCGATCCTTACACGTTTACTCATGTGCTTCACGGAATTCTGTTCTGCGGTTTCCTGTGGATGATTGGATCTCGGTTCAGCGTCATCGTTCGTTATTCAACGGCGATGGTCGCGGAGGGTCTGTGGGAAGTTCTTGAGAACACGCCGCTGGTGATTGATCGATATCGAGAAGCGACGATTTCCCTGGATTACTATGGTGATTCCATCGCCAACTCAGTCTTCGACATTCTTGCCTGTGGGCTTGGCTTTCTGGTTGCTCAGTTCCTTGGTCTTCGATGGTCTGTTGCCGTATTTGTTCTGGTGGAAGCGGTTCTGGCGTGGGCGATTCGAGACAATCTGACACTGAACGTCATCATGCTGGTCTGTCCGCTGGAATCGATTAAACAATGGCAGATGCCGCCGTAGGATGCAGACCTGAGGTTGTGAATTGTGTTGGAACGGGGCACTGGTGAGTGACGGGAGATGCTGTTGTATGTTCGGTCGTTGTTGCATGAACCGACGATCTCTGCTGAATTCCATTGGAGGCGGATTCGGGGGACTGGTCGCCTCACAGATGCTGGCTCAGGATGATGCAGATTCTTCGACTGCAGCCTTCGAGGGCCTGCATCGTCCGGCGCGTGTGCGGCGCATCATCCAGCTGTTTATGACGGGCGGTGTCAGTCCGATGGATACCTTTGACTACAAGCCGGAACTGGAACGACTTCACGGGCAGATGCTGGGTCCCAAGGAAAAGCCGGAAGGCTTCACTGCGCCGGCCGGCGCCATTATGAAAAGTCCGTTTGCTTTTGCTCAGCATGGTGAATCCGGCCGCTGGGTCAGCAGTGTGTTTCCGGAACAGGCAGGGCTGGTGGACGAGATGGCATTTCTGATGGCCATGACCACGAAGACCAACGTGCATGGCCCCGGCACTTATATGATGAACAGCGGTTTTCTGTTGCCCGGTTTTCCCTGCCTGGGAGCGTGGGTGTCGTATGCCCTGGGAAATCTTGCCGACAATCTGCCCACGTTCATTGTGCTGCCGGATGCTCGCGGACTTCCCTACAACCAGAAGGGCTGCTTCAGCGCGGGCTTTCTGCCGGCCGTTCATCAGGGAACGGTCATCCATGCCGCTTCCGATCAGCCCGTGCCCAATCTGTTTCCGTCCGCACGATTTCAGTCCCACAATTCACGATCGGACTCGGCCGGGCTCGACCTTTTGCGACAACTGAATCGGCAACATCAGCAGTCGCGACCGGGAGATTCGCGTCTGGAAGCACGCATTCACAGCTATGAGCTGGCAGCCAGGATGCAGTTGTCTGCTCCCGAAGCCTTTGACTTGTCACGGGAATCGGAAGGCCTTCATCGAGCTTATGGTCTGGATGATTCTGCCACCGAAGACTTTGGCCGTCGCTGTCTGCTGGCGGCTCGACTTCTGGAACGCGGTGTGCGTTTTGTGCAGGTCTGGAGTGGTCCGCAGGGAGCCGTCAACAACTGGGACAACCACGGAAACATTCCGAATGAACTTCCTCCCATGGCCAGAAGTGTCGACCGTCCGATTGCGGCTTTGTTGAACGATCTGAAGTCCCGTGGACTGGACCGCGACACCCTGGTGATCTGGACGACGGAATTCGGCCGAACACCGTTTGCTCAGGGAAGTCTGGGACGCGACCACAACGGCGGCAGTTTTGTCACGTGGCTGTGGGGCGCCGGAATAAAGCAGGGCGTTTCTTACGGGCGCAGTGACGACTGGGGTTATCAGACGGCTGAAAACGAGACGTACTGCTACGATCTGCACGCCACCATTCTGCACCTGCTGGGAGTCGACCACGAACGGCTCTCCGTACGACAGAACGGAATTGACCGTCGACTGACCGATGTTCACGGCAGAGTCATCCACGGCATTCTGGCCTGACAAGGGCGGTGCCCCTGACCCGAGGGCGTGGCTTATCGTTGGAGGTGGAACGTTTCTAACGCCGGGACGCTCCCATTGATCGCTTTGACCACGGGATACGGCAGCTCCGTAGACACGGTAGGTCCGGCTGTGCCGGACAGCAAGTCTGACATCGTCCGGTTGCTGGCGAACCAGTCCGAATTGATGTACCAATCACAGTTGAGGTATTTCATTTCCTGGAGAACTATCGATGGCCGAAACAACAAAATCGTTCCATTCCGTCAACGGAACCAGTCGTCGCGCATTTTTGAAGACGTCGACCGTGCTGACGGCGGCGTCCGCGATTGCTCCGTCCTTTGTTCGTGCAGACGAAAAGAATGCAGAATCGAAACCCGCATCGGAACAGCTGCGTATTGCGGTCATCGGCGTTGGAGGTCGAGGCGGAGCGAATCTGAAATCCGTTTCGACGGAAAATATTGCCGCGATCTGTGACGTTAATCGGCAGAACCTGTATCGGGCGGCGGAAGCGTTTCCGAAGGCAAAAATGGAAACCGATTTTCGTCGGCTGTTCGACCACCCAAATGACTTCGATGCCGTCGTTGTCAGCACGTGCGAACACACTCACGCATTTGCGACACTGCCCGCACTGCAGCTGGGCAAGCATGTGTATTGCGAGAAGCCGCTGACGCACAACGTCTACGAGGCTCGTGTGATTCGCGAAGCGACGCTGAACGCGAAGGTCGCGACGCAGATGGGGACTCAGATTCACGCCGGTGACAACTATCGACGTGTCGTGGAATTGGTTCAGTCCGGTTGTATTGGCCCGGTTCGGGAATGTCATGTGTGGGTCAGCCGAGCATGGGGACGCCAGTCGAAGGCAGAATCCGAGGCTAACCAGGACCGAGTTTACGTTGAAGAGCGGCCGACCACTGAAGATCCGATTCCTGCAGATCTGGACTGGGATCTGTGGCTGGGGCCTGCTCCCGAACGACCGTACAACGACGTCTATTTTCCGGGACCAAAGTGGTATCGCTGGTGGGATTTCGGCAACGGAACCATGTCAGATCTGGGCAGTCACTGGATGGATTTGCCGTTCTGGGCGTTGAATCTGAAAGCTCCACTGACGATCGAAGCGACGGGTCCTGAGCCGCATCCCGAGATCGCGCCGGCTTCGATGCAGGTTCGCTATGAATACGGCGCCCGAGGCGACCTGGCTCCGGTGCAGGTGAACTGGTATCAGGGAAGTAACAAGCCCGAAATCTGGAAGACCGGTGGGATTCCTCAGTGGGGCAACGGAGTTTTATTTATCGGTGATGATGGAATGTTGCTGGCCGATTACGGCAAACACATGCTGCTGCCGGAAGACCGGTTTCAGGATTTCAAACGCCCTGAACCCTACATCCCCAAATCCATTGGCCACCACGCGGAATGGATTCATGCTGCGAAGACAGGCGATTTGACCACGTGCAATTTCGAATATGCCGGCTGGCTGACGGAAGCCAATCACCTTGGCAACGTGGCGTTCCGCGTCGGCAAGAAACTGGAGTGGGATGCGGAAAACATGAAGGCCACCAATGCGCCGGAAGCCGATCGATTTATTCGACGCGCCTATCGGGACGGCTGGAAGCTGATCTGACAAAGACTGAGATCAGGACTGCGAAGGATTCGCGTCTCAGCGAAGCCGAAACAGATCTGTTCGGCTTCACCGCCCGCTTTGTGTCACCGTCACGCATTGTTGCCGATGTTGCAATCGGTGCGCGGGCGTCAACTTTCCAAAGCCTGTTTCAGGTCCGCGATCAGGTCGTCGCTGTGTTCCAGACCCACGGAGACTCGAACGGTTTTTTCCGTGATACCCGCCGCCGCTCGGGCTTCGGGAGTCATGGAGGCATGGCTCATGGTCACGGGAAATGAAATCAGGCTTTCGATACCACCCAGCGATTCGGCGACATCAAACAGCTTTGAGTTGAGGCAGACTTTTTCAGCAACAGGACGCCCGTCTCTGACGTCAAAGCTGAGCATGGCTCCAAAGCCTTTCTGTTGCTGTTTGGCCAGCTCGTGCTGCGGATGCGATTCCAGCCCGGGGTAGTAAACTCGCTCCACAAGAGGATGGTCGTTCAGGAACCGAGCAATCTTCATGGCGGACGCCTGTTGAGCTTCCATACGGCAACCGAGCGTTTTGACTCCGCGCAGAACCAGCCATGCGTCGAAGGGAGAACAGGCCAGGCCCAGGGCGTTGCAGATCCATGCGATGCGGTCGGCGGTTTCCCGATCGCGGCTGATGACAGCTCCGCCCACCACATCGGAATGTCCGTTGATGTACTTGGTTGTGCTGTGCATCACCACATCCACACCGAATTCCAGCGGCCGCTGCAGGTAGGGCGAAAGGAACGTGTTGTCGCAGATTGTGACGGCCTTCTGTTGCCGAGCAATCTCCACGACCCCTGACAGATCGATCACTTTCATCATCGGATTGCTGGGAGTTTCAATCCAGACGCAGCGCGTGTTCGGACGGATGGCGGCTGACACATCGTTCAGGCGAGTCATATCGACAAAGGAAAACTGAAGACCCTTCTCTGTCAGAAATCGATCAAACAGTCGAAATGTGCCTCCATACAAATCGGCAGGCGCAACGACGTGGTCTCCCGGATTAAACAGAGCCATTGCGCAGTGGATGGCCGACATTCCGGTCGATGTGGTGGAACAGCCCACACCGCCTTCCAGTGCGGCAAGGTTTTCGTTCAGCGCATCGCGAGTCGGGTTGCCGGATCGCGTGTAGTCGTAACCGGAGTTCGTCGTCAGATCGTTCCAGTAGAACGTGGACGTCGGATAAATCGGGGTGATGACGCTGTTGAATTGCTGGTCCTTGTGGACCCCTGTATGAACGCACCTGGTTTCAAATTTCATTTCGCGCCTGCGCATGGAAAACGACGAACGATCTCGGGACCGCTCGTCGTGAGAATTCTGATCGCACGTTTTTCACCACAGGGCCGTTTGGATTTCACACCAGAAGGCTCAAATGCGGTCTGCAACATGCGG
>JAGQPY010000420.1 GCA_020426485.1 Planctomycetaceae bacterium
GAGCGTCTCGGCGCCTGGAACTTTCCACGCCAATCGAATTTCCACGCCATTGGGTCAGGGGCGAAGCCCTTGTTAGGTTGACATCGGAGAATGAATTCGCGCTGATGCGTTTCCGGAAACCGAGGGGACAGGAACCGGATTCAGTTTTACCCCAAACAGTTCACCCGAAGTCACATCAGGCAGGCATGTCCAGAACTCACCGGATTGACGGAATCAATCTTCACCTTTCCACACCAGACGCCAGTTCGGGCGACTGGATCGGCCAGCAGGAAGTTCTGCGACAACTGCTGGCCTGCTGGCTGGTGGTGGATGAAAAGGACCTGCCGCTGACACCAAGGCTGGTGGGGACGCCCGGTATCGGCAAGACAACGCTGGCAATCTCCGGGGCTCGTCATCGCCAGCAGGATCTGTACATCTATCAATGCACGGCGGATACTCGACCGGAAGACCTTCTGGTGACCCCCGTCCTGGCCGAAAGCGGTCGAATTGCCTATCACGCTTCCCCGCTGGTTACGGCAATGATCAAAGGCGGCATCTGCATTCTGGACGAAGGCAACCGCATGAATGAAAAATCGTGGGCCAGCCTTGCTCCCCTGCTGGACCATCGGAGATACGTGGAATCCATCGTGGCCGGAGTCACCATTCACGCTCATCCGGACTTTCGCTGCGCCGTGACGATGAACGAAGACGAATCAACATTCGAAATTCCGGACTACATTCTCAGCCGTCTGCAGCCCACGTTGTCTCTGGGCCATCCGTCGCGCGATGACGAGATGGCAATCCTGAAGTATCACCTCCCCTTTGCTGATGATCAGATGCTGAATCTGACCGTCAGTTTCCTGCAGGAATCGCACTCGCTGAATCTGGATTTTTCGACGCGAGACGGCATCAACCTGCTGCGATTTGCTCTGAAGCGACTGGCTCAGAATGCTGAACATCCCGTCGCGAAAGACGATGCGTGGCGTGAAGCGTTGGAACGATGTCTGGGACAGGATGCCGTCGATCTGCAGTCACTGGCCGAACGAAAAAATCAGTCGCTGGGCGGAAACATTGTGCCGATGGGACTGGGTGACTTTTTCTTTTCACCCGACGACCCTCTGCATCCGGACATGGATGCAGACGACGATGATGACGACGATCTGTACGACGATGACGACGAAGAGGAAAACGACTTCTGAACCACCACTCTCAGGGACCTGGACGCTCGTTTCGAATGAGTTTACTCGCCCAGCAGCCTGAGAATATCGCGCAGCACAGGCAGATCTGTTTCCGGTCGTGTTTGAGCGTTTGGGTGCGTCAGGTTCGTCGAAATCATCGCTCGCAGATGCAGAAACTGAGCACACGTGTGCTTGTATGCCGGCACCGGTGAACGGAAGGCGAAGAAACCAAGGTACTGCAGAATGTCGTTCAGTTCATAGAAGACTGAACTGCCTGCCGCCCACAGAGCGTCGCGTTTGCCGAAGAGATCCGGTGCAAAACTGCTGAGCCCCAGCAGGTAGTCACTACCGTAGATCACCATATCGATCGCCAGATCATTGCCGGTCAGCACCATAAAATCCGGTCGAACTCGATTGCGAAGTTCCAGCCGCTGCCATTCCAGGTCTCGACGCAGAGACGAGTGCTTTGCTCCCAGGCAATTGCTGATCCCCATAAGTTCCTGATACACCTCCAGCGTATAGATCTTTCCGAAGGGCAGGAACATCGTCCCCAGCTCGAAGCCAATAAACTGTGAACAAACGGACGATATTTTTCTGTACGCCGCTACGATGTCATCGTCACTTTGCTGAGTCAGCCCGTAGGACTGAAAAATCACGGGAATACCGGCGTGCGTTTCGATCTCCTCAATGCGACGAGAATACGAATCCATGTCAAATGCGGCACCGGGCTGATCAGCGACAAATGCTCCCGCAACGAATCGCTGCCCGCTGCAGATTGACTGAGTACGACGCAGCACCTCCATACGGGTTTCCTGATCCAGCAGATTGATATAGCCCGTGTCCATGTTCACAGCGGGAATCAGCCCGGCTGCCAGGGTTCGCCTAACGTGGGCATCGAAGTCCGACCATGCGACCTGATGGCTGGATTCAAACGGCAGCAGCACGGCCGACATACCGGTGATCTTACGTCGGTTCAGAACGGGCGGGGCAGGATGGATAGATGTCATGGACAACAGACTTCTCTGAAAACAAACACGTGAAGGAAAGAAAAGGAATGATTCCACGGTGAAAAATGTCAGGCGAACAGCAGGATTCGTCGGCTCGGCGGCTCTGAGACAAGCATGATTGAACAGAGTGTTGATTTCATAAGGTTGCAGTATCGCGGTATTCAGTTCGGCGGAGCCTGTCGGGCGTCGGGTTCAGCGTCCGACACATTGTTCCGGACACGACGGTTACGCTGAACTTTCAGCGAGTACGCCGCAAAGTCTGCCAACCCCGAAAAACGATAATCGTCGTCGACATAATGCTGAATCACGTAGAAGGCAAAATAATAGAATCGGCAGAAAGACCACACACAGGCTGCCAGAAGAGCAGCATCCTGAACAGTCGGATGACGCAGCAACAGGATTCCAAACGATAAAATCCCCGTGAAAAGAAACAGAAATCCTTTGGTGATGATCACTCGCTGGCTTTTGAGATCACCCATTTCGCCACCCGTTGCCGATAGTTGAAAGGTCCGTTGAAACAGGATTGAATCAAGACGAGTGTTCCGTCAGGCAGAATTGAAGCGCATGTTCGCGGTTGTCATCGTAGCGAAATGCTGCCTGAATGATCGCACGAAAAGACCAATGGGGAAAAGTTCCTGTCCGGCATCAGAAACTCTGATCTCTGCGTTCGATGCTTCCGTTCCAAATCACAAAGTTGGTCTCGTGGCCTGAAGTGGAGATTTCAAGATGCACATAGTGTTCTCCGCGCGAGTCGGATTTGAAGTTCTGGGAGGCGATGGTTGGCTGCGGCCCGTCCTGAGTCACGCAGACTGGCCGCTGGGAAAACTGACGGTGACACAGGAAAATCTTCAGGTCACGCTGGCGTTCATGGGTATCGCGGAAACCGTCCCATGGCAACGAGTTCTGGCCATCCAGCCGAACCCGTTGGGATTTGAGATTCGCTACAAATCAGAAGAGGAGGAACCTCGTGAACTGATCGTGAAGCGTTTGTTTCTCTGGCACACATTTGAACCCATTGCGGCGCGGTTCGCACCGCTTGCCTTCCCCGGAGACAGCGATCTCCTCAGCGCATAGGCTTCATATCAACTCAATCGCCCCGGCTCGGAAACATCAAAGCCACCAGCCAGAGTGACTCAGAGCGCGGTGCTCTCCGCTGGCAGCAACTCACCATGCCGTCGGGTCAAGGGAAGCCATCTCAGGCAAGGATATCTCGAACCACTCGCGTTTCTTCCACACCGGTCAAGCGGAAGTCGAGACCCTGATGTCGATACGTGAAGCGGTCGTGCTCAATGCCAAGCTGATGCAGAACTGTCGCGTGCAGGTCGCGCACATGGACCGGGTTTTCCGACACGTTGTAGCTGAAGTCATCGGTCATTCCGTACGTCATTCCGGAACGAACACCTCCGCCTGCGAGCCACATGGTAAAACAGCGAGGATGATGATCGCGGCCACCTTCCGGACTGTCCCACTGTCCCTGACCCGCGACACCTCGCCCGAATTCACCGCCCCACAGCACCAGAGTCTCATCTAACAGTCCTCGCTGTTTCAGGTCCATCACCAGTGCAGCACTGGCCTGATCGGTATCGCGGCATCGAGCGGTACACCAGGATGACAGACGACTGTGGTGATCCCAGTCGGGATGAAACAGCTGCACAAAGCGAACGCCGCGTTCGACCAGTCGGCGAGCCAGAACGCAGTTGGACGCATAGCTTCCCGGACGTCGGGAGTCAGCACCGTACAACTCAAAGGTGGATTCCGGCTCGTCGCTCAGGTCACTCAGTTCCGGAATACTGGTCTGCATTCGCCAGGCCATTTCGTACTGTTGAATGCGAGTCAGCGTCTCCGGATCTCCGGTCTGCTGCTGTTGGTGCTGATTAAGCAACGCAAGTTTATCCAGCATACTGCGGCGAACGTTGCGAGGCAGACCCTTGGGGTCTCGCAGATACAGTACAGGATCCTGAGAGTTCCGCAGTTTCACACCCTGATGTCCGGACGGCAAAAATCCGCTGCCCCAATAGTGATCGTAAAGCGGCTGGTCACTGGGCCGCTTCATTTTGGAAATCAGTACCAGATAATCGGGCAGGTTGCGATTCTCACTCCCCAAACCATAACTGACCCAAGCTCCCATACTGGGCCGTCCCGGTATCTGATGTCCCGTCAGAAACTTCGTCATGGCCGGAGCATGATTGATCTGATCCGTGGTCATGGACTTCACGAAACAGACTTCGTCTGCAATGTTCTGTAAATGCGGAAGCCACTCGCCAATGGTGGCACCGCTGTTGCCACACTTTCGAAACCGTGTGCGAGCGGGCATGATCAACTGTTTCTGACTGGCGGTCATCGTCGTCAGCCTCTGCCCCTGCCGAATACTGTCGGGCAGCTCCTTTCCCGCCCATCGAATCAGGTCCGGCTTGTGGTCAAAAAGTTCAATCTGAGATGGCCCGCCGGACTGCGTCAGAAAAATAACGCTGCGAACCTTTGCCGGAAGATGCTGCACAGACGCCACCAGCGCCGGAGGTGGGCCCCGGAATTCTGCCCCAAACCCCGATTCTGCCCGCAGCGCTGCCAGCGCCATCGCTCCCAGACTGACACCTGCACCCTGACCGAGAAAATAGCGGCGAGTCTGCTGGAAGATGGTTTCGTAAACTGGTTGTCCCATGTCGTTCATTTTTCCGTCATTCAGCCTGATCAGGACCTGAGATACTCTTTTCTTGTCTTCCCGTGACTCACGGACTGGAATGGGACGCGATTTTCTATTCACGTGACAACGTCTGATCCAGATTCAGAATCATGGAAGCCACGGTCATGAAAGCCGCCTGCTTAACGACGTCCGTCGGCGATTCGCCTGTGCTGTTTCGGAGTTGTCCGACCTGCAACAACTACTCCGCGTCGCCGGGATTATCTTCGAAAACATTCTTTGACTGCTGAAAATGCTCCAGCAGAAGATTCG
>JAGQPY010000421.1 GCA_020426485.1 Planctomycetaceae bacterium
CCAGGGCGGACAGGTCCAAAGGTTCGAGACCGGTGGGTGTCGATGCGAGCGCACCGGACGTCAGAGCCAATTCGGTATGGAAACCGATGGTGTCATTGCCTGCGAGGCCGGCGATGCGGAACTGCTCAATCAGCAGATTGCCGTTTGCATCCAGCATGTTGACGCGAATGGGAGCGCCCGAGTTGTAAAACACTCCGGCCTGTCCGGATGCCGTATCCTTGCCGATCAGGATTGTGTCGTTGCCGGTGGTTCCGTCGATCGTCAGGATGTCAGTCGCGTTGTCGTCCACGGTTCGACGGTCCGCAGGTTCGCCGGGATCGTTGCCAAAGTGGCCATCGATTGTATCGGTCCCTGGATCACGATGTCCGTCGATGCCCAATGACGTCGGCAGTACAAACAAGTCGATGCCGCTGCCGCCGTATTGCCTGTCGCTGCCCTGTTGCCCGACAATGTAATCGGTTCCCGCGCCACCCCAGATCTCGTCATCACCGCCACCGCCGAACAGTTGATCTTCACCGCTGCCGCCCACAAGCACGTCATCGGCTCCATTGACATCAGCGTCAGTTCTCGCGGCGTATTCAAATCCTGCAAATTCGTCGCCGCTGATGAAGTCGTTTCCGCCGCCGCCGTCAAAGACTTCCTTACGGAGATTGCCATGCAGGAAGTCGCCTCCGGGGCCGCCGAAGAGTTGATCACCAACCAGTAACTTCTCGGTGGCGAAGTCGGTTGTCGGGGCAAAGGCGAACAGGACGTCACGGCCATCACCGCCGAAAAGTCGCTGTCCGGCCTGCTTTCCGGTGGAATCGCCTGCCTCACCGTACAGCGTGTCGTCGCCGGCGTCACCGTATACCTGATCGATGCCGCTTCCACCGTGCAGCTCGTCATTACCAAAGCCGCCGCGAATGACGTCATCCCCATCTTCGCCCAGAATCGTAAGGTCGTTGCCCGCCCCGGCATCCAGATAATCGACTCCGCTGCCACCGTAAAGTTCATCCGAATCGGCTCCACCGAATATCACATCATTGCCGTCTCGTCCGTGCAACACATCGCGTCCATCGCCGGTGATTCCGTCGATTGAGTCGCCACCCACGATCTTCGGGGTAATCAGGAATGCCTGAGTGGGATCAAATCCGGGGAAAAATGGATTCGCGTTTTCTGACGGCGGTGAAGTGAAGTCGTCAGTGCCAAGCTGGTAATCGGTTCGCAGTCCATAGGGCAAACCGCCAAACATCACGTCATTGCCGGAACCGCCATCGATGGTGTCGTCACCCAGCATGCCGACCAAAAAGTCATCGCCACCCTCACCGTGGATGATGTCGATTCCACTGCCGCCGACCACATCGTCGTTATCGTCGCCGGCATGAACCGTATTGTCTCCGTTTCCGGTAAAGACAAAGTCACGGCCCGCTCCGGTCGTAATGTCATCGTTCCCGTCGGACGCGGAGAGATTCAGGACGCTGCTGACGGGCACGCCGGTGACAAACGTGATGCTCCCGTTGTCGCCGAGGACATAATTGTCGCCGTCGCCCGCTTTAACGACATCGTCGCCGCCACCCGCGATGATCGCGTCAATATTACCGCCCGTCGTGATGTTGTCGTTGCCGCTGCCGACGGAGATTTGACTGATGGCGAACGTAGGAAGTTCGTTCACAAGTTGAATGGTGCCGCGATCACCGATGATCACATTGCGACCACCCGTATCAGTGATCGTATCAGCGCCGTTGCCCGCGATGATAAAATCGTCGCCGGCACCAACGGTGATTGTGTCGGCGCCGCCATCAGACGGCTGAATGCTCTGCATCGTGACCACACGTCCACCGGAAAGCGTCACCAGTACCTGATCGCCTCCAATGAAATTCCGTCCACCGCCGTTGTCCGCTTCGAACGTCACCGAATCGCTGCCGCTGCCAGGAAGCAGGATGTTATTTCCATCGCCAAAAGTGATCGTGTCATTGGCGGAAAACGTGGTATTGGTACGAATCGAAGCAATAGCTCCGTCGACAATCTCGATCGTTGCCAGGTCGCCGATGATCAGGTTATTGCCACCTTTGCCGTGCAGAGTGTCTGCACCGCCGCCACCAATCAGCCGATTCCCTAATGCGTTACCAGTGATCGTATCGGCAGCCGATGAACCGGTGACATCTTCGACCCCCGTCACCGTGCCGACCTGATTGCTGCCGTCCAGAGTGACTGACACAGCCGTCGTCCATGCGGAGTAATCCAGATGATCTCGCAACCCCGCTGAACCATCGGTCTGGCCGCTGATCGACGACCCCGGTGACATCGCGAAGGTGTCGTTGGCACTGCCTCCGGTCAGGTTTTCGATGGATGCGAAATTGACCAGCGGCAGATTCTGAGCAACCGTTCCCTGATTGCGACCGGTCACAGCAAACCGCAAATCAACATTCACGCCGGAAGCATCGATGCGGTCGTTGTCTGTCTGTCCGACCGTGCGAGTTCCGATCAGTTTTCCGGTGAGTCGCCCGTTCGCATTGATTTCGAAGCGATCGTTTTTGTCGCCGCCCGTCAGATTTTCAAAGCTTCGAAAACCGGATGAATCGACGGTTCCCGAGTCCTGACCATCCAGCGTCCAGTTGATATCTTGATTGGGGCCCAGCAATGAATCGGAATTCGAAAGTCCTCCGATGAATTCATTGATGCCCACAAAACGCCCGATATTGTTGGCCGTTCCGGTCTGCATGTCGACTCTGACCGTTTCTGTCAGAGTACTGTAGTCCAGGGTGTCACGTCCTCCGGCTCCATCGATCGCGCCTGCAACACCATCCTGCTGGTCGATTTTGAAGATATCGTTCTGTGCGCCGCCGCGAAGATTTTCAAATCCCGCAAAGCTGAACTCGTTGTTGATATCGCCCTGACCCTGCCCGGTGAGATTCCAGGTGTTTTCGGAATGCGCACCAATGATCTGCCCGACTGTCAGGGAGTCATTGCCACCGCCTGCAATAAACCGTTCGATACCTTCGGTACGAACCGTCACACCGGCCTGATTCGGGCCGCCGTCAACTCGATTACTGCCACTGGTGACTGCAATACTTCCGTAGGCCACATTCAGAGACTGCGTCACACTGCCAAAATCGAAGGTGTCCTGTGTGTCAGGGCCGCCTTTAATTTCAACCACGATGTCCTGGCCCCAACTATCGCTGAAGACATAATGATCGTTGCCCGCGCCGCCTTCCATGCGGTCGTTGCCCAATCCGCCGGAAATGATATCCGCACCGCTGCCTCCGATCAGAATGTCATTACCAGCGCCACCGATCAGTCGCGTTGGTACCGTGACACTGGCGTCAATCGTAATTTTGTCGTTGCCGTCGCCGCCGGTGAATATGATATTTTTTACGCCGGTGTAAGTCCGTACGACCGTGTCGGGCTGGTCATCACGATTCGTGAAGTGGAACGTGACTTCAGTAACTTCCTGATCGAATGTTTCGCTTTCCACGTCGGTGTCGAGGAATTGTCGGACAGAGAATTCTTCGTTGATGTCATCGCCGTACAACGGTCCGCGATCGTCAGCATGTTCCCCGGCAAACAGCAACAGTGTGCCTTCGGGTAGTTCCGAGTCTTTTGTCCCCAGTTCGGCGACACCCGGAGCGGCACAGTGATGGTTGAAGCTGTACAACTCAATATCGGCGATATCAATATTGAACGTCTTGAACGGTATCTTCAGGTAGGCTCGCAGGAACGCCGTGAATTCCCCGTGTGCATCAAACACGCAGACGCCTGGGAATCCGCCGCCGCCTTCCGGACGCAATTCAAACAGATCTGCAATTTCATCCAGATACAGTTTTCCGTCGCCATCCAGATCGTTCCAATTCAGTCCGATATCCGCGCGCAGACCACCTTCGATTCCAGCGCTGAACGGCCCTTTCTTAATGGCGGCGCCGACCGTTGCTTCCAGACTAAGCATGAATTCGTCGATGTCCGGACCACTGGTAACGTCTTCAAGGTCACCGAAGTACAGTCCGTCAATAAAGTTACCGGTCTTCGCAATGCCGCGCGTATCAAAGCCAACCGAAAGATCGACAAACGCTTCCAGTGCTGCACCAAACGTGACGTACAGCGGGCTGGGTTCGAACGGAATCGGTCCCAGTTCCATCTTAAACGGCACCTTCAGATCCAGAGTGGGAATATCCCATTGAATGATGTCCGCCTTTTCCCCGGTGAACAGTTTGAAGATGTTCGACGGATCGGACAGCAGCGGAATCTTGATTCCCAGGCCGCCTTTGCCATTGCTGTCGGCAGAACCCGTGAGCTTGCTGAGTGCCGACTTTGTTTTGTCGGAACCAGCTGTGCCTGAGTTGGCGGTCTGGTCGAGCACGCCTGGTGAGAGACCGCCGTCGGTGCCTGGAATCAGTGTCGTATCCAGCATGGCTGGATCGATCGCCAGGTCGGCATTGGGATCGGTCAGGTCTTTGCCGCCGCCGGACAAATGGTAAGTGCCGAAGTTGATCTTAACCCCGTCTGCATCGGCGCTCATCGCTTCGATGGCATCACCGAACTCAAAGACTTCGTTCAGGACACCGACCACCTGATTGGCGATCTTTGCGGCCTTGATTGAGCTTTCATTGACCCCCGTTCCCAGAATCCCCAGTGTCAGAAATGTGATCTTTGGCCCCGAAACCAGTTCCGACAGATCGTTCAGGCCTGGTACGGGTGAAGCCAGGAATTTAACCAACGGCTTGATCGCTCCGATGTTATCGTTGAACTTCTGAATCACCGGAACTAACGTTGTTTCAAACATACTGCCGACGTCGAGCGTGACGTCGCGGATGGAAACATCGGGCAGGCCGCCGCCAACCAGACCATCACGAACGGTTAAACCGATGGCCCAGTCGACCGTCAGATCTGCGGTCAGTTCGGGCAAACCGGCAAAGTCGGTATCGGCAGACAGTGCCAGGTCCACGTACGCTTCGGTACTGATCCCGGCATTGAACAGTTCTTTGACTGGTGTGCTGGTCAACTCGGCAAACGTGAGGCGGTTTTTTGAGTCGCCGTCAGGATTGTTGATATCGATGAAGATGTCACCGGACAGACCAGTCCCCTTGCTGAAACGACCGTCGCCGTTGATGTCCACTTCCGTCAACAGGTCGCTGA
>JAGQPY010000422.1 GCA_020426485.1 Planctomycetaceae bacterium
TTTCCGAGCGGTAGCTCGAATTGGTCCGTGGCCCTCCCTCGTTAGCGACGCTTATTGCAGAAAACATGTTTCCGTTGAGCCAAGATTTCAGAGCGACCATCGGGAGCGACGGTTCGCCTCCGAGCGGAAGCTCGAAATGGGGCGTGGGCAAGGCCCACTTCAGGCATCGCGATCCACAGACGTCAGCACCCACAGCGCGCCGGGCAGGACTTTGATTTCGGACGGTTGATCGCTGACGGGTTCGCCGTCCAGTGAAAACTCCAGCGCGGGCTCGCTGTGCAGTGTCATTCGCCTGGCTCGACGGTGATAGACAAACTCGCTTTCGCGGTAATCGCCCAGCGTATATCGAGCCGCCAGAGAAGCGATGTCCAGCGGCGAACATTCCCGCAAAATGACCACATCCATCAGTCCGTCTTCCATGGACGCATCAGATGCGACCACCATGCCTCCGCCGGTGCCGGGGCCGTTCGCCACATACAGATTCAACGCACTGCAGCGAAATTCCGGTTCATCGTCCAGAGTCACTCGAATCTGAAACTTCTGCAGCGAAGACAGCACGTCCACGACTCCGCGCAGGTAGACCAGTGGTCCCCAGAAGTGCTTCATGTCTTCGGTCACGATGCTGGAGAAGTGTCCCGTATTTCCGGCCGTGGCCATGTTCACGAAGTGATGTTCACCGGCAGCGGAAACGGTCTGCATCACATCAATGCGCCGGAAGACAGGATGGTCCAGAAAATCGAGAGCCTGAAAGGGATCCAGTGGCATCTGCAGGTTTCGACAAAAATCGTTTCCTGTCCCCAGTGGAATCACTCCCAGCGCTGCGGAGAAGTTGGCTTCTGCCAGCCCCTGAACGACCGCGTTAATAGTGCCATCACCTCCTGCGGCCACGACAACGTCGGTTCCCGTCTGAGCCGCCTTCCGGGCGATCCGCGGAACATCCGCTGCCGACTGTGGAATCGTCAGCGTGAGTTCAACCTGTTCACGCCTCTGCGACGACACTTTGAAATCCATCAAACGATGCCGCACATCCGTCGCTCGGGAGGCGCTGCCGGCGTGAGTATTCCAGATCACATGCATCCGCAGCCGACGCCCGGCTCGCGGCAGAACGGTTTTCGCCGTCGCAGTCACCTGCGGTTCTGAATGTCGTTCCGTCAGCATTTCATTCGATTCCTGTCAGGTATTCGACGTCACTTCATAGATGCTTTTTACCGACCAAGGCCGCCCGCGTGCAATGAGTACGGATCGGAACCGTCGTGGCCCTCGCGCTGGAATGAAGTTTTTTCCGCACTCTGCAGAAAGCGTACCGTTGCGCAATGGAAATTCTTCGGTTGGCCGTCGGCGGCGAAATCCAGTTTCGGCAACGCTGCGTCGCATTTCTGTCGCCGGATTCAAGAATCCGAAGAGCATGGTGGTGTTCTCGGAAGTCTCACCGCTTCTGCGACCAATGTCCTCTCCGGCTGCCATTGTTTTCTCCATCAAAACATGATTCACAGCGTTGCAGTCATGGTCTCAGTGTCACCCGGAATTCATAGATCGACCACAGCGCGATGACAACGTTTCGCGGTGAATGATGCTGCTGAGTTGCAAGTCGACGGTGTCGGTGCGGCGGTGAACGCCAATGAGTCGCCATGGTTGATCATCATTCGACGGCCAGGAGCAGCCTTTCAGATTTGCTCGGAATTCCGGCTCCCGGCCGTCATGGCACAGCAGTTGCGTTTGTTCTCCATGACGACACGCGAGATGCCGCCGCCAAATCATAACCACATGAACACGCTTCCGCAGATGCGCTGCTCATGCGGCAACCTGCGCCGTCAGCGTCAACTTCAAGACCTGAAGAATCGGACACTGCAGTCAGCGACAGGCACAAGAGCACTGCGGGAAAGGAGAAATTTGAATGCCACACGAAACACCAACATCAATCTACATCATCGCGGAAAGAGACTCGCAGGATCTGGCGACTCCGGTCTTGGAAGCAGGACGGCAGGGTGCCGAGGAGCTTATTCCTGTCTTCACAACGTCGGTGGCGGCATCGGCCTATCTTCAGCAGGCTGAGTGGCTGCAGACCGAAGTCGTTGCTGAGCTATCGCCTCCGGACTTTCTCAAGTGGCTTTTGACCGTTCAGGAACGAGGGATTCCGCTGATTGCCGTCGATCCGGATCGAGTCTTTCAGGAAGACGGGATGCCGCAGTCGGTCATCGACGTCAAAACATTTCTGGACAGCCTGGGGCCGATTGTGGTCTCACGGTTGACGTCGATGGATATGGCCACTCTTCAGAAGTGATGTGTCTGATTTTCGAATTTGCTGCAGGCGTCGAAAGCAGCCCCCGCATCATCCCTCAACGGAAAGAAGATCACTATGAAACCCGCACTCATCACAGCCGTCATCTCACTTCTCCTGACCACTTCAGGATCAGCATTCGAAGAACGAAAACTCGGCATACCGGAAGACCCGAACGTCGGGTTCACCAGCGTTGTGAAGGCGGAAGACATCATTCATCAGCGAGTGATCGACACGAAAGGTGCAATGGTGGGTACCGTGGCGGATATTGTTGTCGATCGCAGTCACGGGCGCGTTGCGTTCTTTGTTGTTCACAGCCGTCGAATAAAGAATTCGATTCCGACCAGTTACTTCCTGCCACCTTCTGTCGCTGCATCGTGGCGAGACGACCAGAGACTGCAGTTGTCTGTTGATCTGGAACGCGTTGATCAGATCTCCGAGATACTCAACGCATCTCCGTCTGCGTTTGTGGACGTGCCGAACCTGCGAGAACTCTATGATCATTATCAGGCGAATCCATACTGGACAGGCCAGAACGATAAGCCATCGTTGCTGACAGTATCCGACATTCATGGCCGTCTGATTCGCGATTCCAACTGGATGCAGCTGGGGAAAGTTCACAACGTTGTTCTCGCACCGGAAAACGGATGGGCTGTCGCATTTGTGACTGTCGGGCACCTGAAAGACAAGAAGAAGTTCGAACGGATTGCCGTTCCGATGGGAGCCTTCGCAACAAAGACAGTTTCACCTGTCTGGATGCTGGACCTGCCAGGCAAAACTCGCCTGCTGGATGACACCTTCTCGACGGGCGATTCACTTCCGAAATCGCTCAATCGCGGCTGGATCGAATTCACTCATGTCAAGTACGGATCGGCGGCAGTGACCGGGGTGCAGGACCTTAGTGAACAGCAGTAGATCAGCGATGCAATGCGGGTCAGCGACGCAGAGACAAGAACACAGGCACATTGGCATCGTTTCGGTTCGCGGTGGATACGGCTTTGGGGGGCAAACATGAGAACGTTGATGGGGCGTCTGCTGTTGGGAGTGGCGCTGATCGTTATGGAGGTTTCCCTGCCGCCTGTCAGGGCTCAAACAGGTGATGCTCAGCCAGAAACGCCGTCGGGTTCTCCGGACGCTTCCGAGCTCTCAAACGAACAAATCTCGGCACCACCGGAAACTCCGGATGAGGTCAGTGTGTCGGAAGTTGTGGGCGACTCTGAAATCGGGGCACGTCTGCGACAGATACTGACGTCTACGGAGTGGTTTCGTGATGAAGATGTGGTCGTCGAAAACGGTGTCGTCTTCCTGACCGGGGCGACGGAAAGCGAAAAATATCGAACATGGGCCGGCGACCTGGCGTCGAGAACCGAAGATGTCGTCGCGGTGGTCAACAGAATCCGGGTGGCCGAGCCGCCCATTCTTGACCTGAATCCGGCATGGACGGAACTGCGGGGAATCGGTCGAATCATCATTCGCTCCCTGCCTCTCGCGATCATCGCTCTGGCCATGCTGGCGCTGACCTGGATGTGCGGAGGATTCGCGCAGCGACTGGCGGACCGAACGATTCTTCGGCGAATTCAAACGAAGCTGCTCCGCGAAGTCTTCAGGAAAGTGTTGATGATCCCGGTGCTGCTGCTGGGGCTGTTTTTTGTGCTCAGGATCACGGGGCTGACTCAGCTGGCCGTGACGGTACTGGGTGGGACCGGACGCTTCGGACTGGTCATCGGGATTGCCTTTCGGGACATCGCGGAAAATTTTCTGTCCAGTATTCTGCTGAGCATGCAGAACCCGTTTCAGTACGGTGATCTGATTGAAGTAGCCGGACAACAGGGATTTGTTCAGCGAGTCAATACACGAGGCACGTTGCTGATGACGACGGAGGGCAACCACGTACAAATTCCGAATTCACAGATCTACAAGGGAACGATCGTCAACTTCACATCCAACCCCAATCGTCGGTTTACGTTTGTGGCCGGAATTGGTTACGACGTTCCGTTGTCCGAAGCTCAGGACACAGCGCTGCAGGTGTTGACTGAACATCCCGCTGTTCTGGACAGTCCGGAACCTCAGGTACTTGTGGAAGAACTGGGATCATCCTCCGTCATCCTGCGATTCTATGCCTGGTGCGACACATCAGCGCATGCGTGGACGAAAGTTCGTTCTTCCGTCATGCGACTGGTTCTGAAAGCCTTTGCAGACAGGAATTATTCGATGCCGGATGACAGCCGCGAAATTGTCTTTCCGCAGGGCGTTCCCGTGCACATGGTGAGCGAAGACCTGGATGCCGGAAAACAGCAGGGGGACGAATCCGGGCGAGTACGCGGAGTGTTACAGAGACGCAATGGGCAGGCTCCGGAACAGGTCGTCAATCGGGGAGAAGGAGATCTGTCCAGCGATGCCGCCGACATCCGCAAACAGGCGGAAACAGCACGAGACCCGGAACAATCCAAAACAGATCTGCTGGCCGAACCTGTCAGTGCTTCAAACTGACTCATGACACAAAGACACGAGACATCAACTGTTGGTGAAGAAAACAATCTGTCCGTGGACAACAAAGAAAGGAAAACCATTCCGTTGAGATCTCCGCGAATCCCGAATGGTTTCGGTACGCCGGATAAAAGAACATGCGCGCACGCAGCGCGCATGTCCGGCAGTATCCGACGAGTGGTTTGTCAGCGATCAAAATGAGGTTTGATCCAAGCCTGTACGACGGACTTCCCGTCCGTTGCCTACATGTTCGATCGACGGACTGGGGGACGTGAAAAGAATGAGTGCAGGAATCGGGTTTAGGAGACGGCGGGTGTTGGCAGGTTCATGGGGATTTGACGTG
>JAGQPY010000423.1 GCA_020426485.1 Planctomycetaceae bacterium
CACTCTTGTTGAAGTCTGACGTCCTGCGGTACATTGTTCGGTCGATGTCAGTCCACGATCTGTGTGTTTCCTGCGTCTTGAATTGCGAAGGTTTGTGAGATGTGCTTTGAAATGATTCGGCCCACCGTCGGCTGGTTGTTGGCGTTGGCTGTGTTGCCGGCGGTTGTTGTGGGCCAGACCACGGCATCCGCCACTTCAAAGAAGACCGTGAAGGTACCAGACGTGCCTTCCGAGCCACTGGCCGAACCGGGAGTGACTCTGTTTGAGGACTCCTTTCAGCGTGACGGTCTGGGTGAATGGAAGGTTGTGATTCCGGCTTTTGAGGTGAAAGACGGAGTGCTGGTTGGTCATCAGGGGCGGGACGACCATGGAGCTGTGGGTCGAAGTTATCGCGACATGAAGGATGTTGTGGTCGATTTTCGTTTTCGTCTGGAAGGTTCCACCACCTTCAATGTTGTCTTTGATGATAAGGGTTACAAGGGGTCTCACGCGGGTCATATCTGTCGAATTGCATTCACCCCCAGGGCCATTCGGCTGGGAGACGACAAGGAAGGCGTGATGCGAAACGACATCTTTGAGATGCGTCGCGATCCGGATCGCAGGGCCGAAGCTGATTTGCTGCTGGCAGGTCGTGGATCATCTGCCCCCTTCGAACTGCAGCAGCGGAAGTGGTACGACGTGCGTATTGAACTGGTCGGTGACCGGATGCGAGTCTTGATTGATGGTCGGCCCATTGGCTTTTTAAAGTCGCCCGGTCTGGCTCACGCGACGAAAACCAGTCTGCACTTTACGGTGAATGGCCCCGGAGTTCATTTTGATGACGTTCACATCTGTCAGGCGAAATAGTTTCCACCACGGGTGTCCGCAATGACCCGGCGATGAGGTCATAAAAAAGCCCCGATGGAAAACCATCGGGGCGGAGCTGTCGTTCCGTCATCGGAACGCAGGAGACCTTTATCGTGTGGAAGCCCTACCGAGTGGAGGCCTGAGTCAGCTGCAGTTGTGGTCGAAGCTGTTCCTTGCGAGCTTCCACAATCTGCTGAGCCTTCTGAAGTTCTGCTTCGGCAGATGTCAGTCTGGCTTTGGCTTCGGCTGTCTGTTGCTGAATCGGGGCCGCTTCCGCCGTCAGCTTCTTCATGGATGCCTGTGCGGCCACCATTTCCTGCTGAGCCGCGGTCATCGCAGCGGTCACCGTCGTCAGCGAAGCTTTTGTTTCCGCGATCTTCTTTTCGGCGGCGGCAGCCTGTTGCCGGAACGCTGCCAGAGCTGCCGTTTTTTCGGCGGCGGCCTTATCCAGTGCGGCGGCGGATTCCTTGACGGCTGCATCCTGTGGCAACATGGAAGCTGCTGATTTTACCTGCTGAGCGGCTGCCTGAAGAATCGGAATGGCCTGTTCGTGCTTTGTCGCCATTTCCTGAGCGGCTTTCATTTCAGTTTCGGTGGCCGTTACGACGGCGGTCAGCTCCGTGGTCTTTTTCTGCGCTTCCGCCATTTCTTTGGCTTTGGCATCGGCCAGTTGCTGAGACTGAGCAATCTGCTGCTGCTTTTCATTCAACATGGCTTCTGCTTCCAGAGCCGCAATTTCCACCTTTTCCTTTTCGGCCTGACGCTGCTGCAGTACCGTTAATTCGTCTCGCAGAGCAACATAATTCTTCCAGCGGTCAACGTTGGCCACGGCCACCGTTACTTCGTTCTGAGCTCCATTGACTTGTGCCTGAGCCGCTGCCAGCTTTTCGTCGAACGGCTTCAGAGCGGCCATCTGCTGATCCAGAGCTGTCTTCTGGTCGACGGCGTTCTTTTCGGCTGTTGCCAGCTGCTGCTGTGTGGCGGCGACCATTTGAGTGTACTTCTGGACTTCCGCAACCAGTGCCTTCAGTCCGGTCTCCGTTTGCTGCATTTCCGCCGTTCGCTGGGCGACCTGAGCTTTCAGGTTTTCGACCACCTGCTTCAGCCCGGCATCTTCCTGCATCATGTCCGACGCAGTGCCCGCCTTCTCAACGGCGGCAGTCAGTTCCGGAACGGCCTTCTTCAGGTTGTCGAGCGTCTGCTGAGTCTGCGTCTGCTTCTGCTGCTGAGTTGCCAGAACGCCCTGCTGATCCTTGAGGGCAGCCTGATTGTCTGCAACCGCTTTTTGAGCAGCCGCCAGTGCCTGCTTGCCGGCCTCAATCTTCTGGACGTGAGCATTACGTTCGGCTGTGGCAGCTTCCAAAGCCTTGCGAGCATCGGCAAGCTTCTGATTCAGCGGAGCGATCCGGGCTTCCGCTTCCTGAACTCGCGTTGCCAGCAGCGGCGGGTTTGTGGTCAGGTTTCCGAGACGCTTTCCGTCGGCCGCCGACCAGACGCGAACTTCGCCCGTCCAGTCACCGGCGATCACGCGGTCCGTTTCGTCGCAGTGGCTGACCTGAAGAGCCAGATCACCGAAGGCTTCAAACGCAATCTTCTGGCCGCCGTTCTGGTCCCACAGTTTGGCCACCTTGTCGCGACCACAGCTGACGATTCGGCCATCGCGGCAGAATTCCATGCTGTTGACGCCACCACCGTGGGCTCCCCATGATTTAATGTTTTTTCCTTCTTCCATTTCCCACAGCATGATGTTGGCATCCTGCCCGGCAGATGCCAGAACGTTGCTGTCGATACGCCAGGAGACGGCGGAAACGCCCGCCTTGTGCCCGCCAAGTGTCAGGTATTCACGGCCCGTGAAGGATTCCCAGACATGCAGGCCACCATTGCGGTCGCCGGTGGCCAGCAGAATACTGTCCGGACTGAACTCCAGCGTGCTGATCCAGTCTGTGTGCTTCACGATTTCGTAAGCGAGTTCACCGGTCGCAGTATTGTAGACTCGAACGACCTTTCCCGGCCCGCCGAGAGCCACCAGTGACTGGTCGGCGCTGATATCGGCGGCCAGAACTTCATCCAGTTCATCGCCGACCTGAATAATTCGTTTGCCGGTCTTGATATCCCAGACCACGGCCAGACCTTTGGCAGCCCCATGACCTCCGCCCGCCAGCAGCAAGGCACCGTTGCGGCTGAACTTCAGCACGCGAGCTTCGCCTTCGGGAAACGGCAATACACCCAGCGGCTGAAGGGTTTCACTGCTGTACAGGATGACCTGTTTCTGGCCGGAGACTGCAATCAGTTTTGCCCAGGGACTTGTCGCGATGGATGAGACTGCTGTGGTGGAATTCGTATGAACCACAGGTTCCAGACTCAGAACGTCCGGCAGCGGCGGCGGACCTTCCGGGCGAGCACCGGCCGATACATCCACACTGAGACTGACCGATGGCTTCTTAGGCAGCATGACCTTGCTGTTTGCCGTTTCCGGAGCACCACCTTCGATCCATGCGCGGACGACCTTCAGCATATCCTCGGGCAGTTTGTCCGAGTTGGGCGGCATGTATGGTTCAGAGTCATGATTCATGACCATGAACAGGTAGCTGTTGGAGGGATCACCTGGTTCAATGACGGCTCCGGAACCACCACCCTGCATCAACGCGGTGAAGGAGGACAGGTCCAGGTCGGCCGTCTTCTTATTCGTGTTGTGACAGCTGAAACACTTCGCGCGAAAGATCGGTTTGACGTGGTCCTCGAAGTTGACCTTTTCCTGCGCGATTGCTGAAGAACTGAGCAGGCCAAGACCAAGGCACGCGGCTGCGATTGTCTTTCGTGTTCTGAATTTCATCATGGTGGCTCCATTGCACGACCAGGCCGTGCTTCGAATTGATGGCTGCCGAACGAGTGAATCCTTTCACGTGGCAGTGATTATTGAAATTGTCCAGTTTCTTCAATCGTCATTCCTTCGCGGATCGGCGAATCTTGCCAACGCGGCAGGCAGAATTGACACAACTGGAAAAATGGCCTTTCCTGAGTTGCAGAAACTCGTCCCGAGGCCGTTTAAAACTCATCAGTGATTGAACAGGAACTCTCGCGAGTTCAGCAGCGACCAGAAGATGTCTTCGAGTGCCTGCTGAGTATTTTCTTCCTGGGCGACGACCTCGACGAGATTCTTCAGCTCCTGTTCCGTTGGAACTCGACAGAAACACCGCAGATACAATTCGGTGATGATCTCTGCTGGTGTCTTGTTTTCCTTCAGCAGCGCTGGGATCAGCCCGCCCTGACGAATCTTGTCATTCGACGTGTCACCATTGATCAGGTGCAGAGCCTGCGACAGGTTGGGTTCCATCTGGACTTCGCAGGAACAGACGCTTTCCCGTTTGGCTCGACCAAACGTCGTCAGGAAGTATGTTGAGGTATTGCCGTCAGCAATGTGAACGGCTCGAGCACCCACCGGCAGTCCGGGAAACTTGTTCGTGGTGGACGTGACCTGAGTGATGCAGTCCAGCATGACTTCCGCACGCATTCGGCGAAGTTCTGCATGTGCAAAGTTCGTGTGGTCCGACTCATTGGAGGGATTTGTGGCCGTGGACAACTGGTAAGTTCGAGAAGTGCAGATGTCTTTGACCAGTTGGCGGAAGTCGTAGTTGTATTCCGTGAACTTCCTGCCGAGTTCATCGAGCAATTCGGCATTGACCGGCGGATTGCTGACTCGAACGTCGTCCACCGGGTCAATGATGCCTCGTCCGAAGAAGTGAGCCCAGACAATGTTGGCCAGATTGGTGGCGAAGTACGGATTCTTGGGTGAAGCCAGCCATTCGGCCATGACTTCACGACGATCTCGTCCTGCCAGATCCGGGGCCTCTCCCCCAAGGAACTTGGGAGCCATGTTGCGGCCATCGACCAGGTGTTTCACTTCGCCACTGCCGCTGTTAAAGATGATCTGTTCACGAGGGTCTTCTGCTCGTTTGCGACCGATCTGAGCAAAGAAGGCTGCAAAGCCGTAGTAATCATCCATGGTCCAGCGGTCGAACGGGTGGTTGTGGCATTGAGCACACTGAATTCGCATGCCCATGAACACCTGAGCCACGTTTTCCGCAACCTTCAGAGTTTCTGTTTCGGTCTGATAGTAGTTGGTCGCAGGATCGGTGAAGGTACCTCCACGAGAGGCCAACAGCTCGCGGACCATGACGTCCGACGGCGTGTTCGATGCAATCTTTTCCTTCAGCCAGTTGAAGTACCGCAGCATGGGCTTCTTTTCGACA
>JAGQPY010000424.1 GCA_020426485.1 Planctomycetaceae bacterium
ATCGCGGAGTAAGGCATCCGCTGTAAAGTAGAATACCAGTCACTCATGTGTAGCAGAAGTCGTGAGACATCTACGCGCAGGGCGACTCATTTAATGAGGATACCGAGTCTGGTTAAGAGTGCGGGTATGCGTAGTGTGTTTGATCTGAAGGCTGCAGCGATGCACTGTTGGCCGGAACTCCTGATGTAGTTGATACTTGTGTTGCGAATGATGCTCATTGCGAATGCCGCATGGCCTGTTCGGATGCGGCTGTGGTCCTCTCGCAGAGTGACATCCTTGACCCAGAATAATCGGTTTTCGATCGCCCAGCGATCGCGCCACAGAGTCAGAAATTCTTCGGCCGTCGACGATTGCGGCGAACGACTGGTGACCGCATAGGCCACTGTCGTTTTCGTTTCGCCCTTGATTGTGGTTTCGCGTTCAAGTTTCAAAAACTGACGCAGACCGGGCCAGTCACAGGTGTCGGTGCCGATTGTTGTGGTCGTCAATGTGCGACGTTCAATACGACCACGGCTCTTCTCAACGGTGGTTGCCGTACGTCTTGCTTCAGACGCTTTGCGCCTGGCATAGGGGGGAAGAGCCTTCGGGAATCACGAAGGCTTGAATGGCTTCTTTGTGAAGCGTTGGCTGATTGTCTTTCACGAGAATCAGATACTCACCGTGATCGGAAAGAATCGTTTCGCAGATGTCGCGTTGACAGAACCCGGCATCGCCAACAACCGTTTTCCCCTCCAAAACAAGTGATTTGAGAAACTCGACAGCCGTCTTTGCTTCGTTGGTGTCCGCTGCGATGGCTGTTTCGGAAAGCACGCAACCCGTGTGCTGATCAAGTGCCGTGAGAATTTGCATCGTGCGATTGTGGTCGCTTCGCGTCCCTCGCAGGACCTTGCCATCGATGATGATTCCAGCGGCTTCGTCTTCAAGGTTCAGCCCCAGTCCTTCCGTGATCCATGCGTTCAATGCTCGCTCAAGTTCGAGTGAGCAAACCTCGTTCATCAGTTCTCGATAACAGTTGGCACATGGCGGTTTCCGAGTGCCTCCGAAAGCATGCCAGAATTCGATTGGCAACAGGCGAACCCATTGCGCGACAGATTCGTAGCCTTCAAATTTACACAGCATTGCCGCAACAACGACGGCCAGCATGGCCGTAAGTGGATGACGCCGTCCCTTGCGCCCGCGAGGATCGGGAACCCGTTGCAAAAATTGCAACAGCCCGGCGGGCAAAGTCTTCAAAACAGACCTCCATGAAACAACTTACATCAATTTTCGCGACCGAAATCACTCGGTCGCCCAGACGGCCTTCCCTCTCGCAACATACATGCCTTAAACAAATGACTTGCCGTGGCCAACTTGTCAAAACAATCGAAATACGGGCGTGTCGCGTTGGCCACTGGAGCCCCTGGCGTTGAGACGTTTAAATGAACAGCGCCACACCGGAGTCCTGGGACTTGTCGCCGTTTTGGATTTTTCCGAAAGATCATTGCCGAGACGCATGTTTGATTTTCCAGAAGCATTCACGACAACTCAGAACGACTTGCTTCGCCCCCGACCGGCTTTGGGCACCGCAGTGAGACTTCACCAGCGCAGCACGGCATCTCGCAGCTCACCACAAGTTCCGGTGGAGCGACAGCAGCCCATCCGGGCCGCTGTGGCCCCATATGTGCTTTGGGCTTTTCACGTCACAGACAGCGGCAACTTCGCCAGAACAAAATGCAGCCGTCCTTGCTGAGACTTGTCCGACGTGCAGAGGACACTTTCCGAGGCGACCAGTTTTTGGGTTCCGAATAAAGTGACTGCGATTTCATCAAGTGAAGATGCTTGTCGATTCTTTTCGCGACGTTGAAAGTTCAGGTTGTCGTTCAGAGGCTCATTTCTCACGACTTCGAGCCCCAAAATCTCTCCAAATCCGTGAGTTGGAATGCATTCAATTGCAAGCTACAAAACAGCCGAATATACTGCTAAATCATTACCAAGCCATGTTTTCTGCGACTGTGGTGTAGTGGTAGCACAGTAGCTTCCCAAGCTCCTGGTGAGGGTTCGATTCCCTTCAGTCGCTCTTGCTGACCTGAGGAAAAAATTCAGTGGCGGTAGTTTCGCCGATCAACTTTACAGGCGAAGTCACCAATCGTGATTTCTGATGACTTCGTTGATCGCTTTCCGTTGGCTCAACGTGCGGTCGCTCCGAAAGGCGATGTCACAGATCGAACACGGCGTCGTCTGCCCCGCTTTGAGGAACAACGAAGGTCAGTTTGGAAGCAGAGGTAGCGTATTCCGATGGAATCACCTGCTTCGCAACGGGCTCAGCCGCTTTGCCCTTCGCCGCGCTGGCCATGGCTTCGAACTGGCCGGCATCCATTCCTTCTTCCGGGTTCGTGACCATCCCTTCGCCTTCGATCTTCGAAAAGAAGACGGTGTTGGATCCGGGGACGGCTCCCTGAACCAGCTTGAATCCTCCATCGGAGTCCGTCACGGCAAATGATCCGTGCTGCGGATATTCCGGATTCACAAAGTGTACTTCAACACCTTCAACGGCCTTTCCGCCGATGGTCAGTTTACCCGACACTGGTGCTCGAGCCGGACCGGTAGCGGATCCTCCACATCCAACGACAAGAACAACGATAGCAATCGCAATCGCCGATCGAATGGCATTCATTTCAAACGTCCTTAGTATCTGAAAGAGAGAACTCAGAAAGAGCCTTTCCCTGCCGCAGGTTGAGCGAGACTCGAAGAAACTGAAGCCTGCGATTGTGGACGGCTGGCAGAATCCGGTGTCAGAACTCGCCGACGGTCTGGCCGTCGTGAATGAAATTCAGAATACAGAAGGTCTTGTAGTCGATGTTCTCACTGACGAACCGCACTGTACCGTCTCCCAGCAGGAACTGAGCTCCACCTTCGTGGCCGCTGCTGAAGCCCCAGGCGTAGGCAAGGTTTGTGCCGTTCTGGTTGTAGTCGGCATTGATGCCGAACCTCGCCGGTGTGTTGCTGTAGTTGTAGCACACATCGAGAGTCGGATTGTTGCATCCGCCGCTGGTCGAAGTAATGGCGGCCGCAACGGCACGCCCATGAATCGAAGTGTGAATCCCCGAGAGTCCCCAAGGGCCGTAGTGGGTGCTTGTCTTGTAGCGACTGCCACCCCAGCTTTCGCCCACCAGAAAGATGTTGCTGGTGCCATCGGTGAAGTCTCTCATCTTTGCGGCACCATCATTTCCAAACGCTCCCTGACGGTAGTCTGTCTTCAAAGAACCCCACGGCGCGTCGTAGTCCGTGAATGAACCAGAACACATTGCATAGCTTGTGCGTCGGGTATCGGTCGTTCTCTCATAAAAAGTGCTGGTGACTGCGGCCCCCCCCGGCCCGGCTTCCGGGTGCGATGGGCATTCCAGCAGCGAGATGGGAGTTGTCACCAACTGAGCATTCGTTGTGCTCAGGTTGGCCTGTGTCAGGTTATACGGGTTTGAGGTGACGGATCGTTCATTCATATTGAACTGGTTGTACAGCGGCGCCTGGTCCATGAAAGGCAGAATCATTTGCCATCCGGTTGTGTTCATCACCCGCGTGTTACCGGAAAAATACGTCGTGTTGTTGTAACGCCCGGAACTCAGCAAAGCCGGAGGCATGACGCCGTGAGTATCGTGGTAGTTGTGAAGTGCTAAGCCGAGCTGTTTCAGTTTGTTCTTGCACTCCGTCCGTCGCGCGGCCTCGCGAGCCTGCTGCACGGCGGGAAGAAGCAGTGCGATGAGAATGGCGATGATTGCAATGACCACCAGTAGCTCGATCAACGTGAATGCAGATCGGGCGCGAGACACTTTCGTAACCATGTCGGAAACTCCTTCCAGAATAGGAATGGGCCCGGCGAATCTGAATCGTTCGCCATTGGTTGAGGGCCATCTGGTAATCTCGCCGATGAAGTCAGGCGAGGTCTCGCGAGTGCTCCGACGAATCAGTCATGCAAACGGAAGGCCAATCGGCTTGGTGGTGCAGATTTCTCCCACACTGCCGACGGGTGTCCTGAGATTTTCACGCAGAATCAGAATGAATTTTGCTGCGGTTCTGCATTTGCCGATGCGGGTTCACCAACATTCAACCTCGGTCCCGGAATCCGGCGAACGAGTTCCGGCGCACAGTGCGGTGCTCGCAGCGATGGCATCAAAACCAGCAATGCTGCTTCTTTTGCGGGCAGCAACGGTCATGCGACGAACCCGTACAGCGTCTGTTCTGAGACACCGCGCTGATGGGGGTGCGCTGATGTGCGGATGAATTGACATCACGACGCAATGGGCTGGTCGTCAAAGATGATCAGACGGTCCGGAACGATTCAGAATGACCGGCGATTCAGGAAAGCTCTGCTTGTTGTTCAGCAAGCGATCCACCACGACAGTGACTGTCGAGCCGGACTGCGGATACTTCGCAATTATTCGACCGTCACACTCTTCGCCAGATTACGTGGCCTGTCCACATTGCAGCCTCGCAGCAGTGCCACGTGGTAGCTAAGCAGCTGAAGTGGGATCGCGCAGACGAGTGGTTGCAGGTATTCTTCAACGTCCGGCACGTAGATGACGTCGTCGGCAATGCGTTCCACTTCGTGGTCGCCTTCGCAGGCAATCGCGATGACGGGACCGCGGCGGGCCTTCACTTCTTCCATGTTGCTGATGACTTTGGGCTGAATGCCACAGCGGGGCACCACGAAAACACTGGGCGTAACTTCGTCCACGAGTGCGATGGGGCCGTGTTTCATTTCTGCAGCGGGGTAGCCTTCGGCGTGAATGTAGCTGATTTCCTTCAGCTTCAACGCCCCTTCCAAAGCCGACGGGAAATTGTACTGTCGGCCGAGATATAAGAAGTTGTTCGTGTGAGCGTACTTGGCGGCAATTCGCCGAACGTCATTATTCGTCTCTAAAGCCAGGGATACCTTTTGCGGTAGAGCTCGCAGAGATTCGATGATCTGCGATCCAGCTTCGAAGCTGAGATGCCTCAACCGGCCAAAGTATAAGGCCAGCAAGGATAGTACCATGCACTGTGAGGTGTACGCCTTGCTGGCCAAAGTATAAGGCCAGCAAGGATAGTACCATGCACTGTGAGGTGTACGCCTTG
>JAGQPY010000425.1 GCA_020426485.1 Planctomycetaceae bacterium
GGACCCATTTGGCCGTCCATTCAATCATCTGGCTGACTTCCACAGACGGACGCCCGAACAGTTTCGTACTCAATGCACTGTTGCTGAGCCACGCTGTCGGTTCTTCGTGCCCTTCGATCACCGGAACTCGCCCCAGCAACTCACCGAAACGCTGAGCAACGTCTCGAACTCGCAGAATTTCCGGTCCGGTGATGTTGATGATAAACGGAGGCGATGCGGCGTGGGGCAGGCACTCAATCAATCTGGCAACGGCGTCGCCCTGCCAAATGACATTGGCATAACCCATAGAAACATCCAGAGCCTGCTGGTGCCAAACCTTCTGGGCAATATCCAGCAGAACACCATAACGAAGATCGATCGAATAATTCAGCCGAATCAATGAGACCGGCGTGCCGTGCTGTCGGGACGCCTGAACGAATTCGGCTTCGCGCCCCAGACACGACACGGCGTAGGCTCCTGGAGGACTCGTTTCACTTTCCTCCGTTGAGCCGCCGGATTCCGGAGTGGTGAACGAATAGACACACCCCGTCGACAAGGCCACAATCCGTGAACGCGAATAGTGATTCGCCACGAGCCTGGGCATTACAACGTTCATCTGATTCAGCAATTCGGGCTGATCGCCCGTGCCGAATTTGACGCCGGCCAGAAAAAATACGTTGTCATAGTTCGGGAGCCGGTCCACCTGCCTCGAATCACTCAAATCGGCCGACACCACATCAAACTTCGACTGTTCGAACTTTCTTCGAGCATTCGCGTCGGCAAATCGAGAGACGACTGTGACTCGGGTGTCACGTCCTAATTGATCCAATCCTCGCCGAATCATCTCCGCAAGATGAAATCCCATCTTGCCCCCGGCTCCCAGAACAGCAAACGTTCCGGAAGATTTTTGCAGAGCAGACAACACGCCCTCCGTCGGTCGTGTCATCAGTTCGTCAAGTTCGGCAGGGGAGTTGGGAGCAGGCTGCATACAGAGGTCTTCAGAGGTAGGCGCGGCAAATCGAGGCGGGTTTGGGCATGAGTCGTCATTGACATTCCTGATTCCAGGAGAATATCCGACCAAGCGTCGCTGCAGCATAGCGAAACCAGGATGAGACCCAAACCGTCCCCCGCATTTCCGCCATCGAACTCAACAGATTCATCAGATGATGTCACATCGAACGTTGAAAACAAAAAACCGGTTGGCTTCCAGACAGAAGGCAACCGGCTATCGGTTTTCAGATTGTTGAGTGCGACTCATGCTGAATTCTCCTCTTGAGAATCTTGTAGCGGGGTAAGAAACCTGAACCGTCCTGGTTCAGCCTGGTTCTGCGGAAAGTCCGGCAAACCTGCTTCATCACAGCACCGTCGTCGGAGCATCGAACATGTTCTGTCGGAAGGAGTTGCGAATCAGCGGAGTAGCAGTCGGCTTGCAGCTTTTGGCGGCAGCCGCCATATCATGCAGCTGCTGACTCTGAGCAATCCGAATGGCTTCTTCCAGAACTCGGTCGCCGTTGGCAGGACCATCGGCATCCGTCACTCGCACATCCGGCATCACTCCTTCGCCAGCCATCGGTCGGCCCGTTGGGCTGTAGAATCGAGCCGTTGTGAGTCGCAGATTTCCGCTGACTGTCTGCAGTGGAAAGTGAGTCTGGACAGTGCCTTTGCCATACGAACGTTCTCCCACGACCACTCCTCGACGGTTTTCCTGAATTGCAGCTGCAAAGATTTCGCTGGCACTGGCACTGTCGCCATCAATCAGAACCACCAGGGGAGTGCTCCAGGTGCGATCGAAGGTTGCCGTTTCAATCATGTTGTCTGCGGGCAGACGACCTTTGGTGGAAACGATTGTTCCGCAGGGCAGAAAACGATTCGTGATGTCGACACACACGTTCAACAGTCCACCGGGGTTGCCTCGCAGGTCCAGAATCAATGACTTCATGTTGCTGCTGTACAGCTGCTGCAAAGCCTGATCGATTTCCTGCGTCGATGCCTGCCCGAACTGACTGAGACTCATGTAAGCCACGTTGTCTGTTCCGTTCAGAATCTTCATATCATTGACGGTGTAAACCCGCACCGCACGCCGCGTCAATGTGATGTCGCTGCCGCGTGATCCGTTTCGTGACACGGTCAGTCGAATGCGAGAACCATTGTTTCCCTTCATCAGATCAACCGCGTTTGCCATGTTCATCCCGCCGATGTTTCGTCCGTCGATGGCCAGAATCACGTCTCCGCTTTGCAGTCCTGCTTCCGCAGCCGGCCCGCCACGCAGAGCCTTCATGATCAGCAGCCCCTGATCGTGTCCTTTGATTTCGACACCAATCCCGACGATCTCACTTTCCAGAGACGCGCTCTTCACCTGACCATTGTCCAGGGCCGCACCGCGAGTCGGATCGGCAGGTTCCAGAGCCGAAAACTTGTCCAGAGTATCAATGGTTGCATTCGCAAATTCGAAAGCGACCACACTGGCCGTCAGTCCGGGAACTCGCTGAGCTTCCTGCATGACCGTCTGAACAACATTCTGAGCATCGTTGTAGTTGTTGACCTGCATTGATGTCGCCATGCGAGACAGCGAATCACGGAACGACTGCGTGTTGAAGGAATCCGCTGAAACTCGCAGCGACTGAACAAAGGCCGGGTTATCCAAAGCCAGACTCAGGTTTCGCAGACCACGACGAATTCTCACGTCATAGGTGCTGGGTTCCAGATGTCGCTGGTCCGTTTGCTGAGAAACCTCACGATACAACTGCAGTGCCTGACTGGCCGACATCGAGCTGACCGAACGAACATTCACCGGGTTGCTGTACCGAGCTGTGATCAGCTTGGTGATGTTCTCAACTTCACTGTTACCATTAGCCGGTGGCATCGTCGGTACGAACGGGTCCAGACCGGAAGGCTGCTGGTTGTACTGACTTCCAAAGCTGTCTCGACCAGGGCTGCCCTGGAAGTTCGGGCCCTCATAACCACGGCGACGGCCGTTCCCCGAATTCTGATAGTCGACGGATTCCAGCGGAATTCGATATCGACTCTCATAACCCGATCCACCATTCAGATTCTCTCGACTCAGCGGAGCGTTTCGGTATGTGTCATAACCTGTCTCTCGTGACGGAAACCGAAACGGATCTTCTAATCGCCCCCGGTTCAGATAGCCTGCGCCGCCCGCGCCGTAGGAATCACTGTAGCCTGATGGTGAATACTGTCGATCGTCGTCGCGATTGTTCCACTGCGATCCGTGTCCCATCGAGGACGGGTACTGATCGTAGTTTGAGTGATATCCGCTGGAAGGACGATAAGGAACTCCGGACTGCAGCGGGTCGCCGTAGCGGTTCCGGTTCTCGTTGGAATACGATTGGTAGTTCGTTTGATAAATGTCACGGCCGCTGCCGTAACCCGAGTTGTTCAGCCAGGGCGTGGCCCCGGAATTTGAGTATGTTCCGTATCCCGGAGAAGCGTAGTCGCGGGTTGGCAGGTAATTGTCAGATGCGGTCCTTCCGGTTGCTCTGTACCCGAAGTCACACTGATCGGCTGAGGACGAGGTCTGTCCCCAGGACTGAGCGTTCACAACAGACGATGTCACCATCACCGCAGCAAACATCGTCAGCATTCTTGCAGAGGTCGTCATGTCCAATTCTCCTTGTTTGTGTCTGAAGCCTTCTGCTCCAGTTGTTTGATTCAGATGAAAGCTGACTGAGGTTGTCGTATTTCGTCAGCAAGAGTTTTCTTCGTTTCCTCAGGCAACGTGTGGATACTGTTCTGACTGCTTGTGCCCGGGAGTGAAATCCGGCTTGCTCAGCACAACCGCTGCCGGTTGAACGGCAGCCAGCTCCCCTCGCATCACTCGAACACTCTCAGGTGCTTCAATTCCTATCTTCACGGTGCCCTTTGCCGTCCTAATCACTTTGACAACAACATCATCGCCGATCATGATGGTTTCTGCCGCTTTGCGTGTGAGTACCAGCATCTCTCTAACCTCCAAAGTTAAGTTGTTCGTCCAGAATTCCAATTCTGTTGGTATTGAACAGAATGTCGTGTTGTCACTGTGATCTTACTTATGCCAAAGGTGTGCCAATGTTGACGAATTGAACCCAAATCAGAACTCATTGCCTGTAAAACGCTTCTATAAAAGCACTTACGAAACGCCATCAACTATTCGGAATACGTAGACACGGAATACTGTTCCGATCAGGCAATGAAGAGATTGCAATCTGACGGTTCCATTTGAGCCATTCAATTGTCGTTTTGACAAATCCGGAGCGAATGAATTGTCGCTCTGACTCACGAATCGTCATCGACTGCGACAGGTCAGGGGTACTCAGTCGCCGACAGCGACGAGACTTCCGCATAACTTGTCGTGGCTTAGGAAGGCCTCTTAACCTTGAATCTCGGGCTCGCAACTTGTTGGAGCGTCACGGAGTAAGATGCTGGCCGTCGTTGGTGGAGGGCCGGCGTGGCCAGCGTTTTCTTACAACGGCAGCACAGATGGGGTGTGGGCACCGTGCTTGTCAGGGTGCCTGTGGACAGGATTGTTCGCGTGATCAGCGACTGTTCGTCAGGGCAGGAGACGCATAAACGTTCAGTCGGAACGTCTCGGAATCGCTTCCTTCGGCTCGCGATTCGATTATGACATTTTCCGACTGGACCAATTACCGCTGGACGTTTTTTACACTTGCTTCGCCAACCCGCTCCTTCGCCGCCTGAGAACGATACAGCTCAGGCTTCCAATGGCGAGCAGGCCAAAGGTCGACGGTTCGGGGACGGCGGCGGCGTTGTTGACGCTCAGGACGCCGGTGGTGTAGAGACTGGAGGTGTTCCACGACAAACCACTGCCCAGAGTTGGCAGGAAGACGTTGTCGAACATGCCGGTCAGGGAATTGAAATCGAACAGGTCAAAGCTGTTGCCCGCCATCGGTGTGAAGCCGCCCAGCAAAGAAATCTGCAGATCACCGCCGGTGATCGTCCAGTTGCCGTTGATATCCAGGAAGTCGTATCCCGTACCCTGAGTCAACCCGGCCAGTTCCATGTCCAGTAGTCCGCCGGTTAGCAGATAGTCACCGTTGATGGTGGTCATTCCGGGTGAATTCCCAGGAGCCAGCGTTCCGCCACTCATGTTGAGGT
>JAGQPY010000426.1 GCA_020426485.1 Planctomycetaceae bacterium
CGGTCTTTGAATTCGGAATCGGCAGCTCCCAAACTGACTGACGTATTGGGCCTGCAAGAACTGCAGGACAGTGTTACGAAGAGAAGCGGCTGACGTCGATGCATGTTCTTGTGGCCTGTCATGCCTGGTACGGCGATCTGATTGGTGGTTCGTTTCGGCTGGCTTCGGAGCTCGCCGCGTTTCTGGCAGAACGCGGTCACAGAGTTAGTTTTGTCTGTTGCGCGCAGCCGACTGCGGGTGGGGCACCAATAGAAGACGTGCGCGACCGCCTTCGACTGTTTCGATACCCGGCTCCGGATGGTTCTATGAATCGTTTTGGTCGTCTGCGGTATCATGTGGCTCAGACTCACAGGCTGACCAATCAGATCAACCGCGATTGCCGGGTGGATGCCGCCAGTCTGCACAGTCCACTGCAGGGATTGGGTGCCGCCAAAGCGCTGCGGGGAACCAGGGCCTTTCTGAATTACACGGTCCATTCCCCGTTTGATGATGAACTGCTGAGTAATCATTGCGGGACACCCGGTATTGTTCATCGACTGGCGGCCCGAATTGGAAGACGTATCGATGGCCGCAACGTCCGGCTGGCAGACCGAATCCAAACCGATTCGCAGTTTACGATGGACGTCTTTCACCGGCGTCACGGTCGATCAGCAATGATTCAGAAAGGCATTGTCGCATCAGGATGGGTTGATACAGAACGATTTCGGCCGTTCGTCGATCGGCGGTGTTTGCGACAGGAATTATGGCCGGAGATTTCTGCAGATGTCCCTCTGTTTTTCACTTTGCGACGACTGGAACAGCGGATGGGTCTGGACACCCTGGTCGATGCCTGCTGTCGGCTCAAAGACGAAGGACTTTCGTTTCGGGTTCTGATCGGCGGCAGCGGTTCTCTACGAGAGGGACTGCAGTGGCGTATCGACAAGGCGGACCTGCGGAAGCATGTTCAACTACTCGGAAGACTGCCGGAAGAGGACTTGCCGAAAGCATACGCAGCGGCCGACTGTTTTGTGCTGCCGACTCGGGCTCTGGAATGTTTTGGGCTGATCGTGCTTGAGGCCTTTGCATGCGATACGCCGGTCATCGCATCCGATGTGGCGGCGATCCCGGAACTGGCCGGGCGACAGGGGGCAGAGTGGTTGTTCACGGCCGACAGTGTTGAAGAGCTGGCTGGCCGCATGCGGGCATTCGTTATGAAACAATTGCAGCCAACGGTGGATCTTCGCAGCGTCGCTGAAGAATTCAGTCGGGATGCTGTTCTTCCCCGGTGGGAAGCGTTGTTGACTGCGACGGGAGTGCCATGAGTCGAAATGCATATGCGACGGCTGTTGATCACAAGCCCAGTCCGCATTCACGTACGAATCAACTGGCACGTATGCTGTGGACAGGTGTCCAGTGGATCCTGAGATATTCGCCGCGTCGTCTGTTTGCCGTTCGGGCGATTGTCATTCGCTGGTTTGGCGGAACGCTGGGCCGTAACACACACATCTATCCCAGTTGCCGCATCTGGGCTCCGTGGAATCTGGTGATGGGAGACGCGGCTTGCCTGGGGGACCGAGTAGACTGTTATTCCGTTGGCCGGATCGAACTGGGCAGGGGGGTGGTGATCAGTCAGGATGTGGTCCTGTGTTCGGGAACTCACGACTACAACGATCCGGATTTTCCTTTGATTACCCGTCCGATTCGGATAGAAAATGATGCTTGGATTGCACTCGGTGCTTTCGTCGGTCCGGGAGTCACCATTGGCTGCGGAGCGGTCGTGGGGGCGCGTGCCGTCGTTGTTCGCGACGTGGAACCATGGACCATCGTGGCGGGCAATCCTGCAAGGGTCATTGGCAGGCGAAACCGATTCAGCAGGGATGCTGTTGAGTCAGACATTGGGCATATTCCTTGATCATCCCTGTTACTGTTGTGATTGCCACTCGCAACGAGGCGGCCAATTTGAAACGCTGTCTGGATTCGTTAACCGAATTTGAGCGGGTGATCGTTGTTGATTCCCACAGCACAGACCGAACATGTGAGATTGCCGATGAAGGCGGTGCTGAGGTGGTGCAGTTTGTTCGCACCGCGTCGTATCCGAAGAAGCGTCAATGGGCACTGGAAAATCTTTCGATTGCCACTCCGTGGGTGTTGCTGCTGGATGCGGATGAAGTGGTGCCTCTAAAGCTCAAGGATGAAATTCGTGAGGTCTGCACTGCGGATGAATCTCACGACGGCTATCTGATTCGAAAGGGATTTCACTTTCTGGGACGACGGTTTCGTTTTGGAGGTTTTTCTCATCAGGCGGTGTTGTTGTTTCGGCAGGGAAAAGCAAAGTTTGAACACGTCTTGGATGACGATCCCAGCGGGATGGATATGGAGGTTCATGAACGGCTGATTGTTGACGGTACGGTGGGGCAACTTCATACGCCGCTGATTCACGAAGACTTCAAGGGATTGACGGCCTATATTCAGAAGCACAATCAGTATTCAGACTGGGAAGCTGCGATTCGGTGTCGGTTCATGCAGACCGGACACTGGGGGCGGGAAACCATTCGTCCGAATTTATTTGGTAATATTCAGGAACGTCGCCGGTTTCTTAAACAGATTCTGGTGCATCTGCCGCTGGAGCACTGGATTTGGTTTCTGACGCACTACTTCGTTTTTCTGGGATGCCTTGAGGGGCGTCCCGGGCTGATCGCCTGTCGCCTGAGATCGCAGTACATCGCTGACGTTAAAGCCAAGATGTATGAGATGAATCGAGATTCCTAGTCAAGGTTGGCACCATGACTGAGTTTTCGCTGACGTACGTTGGAACGATGAACATCTGATGTCCACATTCAATTCAAAATCCTGGTGGCCTTCAAGTCTAATGGCTGCACTGACAGTGGTGGGTATTGGGTTTCTTCCTCTCTCTTACTGGCACATCGCTCACCTGCTGAATAAACCACACTACCAGTTCTTGTTCCTGCTTCCCGTGGCGGTCTGGATGCTTGCTCTGGATATTACGACGGCGGAGGATGATTCGTCCGGAGACCTGTGGGGGCATGTGCTGGGATTGGCCGTGCTGATCACAGGGTTGGCTGGACTGACGGTGGCTGCATGGTACTGGTCACCGTGGCTGGCGGCGGTCAGCCTGATGTTTGCCGGGGCTGGGCTGGTGTCGGCTCGTGAAGGCTGGCCTGGATTTCGTCGCGTATTTCCGCTTTGGGCGTTTTTCTGGATCATCGTCCCGCTGCCATTCGGGTTGGATGAAGATCTGATCGTGAGACTTCGGGCTTTGACGACGCGGATCAGTAGTTCCGTCCTTGACCAGCTGGGAGTTTTTCATGACAGCTACGCCAATATCATTGAATTACCCGGCAAACCACTTTTCATTGCCGATGCCTGCAGCGGCATTCATTCACTCTATGTCCTGCTCGCCGCAGCGCTCTTTCTGGCGGCATACCTGCGTCGGTCACTGATGCATGCAGTTCTGCTTCTGGTAAGTACGTTCTTGTTGGTGCTGGTGGAAAACACTCTGCGAATCGTACTCGTCGCTGTCCTGTGGACGCATCAGTCTGACTTCAGTACGGGATGGAAGCATGAATTTCTTGGCATTCTTCTGTTTGTCGTGTCAATGGCTTTGGTACTGTCCACCGATCAATTGCTTGCTTTTCTTCTGCCCAACAAAATGCCATCGCTGCGGAACCTCTATTACAGAGTTCGATGGGGAATTGTTCCGGAAGCGGCAGTTCGACCGAAGAGGAGTTCCGCCAGGTCGTCGCCTGTTCCCGCATGGCTGGTGAATGCGACAACAGGTCTGGTCGCTTTTTTCCCCGTTGTTGGGCTGGGGCAACTTTTCAGGATGCCGGAGAGTCCGCCGCCGTTAATCGCGGAATTGTACGACGACTTTCGCCTGAAAGAATTCGGACGCGAGTCCATGCCCGATGAGATCGACGGGTTCAGACTGGAATCCTATGACACGGTTGATCGAGTCTTTGGTGATCCCCTGGGGCAGGCGAGTCAGCAGTGGAAATACCGATCCGGCCTGGTGTCGGTCATGATTTCGGTGGACTATCCGTACACAGGGGTACATGATCTTTGTGAGTGCTATTCCGCAATGGGGTGGCACATTTCCGACCGCAGTGTCGTATCAGAAGAAGTTCTTCGGGAACAGAAATATGCAGGCGTTGACGGGCCGGTCGGTGTTGGCCACCTGGAACGGGAAACTTTCGGCGGCGGGCTTTTGTTGTTCAATCTGATCGATCAGGCCGGGCATACCGAAGCCTTGATAAAAGCGCTTGCTCGTGGCGACGCGGATCAGCGAGCCAGTCGGCGTCTGGAATCGTTCGGTTCTGAGTCCTCGGCGAGCAACGCGAAGTCAGAGCCTGTCCCGCCGTGGATTCAGTTTCAGATGTTTGCCCGCACTTCCGGTCCCCCGGACAGAGAGTTGCAGCATCGGTTGACACAGTTTTTTCTGACGGCACGTCAACGTTTAAAAACAGCGATACTTTCCGAACTCGGTTCAGATCTTTCTTCAGAATAATGTACGGACAACGCTCTTATCGCAAATTCCTTCGCTCGACCCGCGAAATCCTGCGCATCGTCTATCGTGTTTTGGTCTCGCCGATCGTTCTTCTGTCCCGGGCCTTTTCATGGCTGGTAGAGGTCATCGAGACGTGGTGGAAGGAACGCCGACTGGTAAATCTTTTGTGGGGACTTCCGGCCGTGGTGCTGGGAGGAGTAACGGTCTACTTTGCACTTGGACATGAAGCAGATTCGCGTTTCGTTCGTGCCGCCCGATATGCGCGGCGAGGTGACGATCTGTTGAAGTCGGGGGAGTACCAGACTGCGTCGCTGCTGTTGGGCAGGGCAGTTTCCCTGAATCCCGCTGACAATGCTGCTGCGTTTTCCCTGTCGAAAGCCTGTTCCGGAGCCGGGGATGGATCGCGGGCTCTGGCAATTCTGGATAGACTTGCGCCGCCGAATGGTATCGGTGACCCGGACGCACACTTGTGGCGGGCGAAGACAATCCTGTCACGTTCGAATATCGGGGAATCTGATCTTCAGGCTGCCGAGTCTCATTTGCTCAATGCCCTGAAGGTTCGAACATCTGATTCTGAAGCGAATG
>JAGQPY010000427.1 GCA_020426485.1 Planctomycetaceae bacterium
AGCAGTTGGCGGGTCGTGACCAGGCACCCCGCCGTTCTACGGAAATTGCAGGGGGCGCCGCCAGGCACCTCGCCGCGATACGGAAATTGCCGGGTCAAGACCCGGCCTACATCCGTCCCTACGGCCAAACTTTATACTTTTGACCGGATCAGGAGTCCCTCGTCTTACGACTGGGGCGACGGAGAAGTTCTTGTTAAACTTCAACTGTCGCGAGTTGTAGTGTAGGTGTTTTTTCTCCGGCACAGCCGCACCTGCAATTCGACAAAGCGACCAACGGGAGCGATTCGCCGCTGCAATCGTTCCCACTTCAAACGCCCAATCCACGGCAAGGGGACAAGGGCGAAGCCCTTGTAGAAACTGTCAGATGATGCTGACGGTCATAGGATTGAAAAACGATGACGGCTCACTTTGTGCATGAAATGGATCGACTGCACCGGGAAATTCTTTCCATGTGTTCCAGTGTGGAGGAACTGCTGAACGAAGCCGTCAAAGGGCTGCAGCAGCCCACCGCGGAACTCGGCGCGGAACTGAACGTTCGCGACCACGAAATCGACGAGCTGGATCTGCGAGTTGAAGAAGACTGCCTGAAGATTCTGGCCCTGTACCAGCCAGTGGCACAGGACCTGCGTCGAGTCACCGCTGTTCTGAAGATCAGTGCGGAACTGGAACGCGTGGGCGACCTGGCGGTCAGCATTGCCGATCGAGCCAGCGCGATTGCCGCTCATCGAGATTTTCCGCTGCCGGAACGACTGGGCCAGATGGCATCCGACGCATTGTCCATGCTGCACGACAGCATCGATTCATATGTCGACATGGACTCCGAAAAAGCCAGAGGCGTCTGTCGCCGTGACGACGCCGTGGATCGCATGAACGTGGAACTGCTGAACGAAGTTCGACAGACCATGATGAAGGACCCTCAGCTGGTGGACCCCGGCATGCATTTGTTCTCCGCCATTCGGCACATCGAACGAGTGGCCGATCATGCCACCAATATCGCCGAAGATGTGGTATATCTGATCGATGGACAGATCATTCGACATCCACGAATCGACCGCAGCAACATTCGCCCCTGACAAGAACCTCGCCCCACGGCGTAAAGAGTCCTGCACGCCAAAAAAACCAGCAGGTCCCCGAGATCGCTGCCGCCCCTGCGGACCGCCGTTGTCAGTGGGCCGTGGACAAACTGCCGTCGTCGTTGATCTCACAGACTTCAAGTCGCTGAGCAACAAACAGGACGGCGGCCGTCAGGTCAGCTGTGGTCCCGGGATTCCTGCGGTGATCCGGATCCCGCAGGAATCTGTCGAATTCCAGATAGGCGAAATCCGCTTTTGACTCGAATGGCCATCCCTGATCCAGCACATGCTGCGCTTGCTGTTGGACCTGCTGATTCACCTGTTCGCCACATTTGCGAGCAATCAGGGAGTCTCCGAAGCGAGCCAGCAGTTGAAGTGAAAGCCAGCCGAGTCGACGGTCGGCGTGGTGGTTCCAAAGAAGGCACTTCTGCAGCAGAGGCAATCCGGTTTCAAAAACGGTCGCAAAGCCCGAACAGTATTCGGCGGCGATTTGATCTCGATCAGCCGCCAAACGCATACAGTCCAGCAGATTCATCGTGGGTGTCGCAGAGACATCCTGATCAGACGCCTTGCCGAGACCTCCGGGCGATGCCAGTCGAATTGCATCAAATGCTGACCGAGCGTCGTCAACGGACAGTGATTCCAGGACGCTTTGCAGTCCATCACGAAGCGATTGATCCTGCGGGGCAGCGGCCAGCGGAGCCAGCAGCAGAATGATTCCCAGATTGGTGTTGTGCCCGACGACCGCGTTGGTGGCTTGAACAGCGTGCAGAATGGTCTGACCAACCGGAAACTGCAATGCGGTTGCCAGCACAGGGGCAATGGCCGCTCCGGAAGTGACGAAGTCTTCCGCCGTCGCATCGGTAAACGAATGCCGAGGACTGACATTCCCCGGTTTTTCCGCCAGCACTTCCGCCAGACACGCTCGAAAAACCCAGTCATGGATTCGACGCGCGGTTGGGTCTGTGTGGCGGCCGGCGTTGAGACTGGGCTGGTGGTGTGATTGTTCCGGAAGCGTCACTGGAAAGGCAGTTCGTTGTGGAAATCGCCTGGAGGCTGTCTGCAAAAGGATTTTGCCCCTCTACGCCAAGGGGTCAGCCCCCCCTTTCGGACGGCCGCCGGCAATACAGCGACCGATGGAGCTGCAGGTTGATCAGGCATTCGACGAAGAAAACTTACCGGCTTCGATCTCAAATGTCCTTGAAATCGCTCAGAAACTTGACGCGTCTAAGCAACAGATCGCCTTCCTGCTGCAGAAATCCTGAAAATCTGCAGACGGGAGGCGTGGAAATGCCCAAAACCGGACGTGTACTTGCCGCCGGAACCGTGTAAATTTCTGTAAGAATCAGGTGGCTGACGCGAATTACAGCCTGTGTTTTGCTGTCCCACCTCCGCCAGACCGGACAAGAAGTCAATTCATGAGCCGAAACAAATCCAGGTCCAGTCAGTCTTCCGGCACGAGTCCCGCTGACAGCGCGACTCGACCGGACGGAGAATCCTCAGTGGCCGAACAAGCACCATCGCGGAAGAAGGCCGTACGCCGACAGCCCGCGGATGGACCTCGGGAAACTGTGGAATCGATCGCCATTGCGTTCGTGCTGGCTTTCCTGTTCAAGACGTTTCAGGCAGAAGCGTACGTCATTCCCACCGGCTCGATGGCACCGACATTATACGGCCGACATAAAGACTGCACCTGCGAAGGCTGCGGCTTCCGTTTTGCTGTGGGAGCCAGTTCGGAAGTGGATGCGGAATCCGGCGTGCTGCATGATCGCATTGACTATGTTTACTGCACCAACTGCGGGCGTGAGAACAACGCTTATGATGCTCCCGTCTTCAACGGGGATCGAATTCTGGTCAATAAACAGATTTCTCAGTACAAGCGTTTTGACGTGGTGGTGTTCAAGAATCCCGAAGAAGGACACGTCAACTACATCAAGCGACTGGTGGGACTTCCCGGGGAAACGCTGCGAGTTCGCAAGGGAGATATCTGGGCCAGGTCGGAAGCATTCCCCGACTGGACCATTCAACGTAAGCAGGATCCCTACGTTCAAAAAGACATCCAGCTGACCGTCTATGACGATCAGTATCCTGCTCGCCCCCTGATTGAACTTGGATGGCCGGAACGCTGGGCCGGAGTTTCAGAAGACGCATCAGATGGTTCGGTTGGCGGCTGGGCAGAACAGAATTCTGCATGGTCCGCTGACACCGACGCTCGCACTTATCAATGCGACAGCTCAACGGATCTTCAGTGGTTGCGGTATCGACATTTTCTGCCCAGTCCGTCGGTATGGCCACACCCGGAATCATCGAACCCGAGCATCCCACCTGCAGAAGCCAGCCTGATCGCGGACTTCTGCAGTTTCAATGCCTACCGTTCCGGAATTCCCGGACGAACGTACTGGGTTGGCGACCTGACAATTAACTTCACGGCGGATGTGTCCACGGCCGATGCCAACAGCCGAATGGTTGTTGAACTGGTCGAAGGACCGCAGACCTTTCAGTGTGAAATTGATCTGACGTCGGGCGAAGCAACACTGTCGGTGATCGATTCGGCCAGCCGTTCCGAAGAAAGCCGTCGTCCAATGGCCAGCGGCGACAGCGGTGTTATCGCCGGAGACAGCTATGAAGTGACCTTTGCCAATGTCGACGACCGATTGTGCCTGTGGGTGGACAATCGCCTGATTGAATTCGATGCGACGACTGAATACATCAGTTCCGATGTGCCGGAACCTGGCAACCGAGATCTTTGCCCGGTGGGAATTGCTGTGTCCGGTGCGAAGGTGGAAATCAGCGATCTGTTTCTGCAGCGAGACATCTACTACCGGAACGATATCGTGATTTCTGATATCGGCGACGATGGCACCGTCACGTTGTCTTATGCAAACGGGACGCAACAGGAAGAAGTTCGGCATGCGGGTTCGCTCGAATCCGTTTTGAAGAGCCCCGAAACGTGGAGACGCGTTTATGCTCAGGAAACGGCTGAGCAGTTGGCAAAATACGGGAAATATGGAGAATATGAGCTGGCAGACGATGAGTACCTGATGTTTGGCGACAACAGCTCGATGAGCAAAGATAGTCGTTTGTTCGACTACCAGGCTCGGCCGATCAACGGGGTGTTCAGTCATCGCTACGCGGTTCGCGAACAGGATTTGATTGGAAAGGCTCTGGTCATCTTCTGGCCGCACGGAGTACCATTCCTGAACGATGGCAAGGGATTTGCCTTGAAGAATCACGTTGGCGACCGACGGGCGAATCCACAGGACTATCCGTCGATTCGTGTTCCGTTTTACCCCAATCTTGCTCGAATGAAAAAGATCCGCTGACCACAAAGGGTTGGCAGTCACCGGAGAAGGATTCTCAGATGGCTCTGCTGAAGTGCGAAGGACTGGTCAAGGATTACCCGGGCAAGCGTGCCGTGGATGGGGTGGATTTCTATGTCGACGAAGGAGAAATCGTCGGCCTGCTGGGCCCCAACGGTGCGGGCAAGAGCACCACATTTCGCATGGCCTGCGGATTGACGTCTCCTACAGAAGGGCGAGTCTTTCTGCGCGGAAAAGATGTGACTCGCTGGCCGATGTACGAACGAGCCACTCAGGGGCTTGGCTATCTGCCGCAGGACACCAGCATCTTTGCCAAGCTGTCCGTGGAAGAAAACATTCTGGCCATTCTGGAGTTTCGTGGGCTGGGACGTCAGGAAAGTAAGGCTCGAATTGAAAAGCTGCTTGGCGAATTCGGCCTGCTGGACAAACGTCGTCAGCAGTCCGGTTCACTGTCGGGTGGTGAACGTCGTCGACTGGAAATCGCGCGAGCACTGGCCAGTGACCCTCAGATTCTGCTGCTGGATGAACCGTTCACCGGAATCGATCCGGTCACCATTCACAGCATTCAGGACATCATTCAGGGGCTGAAAGAAAAGGGGATTTCGATTTTGCTGACTGACCATCGTGAACGAGAAACTCTGACCATCACCGATCGCAGTTACATCATCTGCGGTGGCAAGGTG
>JAGQPY010000428.1 GCA_020426485.1 Planctomycetaceae bacterium
TGAACAAATCCCGACCGGATGGAATCTCCAGATCCAGAACCCCTCAGCTTAACACACACGTCAAATCCCCATGAACCTGCCAACACCCGCCGTCTCCTAAACCCGATTCCTGCACTCATTCTTTTCACGTCCCAAGCCCTTGTCAGGTGAAGGCTTCGTGGATGACTTCGCCGCCGAAGACGGTCGGGATTTCGTCGCGGTTGTTGTGCCTCCAGGTCAGTCGGTGTTGATCGATTCCCAGAGCGTGCAGCAATGTTGCATGCAGATCGGCAGGGGCCAGAGGTCGTTCGACGGGAACGTAGCCCAGGTCATCGGTCTGTCCGATGATCTGGCCGCCTTTGATTCCGCCGCCCGCCAGCCACATCGTATAGCCGGCGGGAGAATGATCGCGGCCGCGTTTGGCACCCGTGGCATTGCCTTCAATCGTGGGAGTTCGGCCGAATTCTCCTCCCCAGACCACCAGAGTGCTTTCCAGCAGACCTCGCTGTTTCAGGTCTTTCAGTAACGCGGCAATGGGTTTGTCGGTTTGTCGTCCACATTTTAAATGATTCGACTGCAGACTGCCGTGAGCATCCCAGCCGCCGTTGCGCAGCTGAACGCAGCGCACTCCGCGTTCGACCAGTCGGCGAGCCAGCAGGCAGTGAGTTCCGAATTCTGCGGTTTCAGAATGATCCAGCCCGTACAGCGATTGAGTCTCCTGCGATTCCGCGGCCAGGTCAAAGGCTTCCGGAGCAGCCGCCTGCATGCGATAACCCAGTTCGAACGAAGCGATGCGAGCCTCCAGTTCAGTGTCGGGGCCCTGCAGGTCCAGATGACGCCGGTTCATTTCATTGATGAATGCAAGTTGCTGTCGGCGAGTCCGTTCGGTGTAGCCGTCGGGCATTTCGGTGTATGGCACACCTTTGCGGCCATCGACCAGAGTCCCCTGATACTGAGCCGGCAGGAAACCGGTTCCCCATCCGGGAAGCTGAGGCGGAGGCCCCGTGACGCTGGACAGAAACACCAGAAAGCCGGGCAGGTTTTGAGATTCACTTCCCAAACCATAACTGGTCCATGCTCCCATGCTGGGCCGATCACCCACGCCGCTTCCCGTCAGAGCAATACATTCGCCGGGGCCATGAACCGGCACGCGATGATTCAGCGACCGAATCACACACAGATCGTCGACCAGCTGAGCCGTCTCCGGAAACAGACTGGATACCGGAATTCCGCTGTCACCGTATTGCCGAAAGGAAAACGGCGATCCAAACAACTTTGAATCCACGCCTGATCGAGGAATATTCGGCACCGTTGCGGCGATCGCTTCCGGAACTCGCTGTCCGTCCAGTTGTGAAAGCACGGGCTTGGGGTCGAAGGTGTCCGTCTGTCCGGGACCACCTGACATAAACAGAAAGATGATACTGCGAGCCGTCGGAACATGATGCGGCCCGAGTACTCGCATCGGTCCGGCTTCAGCAGCGGAGCTTTCCTGCGACAGCAATGACGACAATGCCAGCGAACCAAACCCCAGAGCGCTTTCGCACAGCAGCGAACGCCGAGTCCAGGTCGGCAGTTGGGGGTGAATACGTTTCGAGAAATACTTCACTGTTCGAATCCCGGCAAAGGCGATGGTGGTGTGACTTCAATTTCCCTGTCCAGCACAGCCAGCCCGATTGGTTTGTCAAAGCGAACAACGTGAGCTGTCCGGCGCTTTTGATTTTCAACCTCAAATCAACTCGCGACGCCACCGGATCAAGGGCCGCGCCCTTGTCAGGGAATGTAGACGAATTCGTTCAGATTCAGCAGAGCAAGACACAATCGAGTCAGCGGAGCAGGTCCGTCTGAATCTTCCAGAATTTCTTTGGCCAGCAGACGTTCTTCCGCTGCCGGACGTCGCGACAGAGTTCTCAGAAAGGCCTGATCGATCTGCGAATCCACATCGCTGGCCGCTTCGGAAACTCGTTCGGCCAGGGAAGTGGCTCGTCGAGCCATGAATTCACTGTTCAGCAGAAACAACGGCTGCAGAGCCACCGTGGAAACAGCTCGACGCGAACAACTGGCAATTCCACCGGGTCCGTCAAACATCTCCATCACGGACGGCATCGCACTGCGCTGCTGAAACAGGTAAATGGTGCGTCGCAGTTTCTGTTCTTCACGTTCCGGAGGAACACTGATCCCGCCGATGCTGCGATCCAGTTCTCCGGTGGCCACCAGCACAGAATCCCGAATGGCTTCAGCTTCCAGACGCCGACGCGGCCATGTCCACAGCAGCTGATTGTTCGGATCGATGGCGGCGTTGGCCTCATCATACTTTCGCTGCTGTCGATAGACGGCCGACTGCACAATCAGACGATGAATATGTTTCGTGCTCCACCCATGATCCATCAGCTCACAGGCCAGCCAGTCCAGCAGTTCCGGATGACTGGGCTCAGCTCCCCCAACTCCAAAATCGCTGGCAGTCGCCACAAGACCACGACCAAAATGATATTGCCAGATGCGATTCACCCACACTCGAGCAACCAGCGGATTCCGACGATCCGTCATCCAGTCAGCCAAGGCAGAACGGCTTCTGGTGCCCAGTGATTCCGGTGTGGTTCCCAGAACTTCCGGCCACCCATGACGAACAGGAGGACCGGGATTTCCCGCGTCGCCTCGAATCAGCATGTGAGCCTGCATGGACTTCAGCGCGGAAGGCTGCCAGCGAATGGGACGGCGATTCACCACAGGAAATCGTTCAATGCCGGGATCTCCCGTCGCTGCCGAAAGATATCCCCACGTGTGAGGCCGGTCGGTTGGCTGATACAGCTTCTTTGACGTCAGAGATTTCACTTCTTTGGAATAGAAATCAAACGACGGTTTCGGAATCCATTCGCTGATGTTGGTGGGGTTCGGAACATCCGGGTCTCGCAGAGAAAGATTGCCCAGCTGTCCGTGAATGAAGAAGGCCTGCATGCGATAGTAGTCACGCTGACTGATCGGATCGATCTTATGATTGTGGCACTGAGCACACTCCAGCGTCAGCCCCAGCATCACGCTTCCGGTGGCATTGACGATATCCACCATCACATCATTGCGTTGAATGGCATCGTCTTCCTGATTTCCACTGATGCGAGCCGCCGCCAGAAAGCCGGTGGCGATCAGGTTTTCGTCAGAATACGGCTGCAGCTCATCACCGGCCAGCTGTTCTTTGATGAACCGATCATAAGGCTTGTCCTGATTGAAACTGTCGATGACGTAGTCGCGGTATCGCCAGGCGTACGGCCGAACGAAATCGTGCTGATAGCCCTGGCTTTCGGCCCATCGAGCCAGATCCAGCCAGTAGCGCCCCCAGCGTTCGCCATAATGAGGCGATGCCAGCAGTTCTTCGATCAGCTCTGCACTGGGATCCTCTGACGACTTCTGCAGGAACTCCGTCAGTTGCTCCGGAGTCGGCGGCAGCCCGATCAGATCCAGATACAAACGCCGAGCCAGTGTTTCAGGCGGCGCTTCACTGGAATGTTGCAGTCCGGCATTCAAATGTGACTTCGCAATGAAGGCATCCACCGGAGTTCGGCCCCACGAATCGTTGATCGTCGGAACCTGCGGGCGCGTGACAGGCTGAAAAGCCCAGTGATCGGATTCGATTCGCGGAGTCGGCAGCAGTTCTTCGTCCCATGGCATGCCCTGATCGATCCACGCCTTCAGCATGGCGATTTGTTCGTCTGCCAACGCGGGCTCATCCTGCGGCGGCATGCGCTGTTCGGGTTCCGCTGAAGCCACCACTTCGATCAGTCGGCTGTGGTTGCTGCGACCACGAACGGCCAGAACTTCTCCGGTGCTGTAACCGAAGTATTCCCGCAACACATCCAGCCGATAACCGGAATCCGAATTTTCGCCCGCATGACACGCAAAACAGCGATCCTGAAGCAGAGGATACACATCCCGACGGAAGTCGACCGTCTGGTTCCAGACGACGCCATTGTGTCCGGGAGACGCCATCGACGGCTCGACAGCCAGTTCCGAAACATTACCCGTGGCAGTCGACCAGCTCCTGGTCAGCACCAGATTCCGCACGCTGATCTCGTCGTCTGGTTCCGTCTTCACACCCGTGGAAAATCCCAGCCACTGAATCACGCTGACACTGGCCGCACCGGTCAGAGTCGCATCGGGTTTGACGGCATCGTCAACATCCGGATCAATCCACAGATCGATCGAACTGTATTCTGAACGCGGTTCATTGCCGGACTTGGCCAGTCGTGCCACCACGCGATGCCAGTGCCCGTTGCGAGGCTCAATTTTGCTCCACGCTGTGTTGGCCGGCCCTGTGCGAATCATGAAGACATTGCGTCCCTTCGCGGGGCCTCGATCCGCCTGATGAATGCCGATGTTCGGCACGCTTTGCGAATGAGTCGCTCGGTCGCCGCCGTCAACGCGATCCAGCCACAACACAAAGAACTCCGGATCCACCGGTGCTGGCTCGGCAGCCTTCGACAAGCCCACATCATTGCGGTAACGCAGGTCAAACGCGACAAAGACTTCGGAACGTTTGACGGGGTCCTGCAGCGATCGCCGAATGGGGTTGTTTCGATCGCCGGTTCCTCGAATCACCGCGAAAGACTGCGGCAACTCAACAGCCGGATCGTTGCCATCAATGAATTCGGCCCCCGCTTCAGCAGCCAGCACGCGAGACGCCTTCCACGATTCCCGCCAACCAGATCCACCGTCTGCCTGAGTCAACGGAAAGGACGTCTGGTCGAACGTTTCGACGGCAATTAATTCCGCCTGGCCGGATGCGTTTTTCGGCTGGGCCACAGCATCAGAATTCCACGCCGCAAGCCACAGGATCAGCATCCAGACGGAAACGGAGAATCTGCGGGCAGGCCCATCGACTTCGCGTTGTTGTGGCACTCAGCTTCTCCCTTCTTCCCGTCGCGCTGCAGATGATGCATCGGCCGAACCGGATCTCACCAGAGTACCAATGAAGCCGAACCGGTGCATCCCTGAATTCGGCCAAAGTCGTCAAGCCACACCCTCTGAGAATCCGCGTGAAACAGATCTACTTCTGACGCTTCGTGAGTTTCAGTTCCGTCGTCACACGCTTTGACGGGTC
>JAGQPY010000429.1 GCA_020426485.1 Planctomycetaceae bacterium
CCAGAGACGTCAGAGCCGCTCCGTTTCTGGTTTCAATCAGCTTTGCGTATTCGGCACCCGCTTCCGGTTGCCACGCTCCCGTGATGATGATCACCAGAGCCGTCATGGTGCAGATGACAACCGTATCAATAAAGGGTTCCAACAGAGCCACAATGCCTTCGCGAACAGGATATTCCGTGCGAGCGGCCGCGTGAGCAATCGCGGCCGAACCGACGCCCGCTTCGTTTGAAAACGCCGCACGCTGAAAGCCCACGATCATGGTTCCCAGAATCCCGCCGCCAATGGCATCTGCGGAAAAGGCAGACGAAACAATCAGCGACAAGGCATCCGGCAGCTGGCCGATGTTTTTCACGATAATGACCACGGCCGCCAGACAGTAAATGCCGCACATGGCCGGAACGATCTTCTCCGCCGCCGAAGCGATGCGTCGAATGCCGCCGATGATGACCGCCCCCGTCATCCCCGTCATCACCAGGCCATAAATCCAGCGATAATCAGCATCGCCGGGATTGACCGGAGCCGCCAGCAGGGGAATCGTCTGCCCGACAGCTCCCAGCGACATCTTGACCTGAAAAGAATTGCCCCCGGCAAACGACCCGCCTACGCACAGAATGGCAAACATCACGGCGAACACTTTGCCCACCGGACCAAGTCCGATTTCCTTCAACCCTCGGGAAAGGTAGTACATAGCGCCGCCCATGATACGTCCGTCCGGTCGTTCTTCACGGTACTTCTGGCCCAGAGTACATTCGGCAAACTTGGACGACATTCCCAGCAGTCCCGCCAGAATCATCCACAACGTCGCGCCGGGACCGCCGCTGCAAACCGCGATGGCAACTCCGGCAATATTCCCCAGTCCCACCGTCGCCGACAACGCAGCCGACAAAGCCTGAAAGTGTGTGACCTCCCCTTCATCTTCCGGATTGTCATATTTTCCGGCGGTGACCTTGATGGCATGGACGAATCCACGAATGTTAATGAAGCCCATCCGCAGAGTGAAGAAGATCGCCCCCAACACCAGGACCAGCACGGCCGCCGGCACCGAAGCGTCGCCCATTGGAACGGGGTAAAAGATGACGGACTCGATGTATCCATTCATCTGCCCGAACTTCTCGTTCACCGGCTCCATCGCACGATTGAATTTGTTGACAAGACTCTCGCCGCCGACTTGAGCATCCTGAGCCCTGACCATATTCGCATTCGTGAGGCTCAGAAACAGCAGCATCACGAAGGCGGTCACGGTTCGGCGGATGAAACGGTCGGACACGGATTCTGATTTCTGAAAACGGCATTCGCGGTCTTCCGCAACAGCAGACCGACACGCAGCCTGCAGCGGTGACGCCTCGGACATCCTGTCACGCGACAGACACTTAGTACGGAAATGGGAAGGAAGGTGAGCTGCCGGCAGTCGGGGTCTCATCGTAAAACTCCGAGTTCATCAGGAGAAATTCGCACGCAAAGCGGTGAGGATAATGTCGGCGCAGCGACAACGGAACCATCAGCGAAGAATCGGGCCGTTTGTGACAGCGATCCTGCGAAGTTCTTTCCAATCGCGATTTCGGCTCGCGGCAGGCCATCACTTCTGAGGATGTATTCACTTTGTGGACAACCAGTCCATGGCCGGAATCAGCCATCCGCTGCTCCAGGAATGCTCTCGCTTCCGGTCATCCAGAACATAAAGCGGAATTTGCTGCTGTTGAGCAAACTGTTGAAGCTGCTGATGTTCCGAATCAAAGTTTCCTCGGCCGATCAGCCCCAATCGCGGCCTGACCTCTCGCACGGCGGCACTCTGAAGCAGCAATTCCGTCACCTGATACCGTCTGAAGTTTTCCGGAGTGCCAAACAATGGCCCGGAGCCATACTTGCCGGGAGCATTCATCATCATCGGAGCGTCGAAAGCCGCCGCCTTCCCAAAGAGATCAGGGTGTCTCAACAGCAGCGTCCATGCTCCCCAGCCCGATTTACTGAAACCCGCCAACCAGCGTGAATCGGCATCTGCCTTCACCGGCTGAGTTCGGTCGACCCAGCCGACCACGTCCTTCAGAAAGTAGCTTTCGTGTTGACGCCGCGAATCGGTCGGGTGATCCGCATACCACGGCAATTCGGCAAACGTGGGAAACACGCACACAACTCGATAGCGATCAGCGATCTTCTGCTGCCGAACTTCGGCCACCGGATCTCCCCAGCGAACTTCCTGTTGCTTTTCGACCGGCAGAAAATACACCGCAGGAAAACGTTCTGATTCCGTCCGCTCCTGTGGCAGCAGAACGCGAACCGTGGTTGGTTCCATCTGCCGAGGCGAATCGAAGTGGTGAACCAAATCCACACCATCGGCTGAGGCTGACAGGACACGACCTTCGTCGGCCTTCAGGAATGGATGATTCATCGTCCAGCAGATGCATGCGACAGCCCAGGTCAACTGTCGTGCCATCAAATCGGAAGACTGTGAAACCTTTGACATACTGGCCCTTTTAACATCGCGGCACATCAAGAGATCGTCGATCCATCAGCCGCGCGGTCCCACGTGCAGGCACTTCAGCTGAGCATCATCGCGAACGAACAGGTAACCATGGCTGATGGCCGGAAGTCGATAGGATCGAGGCGTGTCTTCCAGAATCCGGCTGCGATGTGAGGCGACAAATTTCTGTGAATCGGCGTCAAACCGAATCAGTTCGCCACCGCACGTCAGAAACAGAAACTCGTCATTCACGCGCAGAAGGGTTCCGTATTCGAACCCTCCCTCTTCCCAAAGAACCTTCTGAGTCGCCGGATCGAGACACTTCAGCGACGCGGTACCAACATCCTGCCGCCCATCCACAGCGTACATCAGATTGTTGTGAATAATTGGCGTGGCATACTGGGTGGCCAGAAGTTCCTCACCGGCCAGAACGGGTTCTTTTGGCAGTTGCCGCAGATCCGCCCACGCACTGCCCACTCGATAACTGGCTGACACAAAGACATGATCATTCATCACAACCGGGTTGGCACCATTCACCGTGGGGCCTCGCATGCCGAATGCAAAACTGCCCAACACAGTGCCGTCCTGTGGATTCAGAAAGACCGTGTTCAATCGAGTCACAACGATGGCCATTGCATTGTCTCCCACCGTGGTCACGATCGGCGACGAGTAGCTGGCGGAATCATCGAAGCTCTGCCAGAGCGTTGCTCCGCTTTTTGCATCAAAGGCAACCACGGCAGCGTCCTGCCGACCACCCACATTCACCAGCAGCCGACCATCATGCAGAACGGGCGAACTTCCCGCCCCAAAGTATCCTTCCGGCGCAGAGAAGTCTTTCCACGTGTCTCGAAACCAAATGACTTGCCCCGTCGAAGCATTCAGACACTGCAGACGCCCAGCCACGCCGAACGTGTATACTCGATCATCAGCAATGACGGGCACACAGCGCGGACCTGCATCGCTGGAATAGGCCGCCTGAAAGGAACAGGGGCTGGAAGCCTTCCAGCGAACTTCGCCATCCGCTGCATTCATGCCCTGAACAATCTCTTCGTCGCCGACGCGGTGAAACAACACCAGCAGATCGCCCTTCACGGCGACTCCGGCAAATCCTTCTCCCACAGCAGCCGACCAGACGGTTGGCGGTCCATCCTTCGGCCAGGTGTCCAGCAGACTTTCCTGTTCGGCGGTTCCGTTTCTGTGCGGCCCCAGTATCTGAGGCCAGTCACCGCCACTTGCGGAGCCGGATGTCTGCGTTAAAACCAGAGCCACCACGATGGGCAGCAACAGACTTCGACAACGATCCCTGAAGAACAAATTCAGCATGGCTTCTCTTTCGTGAACTCGCATCTGCTCTGCCCCCGGCGGTCGACGCCGTAAAGCAAATGTGCCGCGGAAAATCCAATCGTTTAACCTGATGCCGAAGGCGAGGAAACGTCACGAATGGTTCTGCCCCGATCCAATCGACCGCCTGCACGCTGGGAAACAGCCACAGAATGGAAACAAACACTGGGAACCGGGAGCCACAGTTTCTATCGTTTGTCACAGAAAAATGAAATGCGTCACGACGTTTGCCGCAGTGCTCGAACTTCGTGACGATCGCACCTCGTATCAATTTGTACGACAGGAAATGCTGAAGATGTGCTGTTGTGTAAGAAATGTCGCGATTGTTCTGACATTGGTCATCCAGCTTCCACGGACCACTGAAGTCTGTGCGCAGAATGTTCGGCCGACGACCATCATGCGACTGTTCTGGCAGGATTCAGAAACGGCTCAGCTTTCGTACGGCGATCTGGTCACCACCAATCGCTGGGATTTGAAACGTGGCTGGGTCACAAACTTCCCGAAGCATGATCCGGTGTCTCACAGAATCACCGACCTGCAGGCCACCTACGGAGTCGTGATTGCGACCATCGACTGTCCGCATGCGGCAGACGGTCAGAACAAAGCCGGCACCGGCTGGATCGCCTTCAACAGCGGCGCGTTCGAAGAACCACACGGCAATCATACGCACTGGAAGTACACTCAAACGCCGCAGGTCACTCAGCAGCATCTGACCCCACAAAGCTCCGCGACCGTTTCGATCAATGAAACTCAGGTACTGATCGGCGATCCCATTCAAGGCGGATTCAACACCGTCTCCGGTTCGTCGCTGAAGTCAGCAACAACCACTCCGCTATCATGGCGAGCCGGCGGCGACGGAAAGATTCCTGTTGTTTCCTCCGGTAACAACGTCGCCTTTGCCGCATGGGGTGATTCCGAAGGCGAAAACTCCGGGCGAGTCGATGTCGTGTTACTGTCGAAAACAGGAACCGACGCGGTGTCACATTCAATTCGATTGCCACACGGCGGAATCCGAGCGGTGCACATCAATTCCGGACGTTTGTTCGTGGCGACTTCGGGCGGCGTTTACCGAATCAACGTGGACGCCTTTGGCAGGACTTCGGGCGAACCGATCCTGCTGCAGACCGCAATCTCCACTGACGGCAATTCCCAACCCCTGCTGACAGAACGATTCACTTCACAGCGCAACTGGGTGGCCTTTACCGCCGGCCACGGCGCCGCCGCAGCGTTTTACCTGACGGATGCACTCAGTTCCTCACCAGTGGCCAG
>JAGQPY010000042.1 GCA_020426485.1 Planctomycetaceae bacterium
CAGCTTCCGAACGCTCACAAATTCGGCGACGAAATCTTTTCAGGGTATTGGGCATCGCCCTTGTCAGGTCTGGATGTAGCCGGAGGTCCAGACAGAAGACGGTTCTGCGTAGATGATCTCGCAATATCCAAAGCGGTGACGAGTCACCGCACTCCAAACTGCTTCCGAATTCTTACGAATTCGGCGACGAAATCTGTTCAGGGCGTTGGGCATCGCCCTTGTCAGGTCTGGATATAGCCGGAGGTCCAGACGGTGGCAGATCCGGTGACGATCACGGGAAACCACGCGGCCAGATCGGGGCGAAGAAGGGCGGTGCTTCCCAGGATGAGACTGGCCTGAGTCAGCAGATAGAAGCCGCTCAGAACTCCCGCACAGATCGTCATGTTGGCGATCAGGCTTCTGGATTCTCGTCGCATAACGAGCGGCAACGCCATGGCGATGGAAAGCAGCGACAGAATAGGCCGCGTAATGCGAGCATGCAGGGCAAGGCTTTGAGCCTTCACGGGGACGATTCCCGTCGATGGATTTCGAATGCGATCAATCAGCTGAGCGGACGACAGCAGCTTCAGATTTCGGCCTCGATTATACAACTGGTCAAAACTCACGTCAGAAATGATGAAAACGTCTCTGCCGTTTGCCTGCGGCAGAATCCGGCTTCGGCCCGCATCGGTCAGCATTTCCGGATCAAACAGGCCCTTCAGATTCTGCAGCATCCATCCCCCCGGATGCTCGTCTGTTTCCGGCATGTAGACGGCCGATTCCGCTTCCAGTGAATACGACTGCCTGATGATTTCCGTCGGCAGGAAGAAGCTGGCAGCAACGATTTTTCGTTCTTCAATCACAACCTCTGAGCCGTCGATGTGCATCATGTAATTGAAATAGTCATAGACCGGTTCAACTTTCTGCGATGACGCCGAAGTCGCGCCGCGTTTGGTTTGCAGCTCAATGGCCAGATTCGGAAGCACCAGTTCCTGATTCACGATTAACAGCAGATTCAGTAAGCCGCTGCCGATCAGCACAGGACGCAGCAGGCGAAATGCCGGAATACCAGCGGCCAGAATGGGGTGTGATTCGGAATGTTTCTCCAGCAGCCCGAAGACAGTGATCGCCGACAGGACAATCAGAATGGGTCCGGCCAATTCAAAGAATTCGAAAACGTGGTACCAGTAGTATTTGACGATTGACTGGCCCAGTTCCTGATAGGTGGATGTCTCTGCCTGAAAGTTATCGATATTCGTGAACAAATCGATCACGATGTACAGGCCATACGTCGCAATCAGAAACACGACGAATGTCTGCAGCAAACGTTCAATGAGATAGCGGTCGAAGATCGTCAACATCAGTACAGCTCGGCCGTCAGAAGCGTTCAACGTCCGGTCCGTCGGCACGCTGATTCCGCAGAATTACATCCCTTTCTGCCTCCAAAGGTCAAGACAGCTTTGATCCGGCCCGCCTTGACCGTCAAAACGCTGGGTTCTGCAGGACACACACTTTTGGCTGTGCCGCCCGTCTTTGATTACGCCGCCCCTTTGATTTGTTCTGTGCAGAACGGCAAGACTCTCGGACACAGTCGGCATTGTCAGGACCTTCACCGTGAAGGGATCAGGATGGTGGCCGAAATCCGGAAAGGCATTACACTCTGGTGATGCAAGTTCCCCAGCAACAGATTCAAGCGGTTGTGTTCGACGCCGTCGGCACTCTGATCTATCCCGTGCCTTCGGTCGCTGACGCCTATCGGGCGGCGCTTGCGGAGCATTGCGGGATTGAGATCGATTCAGCCGCGATCAAAGCGGCTTTCAAAACGGCCATGAAATCACGAACCCATGGCGACTCGCTCGCCACCAGTGAAGAGGACGAGAAATCCTTCTGGGCGGATCTGATTCGTCGGTTCTGCGGAGACAATGCAGGTTTCCGGAACTGCTTTGACAGCCTGTTCCGCCACTTCGCGATGGCGAAACACTGGCGTTGTTTTCCGGGCACTCAGGAAACGATCACGGAACTTCGAGACAACGGGTTTCAGGTCGCAATCGCATCGAATTTTGACCGCCGACTGGATGAAGTCTGTGGCGGCCTGCCGGAAGTGAGCCACGTCACAGAACGAATCATCTCATCTGTCGTCGGCTGGCGCAAGCCGGCAACGGAGTTCTTTCAGGCGGTGGCCAGAAAGCTGGAGCTTTCCCCGAATCAGATTCTGATGGTCGGTGATGACCTGACCAATGACGTCAGCGGTTCTCTTCGTGCGGGAATGCAGGCCGTGCATCTGTCGCACGGTCAGCCGACATCGTGCCCACCGGGCGTCGTGCAGGTTTCTTCGCTTCCGGAACTACTGACCAAGCTCCATCTCTCAACGAAGGTTACCGGGCGTGCCAATCACTGACGTGCCATCGGCTGCGAACCTGGACGACTCTCGCAGGCTGGTTGTCATCCAGCGAAATCCGCGTTCGGGGTCAGGACATGGAGCGAAAGAACTGATCACACTGGTGCGGTGCCTTCGACAGCGTGGCTTTCGGGTTCGGATGTTTGCCGACCGCAGGCGGATGGACAGCTTTCTGGCGTCCGATGAGACCTGGCGACAGATCAGATGTATCGTGGCTGCCGGTGGCGACGGTACGGTCGGTGATGTTCTTAATCGTCAGCCCCATCATCCGATCGCCGTTCTTCCGCTTGGCACAGAGAATCTGCTCGCTCGGTATCTGCAGATTCATCGTGATGGAACGTCCGTAGCGCTGATGATCGAACGTGGCCTAATCAAAGAGTTTGACACGGGCATTGTCACAGCATGCCGCAGTCCAGCCGGCGAATCGAACAGTTCGGTACCGGTTCCCCACTGGGATCACGGAGATTCACACCGCTTTCTGCTGATGGCCAGCGCGGGAATCGATTCCGCCGTCGTGAATCTGCTGCATCAGAACAGAACCGGGCACATCACTCACTTCAGCTATGTGCAGCCCGTCCTGAAAGCCTTGTTTGGAACACAGCTTTCAAAACTCACCGTTCTTGACGAAGCAGGCCGACCGCTCGCCTCCGGAAGTCATGTGATTTTCACGAATATTCCCGAGTACGGTTTCCGACTGAAATTTGCACCGGATGCTGATCCGGGCGATGGAATGCTGAATTTAACCGTCTTTCACAAAGGCAGCCGCTGGGAATCCATGAAACACATGCTGCGACTGCGTTGGGGACAGCAACACCCGACGGGAACCGTCAGCCATTTTCACGGCCAACACTTTTATCTGACCGCCGCCAACTCCGAAACCCGACTGCAGTGCGATGGTGACCCTTCACTTCGGTGCCCTGTTCGGGTTTCGGTCGCAGCAGGTTCGATCAAACTGCTTGTCCCTGAAAACCGGTCGCCCCAATAACCATCCTCCTGACTGCGCAGCAACAGCGACCTTCCAAACAATGAAGCTGCTGTACCCATCAAGGCTGTGGGCCACCGCAATCCCGTTGAGCATCGATTTTGCCGCCGGAAGCGTCATCGGGAACAACGGGCAGGTTGAAGTGATCAAGCCGACAACAGTTCCGTTCGACGATCGGAGTTTGTTTCCGCAGAGATCGGTTGTTCGCCGGTTTGATTCGACGGATCAGTGACCGCGGGCTGGGTTTCATCAGCTTGAGTGGCTTCATCCGCCACAACGGCGAATGGCAAAGCGGCACTGCTGTTTTCGGCACCGCGATCGCCGGCACCACCACTGTCGGAGTCTTCTGTCCGAGCGTTCTTCTCGTTCCTCATCAGGCGATCGAATTCACCGTCGTCGAAGGTGGCCGACGAGGTGGCCATAATGCCGAAACCTCCTCCCAGAAACATGACACCGAAGATCATGCATAACCCAACAAAGGGAAGTGACAAGTCTCCTCCAAGTCCGGCGTCGTGCAACAGTCCCGCCGCAACCATCAGCATCAAGCCAACCCCCAGCGCGCTGAACATCACACCGGTACAGAAGCGACGGATCTGCATCGGCTGCGCTTTCGTACCAGCCTCGTTTTTCTTTGCTGCTCTCTTGTCACCGTCACTTCCGGTCACCACGGAAGACACAACTCTCTGCGCGACTGAGCGGTTCGAATCCTCTGTCTTCTTCTGCCCCTGCTTGTTTGCATCACCTCTGGACATTTCCGTTCTCCTTTCAATCCGTCGCCTGTGAATTCCAATGCCAACGTTCTGAGGAAAACGGCGGCACGGAATCCCGGCTCAAAAATCCCGTGGCCATTTCTCTTCAGGAACGTCACTCCGCTGCGATCAATGGCTGGCTAACGTGGGAAAAAGCTGCCTTTTTGAGACATGAAAAATTTTCAAAAAACCAGCCAGGATTTTTGAACGCTCGCCGAATTGCGTCGTGGGAAAGGCAATTTGCCGATGTGTGTCCCCGAATCCAGTTTGCCGAATCCAGTTTGGTTGTATCCGGTTGAGGAGAAACAGTGATGATGAAACGTGCCATCGCCAGTGCAATTGCTCTTACCCTTGCTGCGGGAATGGTTCTGGGAACCGACCTGCTGAGTTACGTCACCACGGCTGGCAGAAATCTGCGAGCCGCCGTGAAGTCAGAAATCACGCCCGAATTCGAACTCCAGCGGATTCAGGGGGAAATCGAAAATCTGATGCCCGAAATCAAACAACATATGACGATCGTGGCCGAACAACGCGTCGAAATGAAAGACATGGAACGCCAGATCGACGAAAAGGAAGCGTCGCTGGAAACTCAGCGCGAGTCCATTCTTGCTCTGCGAGACGACCTGGCTTCTGACCGAGACAGCTTCACTTACAAGCGAGTCTCATACACTCGAACGGAAGTCGAAGCGGATCTGGCCCACCGATTTGACGCCTTTCGATCTGCGGAAGATTCTGTTACTCGGGACCGTCAGATTCTTGAAGCCCAGCGGCAGACGTTGCGAGCCAACCAGACAAAACTCAACACCATGCTGGAACGGAAACAGGCACTGGCCGTGCAGGTTTCTCAACTGGAAGCTCGGCTGAAGACCATTCAGGCAACTGAAGCGATCAACAATCTTGAGGTGGACGACTCAAAGCTTTGCCGAGTCGAGGACATGATTCGCGAACTGAATCGAAGCCTGGACGTTCGGGAATCGCTTCTGGAAACGGAAGGCAAGTGCATGGGACGTATTCCTGTTGAAGAACGGAACGAACCGGAAACAGACGTTCTGGCAGAAATTGACCGCCACTTTGGTGTTGCCACCGACACAAAAGTGGCATCCAAAGACTCAAACTGAGTCATCGCCGAACCAACCGGGACACACACATTGCTCCGGACTCAACAGGAGTCCGGAGCTGTTTTAACAACAGGAATCCGCGAAAACTGCAGCATCGAACCAAAAGACCTGTCGCTTCGATCGTGTGTTTCAGTTCCGCAATTTTCCTCTTTCCGCAGATATTCTGATCCCGTGGCGGCGCATGTTCGTTTGCGGTCTGTTCAGCCGGACGTCACAGACTCGCTCAGTTCTGTGTTCCCGTCACTCAAAAACAGCTGCATCCGGGCAACCAGGGAAACACAAGCGTTGATACACCGCAGCCCATGAAGATTCGTTGAATTCGCACGGCCCGGAAGCTGACGCGACCGTTTGCTCTGTTCATGTTCACCACGTTCTGGAGATCATGGGAAATGTCGGGTACGATCAACAGATCGCTGTCAGGAACCGTCCTTCCGGACAATGCCTCACTCGAACATTCCGACCTCGAACGCACGGCAATTTTTGTCCCCTGCCCTCAGCGGCAAGTCCCATGCGAGATGCAAATTGAGACTTCCATGAATCCGCCGGAGAATTGCCGGAACTATATGATGTGGATCGACGGAGTCGGTGCGTGGCAACTGGCGGTCGGCACGACTTTTGTGCTGGGAGCAGAGTCATCGGAAGAAAAGGCCGCTGACATCTCTTTTCTGGCTAACATCTCGCGACGCCACGCAACTCTATCGCTTCGGGGCCGGGACTGGCTGCTGAGTCCGCATCAAAGCACGACGGTTTGTGGTAAAACGGCGGAATCAAAGGTGCTGCTTCAAAGCGGTGACAGCATCTGCCTTGCCAAGCGAGTACAGCTGGGATTCCGAGTTCCGTCAGAACTGAGTTCTTCCGCAGTCCTCGATTTTGAAAGCGATCATCGACCAACTCACAGCGTGGACGGTATCATATTGATGACTGATCATTGTCTGCTTGGTCCCCGGCGAGATGATCATGTGTACTGCTCGGACTGGCCGGATCGAGTCATTCTGTTTCAGAAAAGCGGAAAGCTCATGTGCCGTTCCCGGTCACCGGTTGCAGTGGACGGAAAAGCAATTCGCGACAGCACGACGCTGGAACACGGAAACGTCGTCAGCGGAGAGAACATAAGATTTCGGATTGAAGAAATCTGAAGACCAGACACGTCACATTGAGGCAGTACCAGGCGGTTTCAAAAAGACATAGATCGGCATTTTGCCACACCGGATTCCCACCATGAAATTCACATTCGCCCCGGAAACTCGGCCGCTCGAAGGATTCACGATCAAGCGTGCAATCCATCGAGGCGGGTTTGGCGAAGTGTACTACGCGTTAAGCGACGCTGGTAAGGAAGTTGCGTTAAAGCTGCTGAACAACAACCTGGCCGTTGAACTTCGTGGTGTGCGACAGTGCCTGAATCTGAAGCACCCGAATCTGGTCACGATTTTCGATATTCGAGAAGACGCCGACCATGACCACTGGGTCGTGATGGAGTACGTCAGTGGTCGAGGACTCTACGAAACGCTTCGCGATTATCCGAACGGCATGCCAATTAACGAGGTCCTCGGATGGCTTTCCGGAATTTCCGCCGGACTTGCGTTCCTGCATGACCGCGGAATTGTCCACCGAGACCTGAAGCCGGCCAACGTGTTTCGAGATCATGGAACCGTCAAGATCGGCGACGTTGGCCTGTCAAAATACATTTCCGACAGCCGTCGCAGCGCGCAGACGCAGAGTGTCGGTACAGTTTACTACATGGCTCCGGAAGTTGCTCGCGGCCGTTACGGACGCGAAGTGGATGTTTATGCCATCGGAATCATGCTTTACGAAATGCTCACAGGCAGCGTGCCTTTCGATGGTCAGACCACAGCCGAAATTCTGATGAAACATCTGACGGCAGAACCGGATCTGTCTGTGCTGCCGGAACCATTGCGTGACCTGCTCGCGGCAACTCTGGAAAAAGACCCCGACAAACGCATCAGCGACATTGAAGAAGTGGAACGCCGCTTCCGTGTCGCCATTGAATCGCAGGATCCGGCAAAACCAATTGCAGCCGCTGCTGTGAAATCGGCAACAACCTCTGAAACCGCCGGAACTCGACGTTTCGCCTCTGCATCGCCGGATGCGGACACTGTCATTGATTTACCGACCTTCGCAGACCAGCCACATGTTCCCGCCAGCGGGTTCGGATTAATTGCGTCGTGGTGGAATGCACTGCCAGCCCCGCTGCAGTGGGTTGTCGGTGGAGCAGCGGCTTTGCTGATCCTTGAATCGGGATTGCTGCGACCGGTTGCTGTTGGTGGCATGATCGGTGGTGTGGCTTATCTTGGATATCAATTGCTTCATGTCTTTGTGGGCATCGGAACGTCGGAAGCGGATTCCGCGTCCGGACAGTCTGTGACGAACCATCCACCAGCCCCTCCACCAACCCGCGGCCGTCCTGTTGCTGTCAGCACATCGATTCAGAATTTCCCTCCTGACCCGAAAGCTCAGCGAGCCCAGGTCAAACGCGCTTCCAAATGCTGCACGCCTCTGACAATTCGCAGGCTGCCGACGTCTCAGCGAGCAACAGACATCACTACCTCAGTTTCCGTTTCCCTGTTCGCTGCGGCACTGGTGACTCTGGCGGTGTTCCTCACGACAAATCTGCTGAAGGATGCGACTCAGGCCATTTACTTCGGCTGCATCACGATGCTGGCCTCATGGGCGCTGATCTTACCGTGCAAGCTGTGGGAAGGTCGGTCGGGTGACTCGTTCACACGTCGCCTGACGCTGGGCAGCCTTGGATTGCTGATCGGATACATCGCCGGAATGCTTCCCGGTTACCTTCTGATCGATTCAGAGGGCCTGTTTCTGGGCACCAGAAATGCGGCGCCCGCAATGATCGGGCGAGTACCGCTCTCAGACGGGTCAGGATATCCCACGCTGGCCTGCTTCATGTTGTTCTTCGCGGCCCTGTTTTCAATCCGACGCTGGTGGTGGCAGGTCGACAGCTTCCGACCAGCCCGATTTCGGGTTTCCAGCGCGTTGCTGACACTCCTGATCGGCGTCGTCATCACCGGAGCCCTCCAGACGTTTTCGTTTCCGGATGCACTGGGAGCGACATGGGCGCTGGCCATTTCAGCCGTTGTCCAGTTGTCGTCCGGCTGGACACCGGTTGAGGATCGGCTGGCGGTGTATGAATCCTCGGAATCTTTCACGAATCGAACGTCCCGCAGTCAATCCTTCAAGGTGACTGGTCAGAACACCATTCCGGCACGTTCATAAACTTTCGAGCAACCCAAAGAACACGCGGACCATGCTTTCCGGAACGTTGCAATCTGTGATGAAACGTTCGCTCGCTGGCCACCGGCTTGATTCCCCCTTCTTCCGACTTTTGCCGTGACGAAATGATTCCGTGAAAAGGATGTGTCCCTTGTCAAAAACGCTTGCAGCAGGAACCCACGCCCGCCGACAGCGCCGCAGATCTGTTGGGAAGGTGTGGTGTGTTTTCCTGTGTGTTGTGTTGTTGCGACTGGTCATCGGGCCTCAGGATTCCGCCGCGGTAGCGACGCCCGCAAACGAGTTGCCCGCTGCAGATTCATCAAAAACACCGGACCGGAACGAAGCCCAACCGCCGACCGGCGATAACCCAATTGTATCCAGCGCAGAACCCATTCTTTGGTTGCCCATGACACCTGCCATCGCCAGAACTCTTTTTGGTGACGATGGTGTTCAGGTGTTGGAACGAATTAATGCCGTTTTACCGTCGCAACTGAATGGTGCCTCCAGCCTGTTGCAATCATCGTCCGTGTCTCCCGGAACGGCCGTGATGAAGCAAGCACTTCTTCGCGCGGGTGTCAGCAGGATTTTGAGTTCGCTTCAATTGCTGATGCGGGGTTCAGATGCCCCCGCAGAGAATTTAAAGCCGACTCCGTCTGTTGATGTGGATTCGGATGAAGTGACGTACACGCCCGCGGACTGGATTGCCAACCCCGGTCTCGGTCAGACGGTCGTTCATTCCGAATTCGAAGAAGCCACTGTATCTGCGGAAAGTGCTCTGCGAGAGCCGATTACGACCGCACTCAAGCTGCAAATCAGCCGTCTGGCCGAACGTGAACTGGATGTCAGTGCCGATTGGCAGAAACTGGTCGACATTACCGTCTCGGATGAAGCTCTGCGTCAGTTTATTGTTACGACGGACACGTTGACGGAGGTCATTCCCACCATCGACGGCTCGAAGCCAATGAGAAAAACTTACGCACTGGTAGAGTTTCCGGAGACCATCGAGAAACAGCTCCTGAACGACGTCCGCACGGCCGTTCGCGAAAACCGAACGGCCATTCTTTGCCTTTGCATCGCAGCGCTGTGGTTCGGAATCGTACTTCTTAGTTTTGCCGCGCGAATCAGTCAGCACTCGTCGGTGTTCCGGCGAATCACAACGATCCCTGTGATCACGCTGCTGATTCTGCCCAGCGTTTTGATCAGTCTGTCACTGCTGGGAAACATCGTCAGCGGAGACGTGCTGCTCATTCCGGCAAAGGCCGGGCACCATACTTCTCTCGTCCGGATTGACCACGTTCAGTCGTCAAAGAGCCCGACCAGTCTTGTGGAACCTGCTGAGATCGACTCAACCATTGGTGTTCATTCCAAACCAGCCGAAGAAGACGCCCCCGGGCCGGCTCCCTCAGTGCGTTGACTCGAAGATTTCCTGACATTGGTCGACGAAATGGCATGACTTCGATCGACTCGCCGAAGGTTGACTTTACGGCCTGTCAGCATCTGCGAATTCAAATTGCGGGCAATCCGGAAAATAGTTTATCCCAAAACTGTTCTCAGGTGCCTATGATGCCTGCATGAACGAAAGACTTCTCACCGCTCTGCCGGTTTATAACGAGGCTCGCCACGTCCAACAGGTGCTGCGCACGGTTCTGCAGCATGCCGACGATGTTCTTGTGGTCAACGATGGTTCCACCGATCAGACGGCTGAAGAACTGGCAGCCTTTGGAGACGCAGTCCGTGTTGCGACTCACGATGTGAATCTTGGCTACGGTGCCGCTTTGCGTACCGCCTTCGACTACGCTCTGCGGTTCGGCTACGACACGCTTGTCACCATTGACTGTGACGGCCAGCACCAGCCGGGCCTGATTCGTGAAATCGCCGCTCTGGTTGACGAACCCTCACGGCCGGTCGACATGGTTTCCGGAAGTCGATATCTGAAAGACTTCCACGACAACAGTGTCGCGCCGGAAGACCGCCGTCGCATCAACATGCAGATTACCCGCTGCCTGAACAACCAACTGGGGCTGGAGATCACGGATGCGTTCTGCGGCTTCAAAGCTTATCGAGTGTCATCTCTGGCGGATCTGGATATCACGGACAACGGCTACGCAATGCCGCTTCAACTATGGGTCCAGGCAAGTGATTTGAACTGGCGAATTTCGGAATTTGCAGTGCCCCTGATTTATCTGGATGAGGCACGATCATTCGGTGGAGCGCTGGATGATTCCGAAATCCGGCTGGCCCATTACCGCGACGTCCTGAACGCTGAATTGAGTCGTCGGGGAATGGCGCAGCGTTTCACCGCAGACTGTGGCCGAACCAGTTGACGTCAGGGATTGCGGCATCGCAGTGGGGTTGACTGCAGAACCGGCAACAGGACTGACTTTCCGGAGCCGGATTCGCCTCACATCAGCAGAACAGTGCTGTTCAGCGCCGCTATACCTGTGGAGCGTTCTTCAGGATTCCTGGGACAATTCGCCCGTGAACGTCGGTCAGACGAAAGTCGCGACCTGAGTGTCGATACGTCAGCCGCGTGTGATCGATGCCCATCTGATGCAGAATCGTTGCGTGCAGATCATGTACATGCACACGATCTTCGACAGCATTCATTCCAAATTCATCGGTCGCACCGAAGCAGGTTCCCCCCCGAACTCCGCCACCCGCCAGAAACATGGAAAATCCCGTATGATGGTGATCGCGCCCGGCCTTTGACAAATCCTTGTTCTTGTCCAGTTGAGAGTAGGGCGTTCGTCCGAATTCTCCTCCCCAGACCACCAGCGTATCGTCCAGCATTCCTCGCTGCCGCAGATCTTCGATCAAAGCTGCGGAAGCTCGGTCACTGTCCGCGCAGAGTTTAACGTGCTTTGAGTTATTGCTGCTGTGAGTATCCCATGGCTGCTTTTCATTGGACGTCACATAGTAGACCTGAACAAACCTCACACCACGCTCCACAAGACGTCTTGCCAGCAGGCAGCTTCGTCCGAAAACGGTCTCGCCGTACGCCTTCTGAGTAGCCTCGGTCTCCCTTTGACAGTCGAACGCAATGTCTGCCTCGCTTTGCATCCGAAAGGCCATTTCCATCGTCTGAATCTGCCCTTCCAGAGCAGATTCGTTCTGACGCTGTTCCAGATGTCGTCGATTCAGAAACTGCAGCAGGTCCAGCTGGTCGCGCTGATCTGATCGTGAAAGTGACGGATGTCGAATGTTGGCGACCAGCCTGTCAACTTCGGTCAGGTTCGTGTCAACAGACATCCCCTGGTGCTCGGCGGGAAGAAACGCACTTGACCACAGTTGAGGTCCGACCACGGGATTGCCGGGGCTGATCGCCACAAAAGCGGGCAGATTCTGATTCTCACTGCCCAGTCCGTACGATGCCCATGCGCCCATGGACGGACGGGTTGGCTGGGGGTGGCCGGAATGCATAATCAGCAGTCCGGGTTCATGATTAGGCTGATCAGTATGCATCGACCGAACGACACACAATTCGTCCGCAACCCGACCAAGGTTGGGCAACAGTTCGCTCATTACCAATCCACTGTCGCCATACCGGCGAAATCGAAACGGACTGGGCATGTAGCCGCTGCCCTTCGATGCGCGCTGAAGTTCTTCCGATGGCTGTTGGCCTTCGTACCGCTTCAAAGCAGGCTTTGGATCGAAGGTATCCACATGCGACGGCGCGCCGTTCATAAAGAGAAAGATGACTCGCTTTGCCTGCGCTGGAAAGTGCTGTCGAGCAACGTTGGTCACGCCGGATGACGGAGTCGATTCCGCGAGCAGTCCACGAGCTGCCATCCATGCGAAGCCGGCTCCTGTCGATTGAAGCAAAGATCGTCGAGTGGGAAATCTTCGTGGGTGCATCAGTGCTCTCCCGGTGTGGAAACAGACGGCGGAATTCGGGGCGGGAAGGGAGACATCAGCGCAGCACCAAAAATGTCATTTCGGGGCATGCGGACGGCTTAAGAAACAGGGGCAGTGCCTGCAACCTGCTCAATGGTCACAGCACGTCGCCGCTGTCGGCTGTTGAGAATAGTCGAGCGAAAGCGGTGCGTCCACAACAGAACGCATTCAGGTCTCACAGTGCGAAGGAAAACGGACGCCGTGGTCGTTCAGCGAGCCAGTTCGCGTTCGAGCTGCATCAGCAGAATCAGGCGGGAGAAGGTGATTGGCAGTGATGAGCCGAACCGGGGGTTCAGATACCCTTTCATCAGTCGCGGCAGCAGAAACGAACGCCTCACAAAATGCGACCTGGAAACAGGCTCCATCGAATACGCCGCAAGTTCACGACAGAAACGCCGAATGACGGTCGATGGCAGACGATCGTTGCCGAATTTCGAAATCGATTGAAACGGAATGTCCGGCATTCGCGGATAGAATTCACGGATCGTCTCAATGTGAAACTGTTCATCCAGCATCATCTCAGTGGGCAGCGAGACGAGAAAATCGAAGACGTTGCGGTCCAGAAACGGCGTCATCACAGGACACTGGCGCGCCACAAGACCAAACGGAGCCAGCGCCAGTTCCCGACGAACTCGGTTGCAGAAGAAGAATGACATGACGGGGTTTGGAGCATCGGCGTGACGCTCCAGTTCACGAACCAGACGTTTCACCGCGACGGATCGGCTCCATCGCTCAAGCTGATCGACACACAGCGACTTCGGCAGGTAGCCTTCATCCCCCAGAAAGACATTTGCCAGAATCTCGAAATCTCCGTTGCGGAACCAATCCAGCCATTGTTGATTCAGCAGCCTTCCGGACGACAGATAGTCACCTCCCAGCCCATCCCACGACTGTTGAATGCCGTGCTGCCGACAGAATTCCGCTATCGGCATCAGCCATGCATGCTCATCCGCACAGAAGCCGGTCAGGGAATTTTTTTTCAATTCGCGGCCAAGAACGTCCGGCGGCTGAGCAATCACCTGATGACGAAGGCCCAGAGATCCGGCGACCAGAGATGCCACTTCGACGTCCGTGTTGATTCGCGGCGGAGGCGACTCAAGGGTCACTGTAAAATCCGGCGAATGCCCCGCTTCAATAAGTGCAAACAGAATGTGTCGGGAATCCTGCCCGCCGGACAGCGGCACGCAACCGGGGACGTCGCGACGCAAACGTTCAACTGCCTCCTGAAACAGCGTGCCGAATCGACGCCGAGCATCCGGGCGGGTGATATCGATGGTTTCCGGCACGCCGCACGCTCGGGAATGATCGACTTTCAGATCCCCGAGTTCCCATTGCAGGTCGCTGCCCGGTTCGAGTGCTCGAATCTGTTGAAACGGCGTATCATTCCCAATGAAATACCCCAGCCGCAGAAAGACGGCAATCGCTTCGTCATCCAGATCACGAACGTCTGCCCGGTCGCGAATCTCCTTCACCGACGTCGCAACCGCAAACCGATTCCGGTCAGCGAACACAAAGCCGGGATGTATGCCGTAGCGGTCATTCTGAACGCTCACTCGTCCGCCGCACGCTGACCATCGGATAAAGACACCCTCGGGACAGCAGGTCGATGTCTCCGAGATGAATTCACCATTGTGCTGCTGCGTACCGGATTGTTCAGCCACACCATCGCGGAGTCTGACGAAACAGGCCGGCGTGAAAGTCGAATTGCTGGTCATGGTTGCCACCGTCTGATTCAAGCCCACCGCCCTGCACAGTTGTTCCTCCCTTGAGGAATGTGTCAGATGAGCGGTTCAAATCGATGAGCATGATTTAACTGTTGACACCGACTGAAGCGATTGTTGATTCTTACGAACAGGGCGGCTCAGGTTGTGACATTTTTCAACACGTCGTTACAGCCGTGACAATCCGCTTTTCACAGGCTGCATCAGCGCCGTGAAATCCGCAAAAAGGGATTTGTCAGCATCAGCGGAATCAAAACGGACGAATCGTCGGCAAAAAACTGGTGGCACCATTGAGACAGGCGTAGCCTGCCAACCGCGTAATCTCCTCAACATCGGCCCCTGCCCATGAACCGCCCGGACTTTTCACTCATGCAAGTCGACATCGCTGCTGCCGAAGAAACAGCAGTTACCCAATCGCCGCTTGTTTCGGTTGTCATGCCTGTCTACAACGGCGAACGCTACCTTCGGGAATCGATCGAGTCGGCGCTGGCTCAGACGTATCCAAACCTTGAAGTGATTGTCGTGGATGACGGGTCGACGGATCGCACACAGGAAATTCTGGCAGACTTCACAGGCCGGATTCAGGTCGTTCGCAATGAAGTCTGCTGCGGAAACGCAGCCGCCCGAAATTCCGGCATTGCTGCTGCCGGTGGAACATGGGTCGCCGTACTGGATGCAGATGACCTTTGGGAACCGGAGAAGATTGAGGAACAGGTTCGCATCGCCGACAATGCGGATGTTGTCTACACCAACGTTCAGAACTTTGGTGAATGTGATCACATTGGTCGATATTCCTTTGACGGCAGAACTCTGCCACAGGGCGATGTCTTTGCAGAACTGGTTCGCATCAATTTCATTACACACTCCAGTGTTCTGATTCGCCGCAGCACGTTGCTGAATGTCGGGGGCTACAATGTAGAATTTCGATCGTGTTCAGACTGGGATCTCTTCCTTCGAATTGCCCGGAACGGCGGACAGTTCTGCGGAACCGAACAACCTCTGACCCACTATCGATGGCATCGGCAGTCCATCTCAAAGAATTACCATCGATCACACGAAGATCGCCTGCGTGTTGTGACGGATGCCCTCTGCTCACAGCGAGGGTTGGCACTGAGTCCGCGGCAGCGACGGCAGGCTCTGGCGGAAGTCTGGTTTGTCTCCGCAACGTTCGCGGCTGTCCGGAATAACCGGCTGGCGATCCAGTGGTTCGCTCGCTCAGCCACGATTGATCCGTTCCGGCTGCAGACATGGAAAGAGATTCTCCGCTGCTGCGTGCACAGTACCGGGCTAAGTCGGCAACGCATCCGTGACGCGATTTCCGCATGGAAACACAGAACGCCACAAACGGGCGTCACGACCTGAAGACCAACGTTCGTTCAGCATTGCATCGCCTGCGCCCCACGGCCGAAATCGGACGGCACTGAGACGCCGTTGTTCTCATTTCGAAACTCAGAAAAATGCGCGTGCGGCGTACAACCACGCTGTTGATGTGAGCATCTGTCCCGGCGACATCATTTGATGCCCGCCTCTCAGCATGGCACCGAGTAGAAGGAATCACTTCACCTGGCTAAAACTTCGTTCTGTTGAATGTTGTTTTCCGATGGTCCGTGCGTGAAGTGACGTCATTATGAACTGTATTCGGTTGCTCCTGACTTTCGCCTTTGTCGCAGGTCAGTCCTTCGTAAATGTCGCACGTGGAGATGTTCCGGAGAACCTTCGTCCGGAAAATCTCGTCGCCTGGTGCATTGTCCCGTTCGATTCTGAACAACGGTCTCCACAGGCGCGAGCGGAAATGCTGAACCGCCTTGGACTGCGGCGCTGCGCGTACGACTGGCGGCAACAGCACGTCGATGAATTCGAAGAGGAAATCCTTCAGTATCGGAAACATCAGATTGAGTTTTTCGCCTTCTGGTCGGAACACCCCACGGCCTTTGAACTGTTTCAGAAGCACAGAATCACACCCCAGATCTGGCGAATGCTGGGCGACATCAAGGGCGATACGTTTGATCAGAAAGTGGAGACCGCAGTTGCGTCGCTAAAGGAAATCGTTGAACGAACGGCATCCATGGGTTGTCGACTGGGACTCTATAATCACGGAGGCTGGGCTGGTGAACCCGAGTCGCTGGTTGCAATCTGCAAACGACTCCACGAGGCCGGACATCGACACGTTGGCATTGTTTACAACTGGCATCACGGTCACGACCACATCAACGACTGGCCGGAAGTTCTGGAACAGATGAAGCCCTGGCTGCTGTGTCTGAATCTGAACGGCATGAATACCGGCGCCCGTCCAAAAATTCTTCCGCTGGGGCAGGGCGAACATGACCTGAAGATGCTGAAGGCGACCGTCGCGTCCGGCTACAGTGGTCCGATTGGTATCCTGAATCACACCGACCATGATGCTGAACTTCGACTGCAGGACAACATGGAAGGGCTCACATGGTTGCTGCGACAACTGGATGGTTCGCCTCCCGGGCCGGTTCCGGCATGGCGAACCGCCGAATCAACAACGGCACTCGCGTCGCCGTCTCACAGCAACGACTCAGCAGTTTCCGGAACCTTTCCCGGTCAACTGTTCGAGAATCGTCCGGAGATCCGTAAGCCAACGATCACCGTGGACGGCGCAGCGGAACTTCGCCGGCAGTCCGACTACAACATTCTGGTCGCCAGCGACACCAAACAGTCCGGCAGCCACTGGGAAATCTTTACCGAACGTGGCAGCGGACTTCTTTCGGTTTACGTCCCCGGCTGTCGCCCGGATCACGTGCGAACAAAGCGAAACGTCTGCGATGGCCGGAAACACTCATTCCGCATGATCATGCAGGACGAACGAATTCGAGTCTTCGTCGACGATAAGCTGGTCGGCGACGAAGTGGTGGAACGCCTGCAACTCCCGGTTGTGCCGGGAAAACTGGCTGTGGGTCGGCTTGTGGAAGGCAGACTGGGCTGCCATGGAGACATCACCAAGATCCGAATACGATCGGGTGCGATCACTCCTGCCGATGACCTGCAAAACGGAAATGATTCGACACGAAAAAAGTTATTCGAGTGGAATGCAGGTGCCTCTGTTCACAATCACGCTCCGCACGACCATCACCCGGACGCCTCAAACGAAGTCGCTGCCAAAGTGCCGAATTTACCAGTCCCGGAATTCAGCGAAGCTTTCGTCGAAAGCACGCTGACGTCGGTGATGGCAGATGGTGTGGCGGAACGTGGCGTTTCCGTTTTCGCCAACGCACGATCCGCCTGTTCTTCATGTCACCGCATTGGAACGCATGGCGGAACGATCGGTCCGGAACTGACTCGCATTGGCGCTGACCGGACACCTCAACAGATTGTCGAATCGGTATTCTGGCCCCGGCGCGACGTCAAACCGGAATTCAGTGTTGTCACAATCCTGACCACTGACGGACTTACGGTCAGAGGTTACCGACAGCCATCGGATGCTGACGTCGTCGTACTGAAAGATCCGACGAACGGCAAAGTAATCACCGTTCGCCGCAGTGAGATTGAAGACGAAGTGGCTCACGGCACACTGATGCCGGACGGATTGATGGCATCGATGAACGCCGGACAGCAGGCTGATCTGCTTCGTTTTCTGATTTCGCTGGGAAAGCCGGACGGTCTCGATCCGCAGATTGTCAGTTCCGTTCTCTCGCATGCGACGAGCCATGCACCGGCGACGTTTGAATATGATCGGAGTCCGCTGCAGCCCAACGACTGGCCGCACTGGGAACATCCCGTCAATCGCAATCGTCTCTACGACTTTTACGCCCGGCAGGCCGATCACTTTCGGAAAGTCACGCCGGCTCCCATGTTGCTGGCCGAGTTCCCCGGACTTGATGGAGGCCAACTCGGCCACTGGGGAAATCAGAATGAAGATTCCTGGGCCAGTGATGCATGGAATCAGACTCAACTGGGAAGCGTGCAGTGTGGCATCTTTCGGGGAGCCGGGGCGACGGTTCCTCGAGCTGTCTGCCTGCGACTGGGAGACCACGGAGAACTTTCAGCCTGTTTCAACCCCGACACGCTGACGTATGATGTGATCTGGAAAAATGGCTTCGTGAACTTCTCCACAGTGCGACATGGCTTCATGCACGGCCTGCAAATGGCTGGAGACCGTGTCGGAACGAACGACGCTGGTGAACCACCTCAGAACGCTCATTACCGCGGATTTTATCGAAACGACAACCGCGTTCTGATTGCGTACGACGTCAATGGTGTCCGTTATCTCGACGCTCCCTGGGTGAAAGACGGACATTTTGAACGCAACAATGCGCCCGCTGAAAAACATCCGCTGAAGCATCTGATTCACGGCGGAGCAGCACAGTGGCCACAGAGACTGCGGACCGAGATCACAGCGGGCGCGGGAAGTCCGTACGCCGTCGACAATATTCAGCTGCCGTTTGAAAACCCATGGAAGGTGCCCGTCTTCTGTGGAGATCACGCCTTTCTTCCGGACGGTTCGGCTTTGGTGTGTACGATGCAGGGCGACGTCTGGAAGGTTTCAGGCCTGGTCGAATCGCTCAATAGCGCTGCCGCCTCGGGTCCGGCGGCATCGGCAACCTGGAAGCGTTTCGCATCCGGACTGTCTCACGCGCTGGGTCTGTTCATCGACGACAGCGGCATCTACGTTCAGGGGCGAGACCAGATCACTCGGCTGCATGACCTGAACGGAGACGATGAAGCCGACTTCTACGAATGCTTCAGCAACGCCTTCACGACATCACCAGCCGGCCACGACTTTATTTGTGGTCTTCAGCGAGACCAACATGGAGCCTTCTACACGGCGTCCGGAAATCAGGGAATCGTTCGAATTTCGGCCGACGGCCGTTCCGCGGAGGTGATCGCAACCGGCTTTAGAAACCCGGATGGACTGGGGCTGCATCCGGACGGTTTTCTGACCATTCCGTGTTCCGAAGGCGAATGGACTCCGGCTTCCATGATCTGCGAAGTCCCCTCGAATCTGCCCGCCGGAACTTCACCGCCGTGGTACGGATACGGCGGCCCCCAAATTGGAAAACGCCCGAAACTGCCGCTGGTGTACCTGCCGCGAGGGCTGGACAATTCCGCGGGAGGCCAGACGTTTGTGGACAGCCATCAGTGGGGACCACTACAGGGGCAGATGCTGCATTTCAGTTTCGGAACCGGCTCCCATATGCTGCTGCTTCGTGATGTCGTTTCCGGTCGGCCACAGGGAGCGGTGGTACCACTGCCCGGCGAATTCCTGTCGGGCGCGCATCGAGGCCGATTCAGTCCGGTGGATGGGCAGCTCTACGTCAGCGGGATGGGAGGCTGGGGCACGTACACCCCGCAAACCGGCAGCTTTCAGCGAGTCAGATACACGGGGGCACCGGTGCAGTTGCCAACCGGGTTTCATGTCTGGCAGAACGGCATCAGTATCACGTTTTCAGAAGCAGTGTCACTGAATCCCTCCGGCTGTTTTGCTCAGTGCTGGAACTACCGATACAGCGGAGCCTACGGATCGCCCGAATACTCTCCAAGCCACGCGGGAATGCGCGGCCACGATGTGCTTTCCATTCGTTCTGTTCACCCCACGCCGGATCCGCAGACCGTTTTTTTTGAGATCCCCGATCTGCAGCCTGTCAACACACTGCACCTGCAACTGCATCCGGAAAACGGGTCTGCGATCGATTTGTTCATGACAGTGCATCAACTGGATAAACCCTACACAGACTTTCCCGATTATCGCCCCGAACAGAAGATCGTCGCTCCGCATCCCATAGAAGCCGACATCGCGCTGGCCACCATTCAGATTCCCAATCCCTGGCGCAGACGCATTCAAAATGCTCGCAGGGTGAAAATTGAAACCGGAAAAAACCTGACTTACCAGACCACAGAATTTCGAGCTGTTCCCGGTGAACCGATCGAACTGCAATTGGTGAATCCGGATGTAGTGCCACATAACTTCGTTCTGGCTGAACAGGGCAAGCTGTCGGCAGTTGGCGAAGCCGCCAATAAACTGGTCGGTGATCCGGAAGCGTTCGCTCGACATTACGTCCCGCAAACCGACGACGTCATTCTCTACATGGACATCGTTCCCCCCGGAAGTGACTCCACCGTCTACTTTCGAGCCCCCAAAAAGGCGGGACAATATCCGTATCTGTGTACCTTCCCAGGCCATTGGATGGTGATGAACGGAACCTTGATTGTCGAGGAATGACTGACCGGACCGACGAAAGCAGATCATCCTGTGGCGGCCCGTTGCAAATTTCTGCCGACGAAAACGCAGCGGACCTGCGCGGCCTCATCGTTCATGCTCAGGAATTTCGCTTCCTGATCCTCGGGATTTAATGCCTCTGCCCTGGATTTGATTGTTCCCCTCGACCACCAGCGCTATGCTGTTTTGTTGTCGTTTTTTGAAAACCGCTCCCGTTGGTCGCCTGCCGGCATGAGCAACATGCGAACATCTTGTTCCGTCAAATTTTTACTCCTTTTCACCGTCTGCACGCCACCAAGGCCGAATCGGCCGTTAGCAAATTGACACGCCGCATACTTACATCTTTGATGGCGCTGCTGTACAGCGCTGCGATGATCGGGTTGCCTCAGGAATGGGGACTTCCATCTTCCGGCTGCCGGTGTGCCAGTGAACTTCGCTCAGCGGGCCAATGTTGTTGTGCGGCCAGGGGAAAACCTGCCGGAAGCTGCTGTGCGAACAGAACCAGGGCGACTGGCAACATGGAAAAAGCTGTCGTGGACGAGGCTGCGAGTTCCGAACCATCAGGACTCGCGGGCTGCTCCACGACTTGCCGGTCCGAATCGGCTGGCCAATCGCGTGAAAACTCCTCCATCGAATCGAAAACGCAGTCTGCGAAGACGTCGTGCTGTGAGCAAACGTCGGTGCCCCGCTCAGGCCCCGTTAAGTCGCCCTCGCGATGCTGTTGCTGTCGTTCGACAATCAAGGAAGAAACCAAATCCGATTCTTCCGAACCAGCCGGATTGTCCGCACGCTGCAGTTGCGGATCAGACAGCACCGGCCTTTTTGCCATTCAGGACCCGTCGATTGCAAATGCAGCGATGAAGGTTCCGGGTGAGTTGCCAGGGTGTTCAGAATTCGAAGGCGACAGACCTCGCGTTGTGAACCCTGTTCATCCGCTGGAAACGCCTCCGCCAAAAGCCGCTTGAAACGGTTTTCATTCAACCGGCTTCAGCAATTTCCGTCACGGTCTCCCGCATCAGACTGACATTGTTCGGACAACATGCGCTCACCCTTTCAGCAGCGCAACCGTTGAGTCCCCGTCGACAGCCACGCAGCGCGGTGACTCACGAATGTGGAGTCCGCAACCGCTTTTGCATCGACTGTGCAAACCGCTGAACGATCCGGTTCGTTTTCTGCTCTGTTTCAACGACTTTTCAGTGGAGCACCTTTCAATGGTTTTTCGTACCAACAATTCATTCACCCGTGCGCGGGGATTTACGCTGATTGAACTTCTGGTGGTGATCGCAATCATCGCCATACTGATCGCACTTCTACTGCCCGCTGTCCAGCAGGCTCGTGAAGCCGCCCGCCGGACTCAGTGCAAAAACAATCTGAAACAGATTGGTCTGGCCCTGCACAACTACCACGACATCCACAACTGTTTCCCGCCGGGTTATACCGCCAGAAACATTTCCGGCAGCGCCATGGCCAGTGCCGAAACCGGCCCCGGCTACGCATGGTCGTTTGCGATTCTGCCTCAAATTGATCAGGCGAATCTGACCGGCACGGTCGACACCAACCTGAACGCCGATGCCCCTGCAAATCTGTCTGCGATTCAGGACAAGGTGCTGCCGGCATTCCTGTGTCCTACCGACCCTGCTCCCAATAACTTTGACGTTGTCGACGGCAGTGGAAACACCATCACCCTGCCCACTTCAAACTATCCGGGCATCGCCGGCTATACAAATGTCACGATGTCACCGGGACAGGGCACCGGCATCTTTTACCGCAACAGCAAAATTCGGTTTCGTGATATCACGGACGGAACGTCCAACACGATCTGCGTGGGTGAACGCATGCACAAGCACAACTTCAACCCACCCATGGCACCGGTTGATGCAAACTCAACCTGGTATGCTGCCATTCCGGGTGTGACTCGCCCGGCCGGCATGATGTCGATGCCCATGATGACGGAAGGACCGGCTTCGATGATTCTGGGGCATGTTGGACAAAGCCCGATGATGGGGATGCCGGCGATGCAAAGAACGCCGAACACAACCAACCACATCGTCCATTTCAGCAGTCAGCATGTCGGTGGCGTTCAGTTTCTGCTGTGCGACGGATCGACTCACTTCATCAGTGAAAACATCGATTACAACACCTTCAGAAATCTGGGCGAACGAGCCGACGGCAACGTCATCGGAGAGTTCTGAAACGGTTTCCGTTTCCAGCGCCTCGCGCCGCGAGACTGCTTCTGGTGCTTTGTGACAGCCAATTTTTTGGGTACGACGGACTTCCAGTCCG
>JAGQPY010000430.1 GCA_020426485.1 Planctomycetaceae bacterium
TTGAACGCCGGAGTTGTTTGATGAGTTTTCGACTGTTGTTTTCCAGACACGCAAGACATCTGCACATCATGCTGCTGCTGGTGATCGTGGCCGGTGCGGGTGGTTTGTTTCTGCGCCAACAGCTGATTCCATCGGACTTTGGGGAAATTGGGCCCTATCGGGCGGCGGCTCTGGCGGAAGAGATGTCGAAGCCGTCCATACTGACATCGGATGCTCAGTGCCTGAAGTGCCACACCGACGTTGAAGAAGCTCGTGCTGAATCGCCCCACAAAGCGGTTCGCTGTTTTCACTGTCACGGATACGGCCGCGAACATATGGAAGCGGCATTGCTGGCGGAAAAGAATCCGGATCATCCCATCCCGCCGGCTCAGGAATGGGATGGCGATTTTCAAACTCACATCGACCTGTTTACCACACAGGACCGAGCAACGTGTCTGTCCTGTCATACGCGGGTCGTTGGAATGCCGGCATCGTTCCGCAGCATCAATGTTGCGGAGCACCTGGAGGAACAGGGGGCAGGCGAACCGAACAGCAAGAATGTTTGCTACGAATGTCACGATGGACATAGTCCCGGCCTGTGAACAATTCACAGGTCAAGTGATCTGAAGAACATCCGGACTTTTTCACACAGTGATTCAAACCAGTTGGAGAAGGACTCATGAGTTCTCTACTGAATATTCTGGGCGGCGACGGTCAATGCGGATCAGGCGGCTCGGGCAAAAAAGGCTGCGGCAGTCATGGCGGCTGCGGTTGTTCTGATCCGCAGCTGGAAGCATCTCGACGAGAGTTCCTGGCGAAGGCAACGACGCTGTCGATTGGTTCGTTTTCGCTGACGCTGCTGCCGGTTTCTCCGGACGTGGCGGACAGGCTTGGTCCGGATGCCGATGAAGATTCGCTGGCTCAGGCCGTGGCGGAATCGGCCGGCAGAAAGAACCAGAAGGAAGTGGTCTACGGCTTTCTTGTCGACACGGAAAGATGCATCGGTGCGGGGAAGTGCCTGACGGCGTGTCGCGTGGAGAATAATGTCCCGGAAGGTTACGCTCGCACATGGGTCGAACGCTTTGTGCATTTCAAAGACGGGCGGCTGCAGGTTGATCTGGTTCCGGAAACAGGTTACGAAGGTTCCGGTATTCCGGAGATTGATCCTGAAGAAGTCGAACGAGCCTACTTTGTTCCGAAGCTCTGCAATCAGTGCGAAGACGCTCCCTGCAATCAGGTCTGCCCGGTTCATGCGTCTTATACGTCGCCGGAAGGTGTGGAACTGGTGGACGGTGATCGCTGCATTGGCTGTTCGTATTGTGTTCAGGCCTGTCCGTATGGCGTTCGTTTTCTGAATCCCGAGACCGGTGTCGCGGACAAATGCACCTGGTGTTATCACCGCATTCGTCGTGACGAAACACCAGCCTGCGTCGAAGCCTGTCCTGTCGGCGCGCGAGTATTCGGACGACTGGATGATCCGGAAAGTGAACTGAACAAGCGATTGTCTGAAGTTCCCACACGTGTGCTGAAAGAACATCTGGGAACTCATCCCAGACTGCACTACATCGCTCTGCCCGGCGAGGTGACCTGATGCATGACCTGAACTTTGCCTTTCCGAATGACGTTCATCCGGCGTGGAGCATCATGATTGTGCTCTACCCGTACATCACCGGACTTGTGGCCGGAGCGTTCGTCGTCTCTGCTCTGTACCACGTCTTTCATCAGCACGCCCTGCGCCCGGTTGCTCGACTGGCACTGGTGACCGCGCTGTGTTTTTGCTCATGTGCAACCCTGCCGCTGCTGCTGCATCTGCATCAGCCGTTTCGAGCCTTCAATATCATGATCACCCCCAACATTCAGTCGGCCATGGCCGGCTTTGGGGCCATCTACAATCTGTACATGTTGCTGCTGGTCGTGGAAGTCTGGCTCGTCTTTCGTCCGGACATCATCGCTTTATCGAAGACGACGGAAGGAATGCCGGGCCTGCTGTATCGCATCCTCTCTCTGGGGGATTCTGAAGTCACGCCGGAAAGTCGAGCGGCCGACAACTGGCTGATCGGCGTCCTGTCTATTATTGGCATTCCGGCGGCCTGCGTTCTGCATGGCTACGTCGGGTTCCTGTTTGGCGCGGTGAAGGCGAATCCATGGTGGTCGACGGCTCTGATGCCGGTGATCTTTCTGGCGTCGGCAATTGTGTCCGGGATTGCGGGACTGATTCTGCTGTACCTGTTTCTATGCCGGCGTCGGGGTCAGCGAGCGGACGCGGACTGTGTTCGAGCGATGTCCCGAGCACTGTGGATTTCTCTGACGGTCGCCGTTTCCCTGGAGATGCTGGAACTGATCCACATGGGCTACGAAGGCCATGCGGAATGGAAAGTGATTGCTCGGTTGCTGACAGAAAAACTGTCCGTTTCTTATGGGGTCATTCAGGTGCTGGTGGGATCGTTGGTTCCATTCGTACTGCTGGGGCTGGCGGTGATTCCCGGTCTGAATCCTCGACTGATGAATTTCCTCAGCGGCTTTTCGTCACTCCTGGTGCTGATTCAGGTCTTTGCGATGCGATGGAACGTTGTCGTTGGTGGACAGCTGTTTTCTCGCAGCTTTCGAGGCTTCGTGGAATATCCGCTGGATCTGTTGGGGCGGGAAGGGCTGATTGCCGGCGGTGTTGTTCTCTTACTTCCGCTGATTGTCCTGTACGTAGCGCTGAAGCTTCTGCCGATTTGGGGTGTCGACGGGGAAGAGGAACTTTCTGCCGGCACACCTGCCGGTCCCGATGCATCGGCCACCGCAGTGGCTGCTCATTGACGGTGTGTTCACAGCCGAATTCCTGTTGCAGGCACGAGGGATCGGCCGCCATTCAGCGACGGTCCAGAATCAGGAGTCCGGCCACAGACAGCAGAATTCCGGTCGCCATGGAAACGGACAGTGGTTCCGCAAAAAACAGAACAGCGCCCACGGCACACATGGCGTTCTGTGACGCGTTGATCACATTGACCTGAGTAATCCTCATGATGCGCAGCGCGTGGCAGACGCAGAGAAAAGCGGCCGCATTAAATGTGCCGGCAAGAATCATCAGCCACCATTCATCACTGCGAATGTGGACGATGCGGTCTGTGCCCAGCATCTGCCAGCCGGGAATTCCCAGCAGGACGACGCCGGTCAGGCTGTAGACAAGCAGCATGGATTCGACCGGCAGAACGCTTTTTCCAACAGCCCGAATCACAACGCCGTTGATCCCGTAAGAGATTCCGGAAACGATCGCGATCAGAATTCCAAACCACACCACAGGTTGCCGTGCGTGGCCATCGATCGGCTGAACTGGCTGAGTCAGTGTGGCCGCATAGGAAAGGAATGCAATGGAAACCGTCATCAGCAACATGGAAATCACGGTCCGTGGAGTCACGGCGTCGCCCAGAAACGTCCGCCCCAGAAACGCGCCCGCCATAATGATGAAGGCGAATACCAGCGGAACAGTGATGGCCAGACCGATGTGATTTAACGCGACCTGAAATCCCAGGTTGCCGCCAAACTGCATCACCAGTCCGGCGATGAACAGGGCGGGAAGGACTCGAGTTGACGGAAATAAAGGCAGCTTGCGGGCACGTCGCCGCGAAAGCAGGACGAAACAGGCCAGCAGTGTCGGAACGGCCTTCATGGCTGAAACCCAGATCGCCCAGCCCATGTCTTCATGACGTACGGACAATCCCTTCAGCGCCATGTTCGTGGCGGAATATCCGACCGCCGACAACAGGCCCAGCATCAATCCTCGTTGGGCCTGAGCATCAGCATCGAATGTAGAAGGTTCAGACGACATTCAATTCGGAATTCCGGTGAACCGTCGCGAAAGAGTCAGGGCAGATTTGCGAGCCGAAATGCCGGTCTGCAGAGAAGATCTTTGGGCATCAGAAAAGAAGATGTCACGAACGACCATTCCGCGTCAATTCCGGCACCCGCGCCGTTCCGGCAAAGTCAGGGCAAGACAGAAAACCTTCAACGGCACCAACGTTCGGTGCAATGACTTGAAGGAATCCATCGGGACTGACTCAGCCCTTCAGCAGCCCGTAGCGAGTCAGCGTGGCTTTCAGTGACGCGAGTTCCTTATCGGAAAGAGGCGTCATGGGCAGGCGAACCGGACCGCAATCCATACCAACCAATGCCATCGCCGCTTTGACTGGAATTGGATTTGTGGACAGCCCCAGCATGTCACGACACAGAGGAAACAGCTTGTGATGCCATTCCTGAGCCTTCGCGATGTCTCCCGATCGGAAGGCAGCAACCAGAGCCAGAATGTCTTTCGGCACGATGTTTCCCGCCACGGAAATAATTCCGCTGCCGCCGACGGACATGATGGGCAGTGTCAGGCTGTCGTCGCCGGAAAGCACGGTGAGGTCTGTTGCCGACAACACCTGCGAAGCTGCATCCAGTGAGCCGGTGGCGTCTTTGACGGCGACAACATTGGGGCAGGCCTCCGCAATGCGGCAGATCGTATCCGGCTCGATATTTTTGGCGGACCGACCGGGAATGTTGTACAGCACATGCGGAATGTCGACCGCTTCACTGATCGCCAGGAAGTGCTGAAAGAATCCTTCCTGAGTCGGCTTGTTGTAATACGGAGCCACCTGAAGCGAACCGTCCGCTCCGGCAGCCTGAGCATGTTTGGTCATTCGGATGGCTTCCGCGGTGCAGTTCGATCCCGTGCCAGCCATCACCTTGATCCGACCTGCAGCGTGTTCACAAACGACGTCGATCACCCGATCGTGTTCGTCGTGCGACAACGTCGGGCTCTCTCCGGTGGTTCCAACGGGTACAACGCAGTCCGTTCCGGATTCAACGTGAAAATCGACCAGCTCCCGCAGACGTTTCTCGTTCAGAGATCCGTCGGCTGACATGGGAGTGACAAGAGCGACTGAGAGCCCGGAAAAGATTTCACCGCGACGAGTCATGTTCAGTGTTTCTCAGAATATTTCAAGAGGAATGCGAGAGTGAGCCATCCGATTGTGCAGGCTGTCAGTTGAATGGGGCCAGAACCCTTCGTGACGTGGATCGGATCGAAAACATCGGCTTTACAG
>JAGQPY010000431.1 GCA_020426485.1 Planctomycetaceae bacterium
AGGTCACCCTGAGCAGCGACGGCAGATTGGTCGCAATTTCGTCGTCATACTCCAGTCCGGGAAGACATCGAGCTGACCGACTGACAGATCGTTGCTGCAAACAGTTGCGCGAAACCTGATGGCCGGTCGTCGGCACATTGCATCGGGACCGTTCGAACGGAATTTGGCTTTCTGTTGTGCATCGGTTGAAGCTCAATTACCGGTCAGTGTGAAGGCCGCCCAGAAAAAGGGGTGAGCGGCTCCGTTGCGTTCGCGGCGAACCGTGATGCGTTCCATCTGAGCCTGTCGCAGCGCCTCCGATTTGTTCATGCCTTTGGCGAGGTTGGAAAAGAACAGACTCATCAGCCGAGCTGTTTCATTGTCTTCCACCTGCCACAAACTGGAAACCACTGACTGAGCGCCCGCCAGTTGAAACGCGTGCCGCAGCCCCGCCAGTCCTTCGCCCACCTTGACGTCCCCCAGCCCCGTTTCGCATGCGCTGAGCACCACCAGTTCGGTTCCTCGCAGATCCGTTCCCACAATTTCCAGGCCGGTCAGAATGCCGTCGTCCGTGTTTTCGTCGGCGGATTCCAGCCCCTTATTGCACCCGGCCAATGCCAGCCCGCATCGCAGCAGGGGGTTATCGAACACAACAGATTCTCGATTGCCAACGGTCGAACCAGTGGAATGATTTTCCGGTGGCGGCTGAAAGAAGCCGTGGGTGCTGAGCATCAGGATTCGCGGGCGATGCAGGTTTTTGAATTCGGATTCCAGCGCCGCGTCGTCCAGCAGCATGCGAGCTTCTGAACGAGTGTACCCTTCGACACTGGGCTTAACGCTGGCCGCTTCCGCCGCACTGGAATCCAGTTTGGCGAACGTCATTCCGGAGGCCGATCGAACTTTGAACGTCGGACCACCCAGCGTGGCTTCGCTGGCACCTGGCGTCAGATCAAAATCGGGATCGGCAAAGATCACGGGCGAACCGACGGCGACTCGTTCCGGTTGTTGATACACCAACTCCCGGCCACTCAGCACAAATCGAGTGCGAAAGCGTTCCACCAGATAACTGCCGTCCGACAGCAACAGTGCGGGCCAGGAAACGCCCCACAGTTCGCCGTCAGGACTCAGAATGACTTCTTTGGCATCGGCAAGCGCGGATTCCAGCGGCTGCAGAATTCTGGCCGACAGTTCCGCAATGCCCTTCTGCGATTCCGCTTCGGTGGCGGTTTCTCCATCACGGCTCATACGATTGATGGACTGTTGAATCTGCTTTCGTACCGTAACGACCATCTGATCGATCTCGTCAGCGTCACCAAGATCGATCACCTGCACGGCACCGGCACCCGTCGGCGGGACAACCCACGCCACGTAGCGAGCGGGTTTCAAAGCGGCTTCCTGCTCATGAGGATCAAGGATGTCATCCGTCGGCGCAATTTGGAAACGGGCAATGTTGACGAAGATGCTGTCAAACGACAGCTTGTCGCGAAGCGTTCCGATCGAAATCCACGGATCGGGTGCCTGCAGCCCCAGGCCATGTTCGGCAATTTTGATCTGAAGCTGCTGTTGTCGACTTTCCAGATCGGCCAGTTGAGTTCGTCGGTCCTCACTGTCCGGCCGCAGAGCCAGGCGGGCGATTTCGTCGCGAACACTGCGGAGTTCCTTCACCAGCGGTGCCGATTCGGCTCGGGAAAGCAAAGCGGATTCGGCCAGCACCTCCTGAGCGACGGCTTTACCGTTCAGCAGCCATCCGGCGGAGAGCGATGCCGTGCGAGTGTCATCTTTGCGTTCCAGTCCCAGCGACAGTGCCGAAATAAAGTCGAAACGAAACTTTGCATTCAGGTACTTCTGCTGAGTCTGTTCGGAAAGTCCAGGCAGAGTTCGTGACGTGTGCCGACGAACAATTCGGCGCTGTTCATCCATGTATTGAGTCGCTTTCAGAACATCCCCGCGCCTTGCACTGATCGCGCTGAGTTGTCCGTAGTAGGATCCGGTATCCGGATGGTCGGCTCCATAGATCTTTCGCGAAATCTGCAGACCTTTCATAGTGAACTCTTCCGCTCGGTCGAGATCGTTCATATCCAGATAAACGCAGCCGGCCAGACTGAACATGTGTGGACTTGTTGGTTCGCCTCCGGTGGCACGCTGTGTGATTTCGATGCTGCGAAGCAACATATCACGAGCTTCCTCCAATTGGCCTGCTCGTGATCTGGCGACGGAAAGGTTCTGCAGAGCGAATGCTGTATCCGGATGTTCTTCACCCAGATGCTGAACGGTGATGTCGTAGCTCTGCTGAATCAGTTCCGCAGACTTGCTCGGATCTCCCCGAAGATCGGCCACCCAGCCCAACTGAGCGATCGTCTGGGCGACGGTGACACTTTGAGCTCCCGCCAGCTGCTTTTGAATGGCCAGCGCCTGTTGCAGAAGTTCGTCAGCCTTGTCGTAGTCTCCCAGTTCCCCATGAACGGACGCCATGGCATACAGAGAGTCGGCGAAGTCCAGATGGCTTTCCCCCGTCAGTTTTCGGCGAATCTTCAGGGCTCGTTCAAATTCCGTCAGCGCCGGAGCGTACTCCCCGCGCGAATAGTGAATCCAGCCGAGATTCGTGATCGTCTGAGCCACAGCGGGATTATTTTCGCCGCTGGCTCGAAGATACATTTCCAGCCCTTCGCGATAGAACTTTTCCGCGGCCGTCAGGTCGCCTCGACGTTCGCGCACGACCCCCAATCCAATCAGTGTGCCGGCGGTTTCGTCCGTGTCGCCTTCCAGCAACTCTCGGCGAGTTTTCAGAGCCGCATTGAACATCTCCTCGGCCTTGTCCAGCTTCATGGAACGCAGGTAGGTGTTGGCCAGATCGTCCTGATACCACGCCGTGTCTTCATCGAGTTCGCCCGCCAGCCGAATGGCACTGGCCACGATACTTTCCTGAAGGGCTTCGGCTTCATCGTTTTTTGACATCAGGCTGAGAACATTGGCCAGCCCGGAAGTGACCGACAGCGTGTCCCAGTCGTCTTCACCCAGTTCCGCACGGTGGATCTCCACAGCTGAGCGAAACAGATCGGCAGCCTCCTGATAGCGAGTCAGCGACTGCAGCACCGCTGCCAGCTGATGCATGGTGTAGGCCGTGTAGATATCGCGTGGTCCGCTTTCTGCGGTGCGAATTTTTAAAGCCTGCCGCAGTGCTGCTTCTGCCTCCTGAAATCGATTCACATCATGCAGAACCATCCCCAGCAGATGAAGACCGTCCCCGACATCGGCACTGTCTTCGCCGGAAACTCTTCGATACTTCTCCAGCAGGCGGACAAGGATGGCCTCTGCCTTTTCGGATTCATCGTTCTGGTAATAGCTGTCCGCCAGCGAGTATTCCAGGTCCGTCACGACGGCGTCACCCCCGTCATAAATGCGTTTGGCAACCGCAATGGCTCGGCGTCCGTAGAGGATGGCGTTGGCGTAGTCTGCTTTCGCGTAAGACATGATCGCCAGATTGCTCAGACAGACCTGCAGCGTGTCAGCAGCCTCTTCCGAATCTGCCAGTTCCAGCACGGGGACGGCTCGCAGAAACAGCTGTTCCGCCAGTTTTTCATTCTCTGCGTCATCGGTGTTGTCCAGAGCGGCCCCCAGATCAATGCAGGTGTGTGCCACCATGAAGTGATCCTTACCCAGCACACGTTCACGAGTGTCCAGCGCTTTTCGGAAGAAGTTAACGGCCTGGTCATATCGTTCCAGATCCAGATGACAGGTTCCGATGGAGGCATAAGCATCTGCGGTTTCGGGATGGTCTTCTCCGAGAATCTGCTGCCGAGTCTTCAGGACCTTCTCATAGATCGCGATCGCCGGTTCCAGCATTTCATTCTCATAGAGTTCATCCGCACGTTCCGCCTGCAGATCGGCCTCCTGCAGCAGAACCTTCTGAGTGGAGGAAAGTGACTGCGGGCTGGCGTGGCGATTCCAGATCCAGCCCACGTTCCCGGACTTCGGATCGTTGACCCGGAAATAGTCTCCGCGCGTTTCCAGAGCCCACAGTCGCGTGCCCCGAGGAATACGAGCGACAACGGTACTGCTCTCGTCTTCGGTGCGATGAGCAATCGCCTCTCCGACGGTCACCTGCAGCATCGGGCCTTCGTCGGCCAGAAGTCTGCCGGATGGATGCTCTGACAACAACACTCCAAAAGCGACCAGCACACTCAACGAAAGACTTCGCAGAAACGCCATGGCCTTGTCCTCTGAACGGATCGAAATCGAATGATGAGACAGTCAGAAGTCTACGCTGTCGGATAACTCGCTCAAGGGGAACCCGATCGTCGTGATCTGCCTTCGATGTTCATCACCCACGAGAAAAACCAAACGCCGCGCCGGTGACGCCATCGCCACCGGCGACACAGATGTTGCCGCCGTCCGGTTTGCTTTCTACTCCGCCGACCGGAACCTGTCGCGTGATCCATGGCTGCCGGAAAATTGTCATGATCCGGGCAATCAGGTTCAGGAAGCAGACGGTGCCCGTCGAGCGAAATGAGTCCGGGGAGATCGGCGACTCTCACGTCACGGTGTGTAATACTGAATTGTCACGGACATCACGGGAGTCGGATCGGGGGTGAATTTCACGGTGCGGACCTTGTTTTCAGTCTGAGCCCCCTGAACGATCAGGCCGCGGGTTTTGGTCTGATCCTTGCCCGCCAGTCGCAGTTGTGACTTCAGCGCGCTTAGGTTTCTGGGTGTTTCTTCCGGCTGAGTTCCACGCAGCATGGCCACCAGGTCTTCTTCGTCTTCATCGGGAATCGCGGGCGGCAGGTCATCGGCGGCCAGCAGGTCTTCTTCTTTGAAGACCGTCAACTGAATCTGTCCGACATTGCGGCCGTAGTCGATTGCTCGCTTTGAGGATTCGGCTTTCGAGAGCACGGTGAACTGGTCGGCCGTTTTTTCGTCTTCCCGCTGGTAACCTCGAATGACCGTTCGAGTATGCTCATCGGACAGAATCCACTTGGAACAGATCAGGTCAGATGTTGTCTGACGATACAGTGTGTTTTCGCCGTTGACTTTCAGCACAACGCCCAGCTGACCTTTCGCG
>JAGQPY010000432.1 GCA_020426485.1 Planctomycetaceae bacterium
TGACGAGTTTCAGAGCATGAAATCAGCCGAAGCCATAACTGAGGATCGTTCAGAAATGTTGGTCGCCATGAAAAATCGGTGCAACGGTGCAGGTCGCGGTTTGTTCTGTCCTGCATCGGCGACGCGAAAAGGGTTTCGAGTACCTTTCCGTGGCTGACTCGCGTACTATTCTCGGCACCGGTGAACCGGCTGGTGTGTTCATACAGCAGACACTGTCTGTTGTTTGTTATGCATTCGGCCAACGTCATGTTTCCCACCCTTCCCTCCGATTTTCCCTCTCACGGTCAGAGTCAACAGCGCCAGCCTGCCACGGACGTCCCTCCGATGAACGCTGTTTCACACTCGCCGAAAGGTTTATTCGTCGCAATCATGAACCGTGATTCCGATACGACCCGCGCTCTGCTTCAGCAGGCTGAGCAGGGGCAGCCCGATTTTCAGAAGTTGTTTCAGCGTCATCGAGATCGTCTGAAGGCGGCCGTTGAACTTCGTATGGATCGGCAGCTCCGTTCCCGTCTGGATGCATCCGACATTATTCAGGAAGCTCACACGGAAGCTTTCCGACGGATGGACGACTTCCTGAAGCGGCGTCCGATGCCATTCTATGTCTGGCTTCGCAAGACGGCTCAGGAACGACTGATCATGGCTCGCCGACGTCATCTGGACGCCGATCGGCGTGCAGCTTCGCGGGAACTGCCACTGCCGGCTCATTCGACGGCAATGTTTGGTCGACAGATGCTGGATGCCGTCAAGTCACCCAGCAAAATGATTTCCGAAGACGAACTGGCTCAGCAGGTGCGCACGGCGATCGGAAAACTTTCGGACGCCAATCGAGAAGTTCTGCTGATGCGCGTCTATGAAAATCTCTCTTATGATGAAATCGCTGCGATCATGGAGATCGACAGTGCAACGGCGCGGAAGCGAAACGGGCGAGCGCTGATTCAGCTGCATGGTTTTCTGTCTGATGACGGCGTGACGGAATCGCAGTTGTGACTGCGACTAAGTAAGTTGCTGCAGTTCGCAGCAGGGCGATGGTTCAGAAATGTGATGCTTCGAACAGTGTCCGGGGATTCGCCCGGTACGGGACTTCCGTGTGAGAATTCGGTTATGAATCAAGAATCAGATCTGAAGCAATCGAATCCGACTCAGTCCGCCGATTCGCTGATCGGTGAAATCACCGACGAGTTTCTGTGCCGAGTTCAGGATGGTGAAGAGCCGTCGGTTGATGAATACGCCGCCAGGTATCCTGCTGTCGCTGAAGTGCTGCGAAAGATCCTGCCTGCGCTGAACGTCATGCGACATCCGGATTTTGATGGCGGTCATTCGCGCGGTCATCATCGTGAACACGGCCCGGCGCTTTCGGGGACACTGGGTGATTATCGACTGATTCGCGAAATTGCTCGCGGCGGCATGGGTGTCGTTTACGAAGCTGAGCAGATTTCGCTTCAGCGACGCGTCGCCTTGAAGACACTGTCATTTGCGGCGGCCATGGATGGGACTCGCCTGGAACGCTTCAAGCACGAAGCCCAGGCTGCCGCGCGCCTTCACCATTCGAATATCGTGCCTGTGTTTGCCGTTGGGTGTGAACGTGGCGTGTGGTACTACGCCATGCAGATGATCGACGGTGAAACTCTGGCCGATGCCATCTGCGAGTTTCGACAGTTGAGCGGGCTGATTCCCCGAGTCACAGGGGCCGCTCTGACCGTTCATCAGGACCACGTCACTCGTGATGCGACGCCTCGTACCGAACCCATTCCACTGGTCAGAGGCGGTTGGATGCTGAATGAAGCACCAGAGCCGTCGAACCCGTCACCTGAGGCACCCGGTAACGGACGCGCGTCGGCAGATCACAGCAACAGTTCCGGCGGCCGAGCTTCTCGAACGACGGCTTTGTGCCTGTCGACGGCTTCGTCAAATCGAGATCAGCCTTATATTCGCATGGCGGTCGAAATCGGAATTCAGGCCGCCGATGCTCTGCAGCATGCACATGATCTGGACATCGTACATCGAGACATTAAGCCGGGTAACCTGATGCTGGATGCTCGCGGACATCTGTGGGTGGCCGACTTTGGGCTGGCACGGTATCGCGATGACGTTCAGCTCACCGCTACCGGCGATGTCATTGGTACGCTGGCATACATGAGTCCCGAACAGGTTTCCGGACGTCGCGGCGTTGTTGACCATCGAACGGACATCTATTCGCTGGGCGCAACACTGTACGAATTACTGACGCTGCACCCGGTTTATGAAAGCACCAATCGAGCCAGTCTGATCTATCAGATTTCCACCGACGATCCTCTGCCGCTGCGTCGACACAACCCTTCGGTTCCCGCAGATCTGGAAACCATCATCCTGAAAGCCATGGCACGCGAGCCGGAACTGCGGTATGCATCGGCCGCTGATCTGGCGGATGATCTGCGGCGTTTTCGCGACAGTCGTCCGATTCTGGCGAAACGACCGACGCTGGTGGAGCGACTTTTTAAGTGGAGTCGTCGTCATCGATCGGCTGTTTCCGTGGCGGCGGTCGGACTGGTCCTGTTGACCATCGGTATGGTCATCAGCACCGTGTTGATCGCCCGGGAACACGCGGCGACAGCGGCCGCACTTCTCGAAACACAATCGGCGCTGGAGTCGGTGGAAAAACAGCGGGCCATTGCCGAAGAAAGCCAGCAGCTGGCGGAAAACCATTTTCTGAAGGCACGCAGCGTTCTGGAATCTTTCATGACGTTTGCCGAAGAAGATCTGGCGAATAACGAAGAACTGCAGGCGATCCGCAGCGACATGTTGCAGCTTTCCCTGAACTACTATCAGGACTTCATCGACTCCGCTCGTGACAACAAGCCGCTTCAGGACGAACTGGTTGCCTCTCATCAGCGGATTTCACAGATTCTGCACACGATCGGATCGACTCAGGCCGCCCGTGATGCTCTGGAGCAGGCGCTGCAGACTCAGGAACGCCTGTGCGATGAAGCTCCGCACGATGAAAATCTCCGCCGAACTCTGTTTTCCATGTACTTTCAGCTGGGTGCGTTCGACGGGGCCGGGCCGATCAATCTGCTCCGCAATCCATCGGTGCAGTCCGATCTGAATCTTTCCGACTCACAGATTGAAGAAACCGTGGAGATTTCGGAGGCCTTTCGAGAAACATTCTATCGTTCCCATCGCCGACCGGAAGATTTGACACTGGCTCGCCAGAAGTTCAACACGGCGACAGTTTCAACCCTGCAGCAACTGGAACAGGTGTTGTCGAGTGAGCAGTTCCAAAGACTGCGACAGATCGATCTTCAGCGACGCGGTACCAATGCGTGGACCTGTCCGGACATCGCCGACGAGCTGGAACTAACGGCTCTGCAGCGCATTCGCATTCAGGAACTGGGAGCCAAAATTCATAGCTCGTTTCGTTCACGCAGTCACGACAGCGCGCGGGATCAAATCAACGACCTTCAATGCCAGCTTGACGCTGTGCTGACCGATGAGCAAAGCCAGCACTGGCGGGAAATGCTGGGAGAGCCATTCAAGGGCCGACTTTACCTGTGGCGCGGTAAGACTCGCAGCGACGGCGAATCCGAATCACGACGGCATCGCAGCTCATCGACAACCGAGTCGAGCGATCGGACAGACGGAACGTGATGCTCTGCCGGTCCTGTTCGCGTTCGGACAGATTCAGTCACCATGCTGCGAAGTTCCAACGGCGGATTGAAGTTCGTTTCCGGCGAATTCGTCAATCAGAATCATGACACAGCACGTCACGGGGATGGCCAGCAGCAGGCCCACAACTCCACCAACCGCACCACCAAACATCAGGACGACCATGATGGTGACGGCGTCCAGGTTGACAGACTGGCTTTGAATCCACGGAGTCAGCAGCCAGCCTTCCGCAAGCTGAACAACACTGTAGGCGATGACTGGTCGAGCAATGATGTCGATGGTCGTAAAGTCTGATGAACCGCCACCGAATTCAAACCACATCAGCAGCATCGCCAGCCCGCATCCCACGACCGGCAGATACGGCACAAAACTGATCAGCCCGGTGAAGCATCCCAGAACGAACCAGTAGGGAACTTCGGCGACAGCAAACGCTGCTGAGAACAACGCCATCATGATCGCGGCAACCATCAGTCGACCGCGCAGAAAATCGCCGACAGCGGAATCCATCCGGCGACCGATTCGCAGAACTCGGCGACGATTTTTTTCGGGAATCAGTGACTTCAGCGCGGCAGTCAGCGACGGGAACTTCCAGGCAAAAAAGCCAAAGTACAAAGGGACAAGGACAACGATGCTGACGCTGTACATCAACAAGCCTGCCATGTTCACGGCCAGTCCCAGAGCGTCACTGACTCCCGACGCCAGTTTCTGCAGCAGTTGAGTCTGGTTTGCGGCAGATTGTTCGCCACCGGACCTCAGCATTCCTGCCCACCTGCCGTCGGAAATCTGATTGAGGCGTTGTTCAAGACCGGAAAGATATTCCGGAATCTTTTCCGACAGTTCCGATGCCTGCTTCATAAACTGTGGGACGAGAAAAACGCCTGCAACAAGACAAATGATGATCACCGCGCCCAGCAACACCCATAAGACGGTGCCTCGCTGAAACTGCCAGCGGTCTTCGACGTATTTCAGAAACGGCTCGGCTGTGTACGCTGCCAGTAAACCAATGAAAACGGGAATGAGAGCCGATCGAAGTGACCAGGCGATGACGATGACGGAGACGAACGTCAGCAGCAGGAAAAGTTCGCGCACCGGTCGAAGATTCCAGAGATGTTCTGCCTTCCACGATCGTTCGACTTCGATGTCGTTGTGTGTTCCTGAATGATCAATGACTTCCGTCGTACTCATCTCCCGTTTCCTTCTCTGCGGCGTCTGGCTAATCGCAATACCGTTCAATGAATCGTAAGTAGCTTGCGTGGCAACAGTTTAGAACGAGCTTCGGAGCCACTGCATTTTCAGTAAGTTCAATGTTTTCAATCTTCGGATCACGAAAACTTCGTTCTTGATGTGCCTGTAAGTACCTGCCGGCAA
>JAGQPY010000433.1 GCA_020426485.1 Planctomycetaceae bacterium
ACCAGAGACTGGCGGTCTCGGGCAGATGTCAGGCTGATTTCCGCCGGTGACACGATGATCGACGCCGGTTTGGGGGTGTCTTCGGCCCGAGCCGAAAAGGAAACAGCGAACAAGGCTGTCACCACAGGCACACAGAATCGAAGAGTCTTCATGGTTCAGAATCCAGTTTGAAATAACTTGTCGTCAATCAGTTGCGACGAATGGGATACGTTGGCAGGAATCGAACTTGTCCACACCGGCCATCAGCCGAACTCCAATGAACCGGTTTCGGAGTCGGGCTGATGCCACATTCGTGTTAAGGACTGTTACCCTGCTGTTTGGCTTCCAGTCGGAGTTTTTCCAGACGGGTCAATCGCTTCTCTGCCGGAGGCTTGGGTTCTTCCGCCTTGGGTTCTTCTTTTTTGGGGGCAGCAGCCACTGGTTTTGGCAGCGGCTTGTCCACTCGAAGTTCCGTTCCTCCCACTCGAGCGTGGGTGATGGGTTCGTTGTTTTCGGTGACGACCACCGTGCAGAAGATGTTCTTGTGATTCCCGGGCGGGCTGTCTTCTGCCGTCTTGATCTTGAAGACCAGTTCCTTCGTTTCCGGGGTGATCTGCAGCGGTTCGGCTGTGACCTTGTGAGGCAGGCCCACTAACTGCACCTGAGCGGGTGCTTTGAGATCTTTCAGGATCTGGATTTCCGCAAGGATCTCGGTTTCCTGTCCGAGTTCCACGCTGGCTCGCTGCAGTGCAATTCCAACATAGGGTTCTGCAACTTCCAGGCTCGCCATCTGTGAGGAAGCCCATGCTGCTCCATTCACATTGGCAGAACCGATGGCATAAACCGGCCACTTGCCCAATGCCGCATTGCCATTCGCGCTGAGAGGGTACAGCACTTCCGTCTGGCCCTTTTCAATCTTCACAGAGCTGTTAGCACCGACACCAGGTGGCCTGAATGGGAACTGAACGGTGATCTGTTCATCCCAGCCTTCCTTCTTGTGAGCAACGATCTTCAGCTGCATCGAACCGTTCCGCACGAGTGGTACGTTGGGTTGAACAATTTCAATGCTGAACGGAAGTTCATCCACAACCGCGAATGCCAGGCGATTGACGTCCTTCCATGAGTACAGCGACTGACCGGGACCGGCGATTACAAAGTCGGCTCTGTTTTCGTAGCCGCCACTGATGTTCTTGCCTTCTTCGTTCAGCCTGGCACGGAAGTCGACCAGAGCACCATCCAGTGGTGCGTCAGCAGTCGCCTCGAATACCACAGGCATGGTGTTCAGGTTGCCCGGCATTGGCTGAGCGATCATTTTAATACCTGCCGGCAACTGCATATTTTCCAGCACCAGTTCGCCGCCGAAATTCTGACGGCTGGCAGAAATGATTGATCCAAAGCGATTCCCCCGCGCGACGTAGATGCGCTGGAGGTTCTGGGAGTACCGAGCCACTCGAGGAATACCCAGCGTCAGCGAAGGCTGTACCGGCTGGAACTCAACGCGGTACGTAAAGTCCGGACCGCCGCGGTTCAGGTGATCCATAATGCGCACAACATACTCGCCGTCTTCAGGAACCTGAAAACGAATGTAGCTGTCCGGGCCTCGCGAATCATCGTTGCCGGAAAGCGTACGCCCATCGGCGCGGAAGATATGCATCACAGGGTCGATGGCGGAACGAATTCGGCGACCGTAACACTCCACTTCAAACGTCTGGCCTTTTTTCGCCGCGAACTTGAAATAGTCATGGTCTCCGGCCGCCTGCAGGACGCCGTTGAAGGCTGATGGGAAAGCGACGGGGGTTGCTTCCGCGACGGCATTGTTCGGTTCGACTTCAAACGAATTGGGATCGGGTGAAATACGCACCGTATGCCCCGATGGGCTGATTCCTCGATCGTCTTCCGCAAAGATCTGTATTTCGGAACGACCGTCTGCGGGAAGGGTCACCTTCTTCTTGATCTCGCCGCCAGCGTCACCGATGAAGGTGAATTCCACTTCTTCACCAGCCTTGCCGCCGCCCGGCATCACGGCAATGGGTCGGGGGAACTGGCCAACATGCAGCCGATAGCGACAGTTTCCGTTTCCTCCGTAACCGCTTTCCCGCACTTCAATGATGTACTTGCCGTCTTCCGGAATGATGACGGATGTCAGAGCATCCTGACGGACGAGCGGAGAGTCATCGACAGCAGAAAGCTCAAAGCGTTTTTCATCCAGGATGGCCACGTAAGGGTCGAACAAAGTCTGGCCGAAACGCATACCTTCCACTTCAACGGACAGGCGCTGACCCTTTTTGGCTTCGACCAGGAAGTAGTCGACGTCCTCGTTCTGAATCACGCCGTCAACCGTGACGTTCTGTTCGATTGGCTGAGCCTGAGCGAACTCAGTGTTGGGCTCTTTCTCATCCACCGCCGGCAGCGCGCCGACGAAGAAGGTGCGGTAATCCGACAGTCCGGTTGTCGTTCGGACTTGTGCGGTCTTTTCGCCCAGTTCGCAATCGGGTGCGACCTTGACGGTCACGCGAACGATGTTGGCGTTCTTTTCATCGGGCTCAATCTTCACGACCTCGATGCCGGGTTCGTAGAACAGAACCTGTTGAGCATCCTGAAGTCGATTGCCGGAAAACGTCAGGACATGCTCGCCCCCACGCTGAATTCCGCGAGGAAGGATGACGCTGACAAGTGGATCTGAGGCCAGAACGGTGTTTCCGGCAAGTAGCAGGCACGCAATGAAAATGCGACGCATTGCTGTCCCCCATGGAAGGAATGCGGTGAGTGAATGTCTGTTGAATTCTACGGAGACCGACGCTGAACTTCTCGATCATTGAATACGTTTCGCAGTGAAACGTTCGAAAACCTGGTCGGACAATCGGGTGGGCTTTGGAGGTTGGGCTGCCTTGCTGAGGCAGTGACTTCCCCAGACGGTATTCTTTCGCCAGCATTCCTGATTCGGCAACGGAATCAGCCGGGTACTGAAATGAAATGGTCTGAGTGCTTGTTGATATAAATAAACGCCGCGAAACACCAATCGCAGTGTCTCGCAGCGTATCAGATTTCTAAACACGGATCAGACGATCAGTTCGCGACGAACCTTTCCGCCATCCACAATTTCAATTGGTCGGTCACCAGGAGCCATCAACTCCTTATCGGCCGTGATACCCAGACAGTGATAAATGGTGGTTGCCCAGTCCTGAACGGTCAGTGGCTTCTCTTCCGGCTCACTGGCTGTGGCATCCGATGAGCCGTAAACCTGTCCACCTTTGATACCACCGCCCGCCAGAACAACACTGAATACCTTCGGCCAGTGGTCGCGACCGGCTGTGCCGTTGATCTTTGGCGTTCGGCCGAACTCACTGGCAATGCAGACCAGCGTGTCATTCAGCCGCCCACGCTCGTCGAGGTCCTTGATCAGGCGAGCAAACGCCTGATCAAGTTCAGGCACCTGACGTTTAATGCCACCTTCGATATTGTCATGCATGTCCCAGCCGCCGTAGGTCAGAGTCACGAATCGTGCTCCGGCTTCAACAAGGCGGCGAGCCATCAGCATGCGAGCACCGGCGGTGTTCCGACCGTATTCGTCACGCAACTTGTCGGCTTCTTTGTTGAGATCAAACGCTTCTCGTGCTTCCGGAGATCCCACCATGCCGTAGGCTCTCTGGTAGAACGTGTCAACGGCATCCAAAGCGTCCGCCTTTTCCTTAGCCACGAAGTGAGCATTCACGGCATCCAGAACGTTGCGCCGGCGAGTAAATCGTTTTTCGTCCACACCACCGGGCAGGTTCAGGTCTCGAACCGTGAAGCCGTTGGAGGCCGGATCTGATCCCAGGCTGAACGGAGCAAACGATGAACTCAAATATCCGGTGCCCGCGAACTCATTGGGCTGATTCGGGATACAGATGTACTGAGGAATGTTGTTCCGTGGACCGAATTCGTGAGTAACAACGCTGCCCATGCTGGGATAAGACAGAGCCGGACTTGGTCGATATCCGGTGAACATGTTGTGCGTGCCACGCTCGTGGGCCGCTTCCCCGTGAGTCATGGAACGACAGATAGCCAGCTTGTCAGCGACAGTGGCCGTGTTCTTCCAGGTTTCGTTGACAAATACACCACCAACGTTTGTCTGAATCGATCCCATCGGGCCGCGATACTCAACGGGAGCATAGGGCTTGGGGTCGAAGCTTTCCTGATGAGCCATGCCACCAGGAAGATAGATGAAGATGACCGACTTAGCGGTCCCTTCCTTGCTTTCATAGTGCTTCAGATCAGCCTGAGCACTCTGCAGCTTCAGATACTGAGCAAGCGTGAGGCCGATACCACCACAAAAGCCGACGTGTAAGAAATCACGGCGTGAATTGACGCGACGCATTTGAAACTCCATGGGAAATTCGGCCGGAAGAACAACTCTTCACGACTCAAAAACGGGTGGGCATACGGAGGCGGGACAGGTGTGTAGGGAGGGCATTGTTCACCTGATGCCAATATCTTTAACCACTCAGCGGCACTTGTCAACTGTCTGAATGCCGGCAAAACGCAATGTCTCAGTTCAGCAAAACCTGGACCAATGACCGTGCCGGAACGTTGTCGAGAGGCATCATTGAGTCTTCGTGGCCGATGGATCCTCGGTGTCGACAGAGAAGCTCGCTCGATGTTCGGAGACCTTACCAACACGGTGAGACGTGCCGGGAAATCTTTCGGACAACTAACGGTGAGGCCTTGAATCCCGTTTTAGTTTGCGGAGAAGTCCGCCAAATGCCAGTTTCAACTCACAGACAGTCATATTCTGGATATTCACACCCACTTATTGATTGTCGTGATTTTCCGGCTTCAAACTTTGATGTGCGCCGGATTTCCGGCCAGGGGAAGCAAGGGAATTCTGGGGCACAACAACCTTGCCTTTTCTGCACAAGATTTCTGCAGAACTGCTTTCGGAACGTTCGTTTTGGGTGAAACAAAAATTTTGCCCTACTGCTTTGTGACAGCTTAAAACTGGGGTCGTGTTGAGTTGTACGACGGACTTCCAGTCCGTAAGGGACAGGCACGA
>JAGQPY010000434.1 GCA_020426485.1 Planctomycetaceae bacterium
TTCTGCCTTCAGGTTCAGAAGCGGCACCAGACTTCGTCCCTGCATCCGTTCCGGGACCGGTAGTCCGGCGATGTCCAGCACCGTCGGGGCGATATCAATATTCAGGACCAGTTCATCGCAGCGTGCGGAACGGATTCCGGGGCCGGACACAAAGAAGGGCACACGGGTGCATGCTTCATAAGCCAGCATCTTGCTGGTCATACCGTGTTCGCCCATCATCCAGCCGTTGTCGCTCATCATGAAGACATAGGTGTTTCTGTCGAGCCCTGTTTCCCGGAGTGTGGCGAACAGCGGTGCCAGCGCGCTGTCCATTTCGGTGGTGACGGCGTGATATTGCTGCGTATGCTGTCGCAGCTTTTCGGGATTCTGATAGCCGTACTCTTCAAAGGCGACTCGACGATTGCGGACGGTCGACAGGTACGGCGGCTTGCCAGCCAGATCGTCGTTCCAGTTTCGCGGCAATGTGACAGAACCGGGGGAGATTCGTCCAAGTGATTCCGGCCGCGCGGGCCATTTTCTCTGGCCGTCCATGTGAGGAAGTTGTGTCGCATGCAGAAGCAGAAAAGGCGAGTTAGTTTCTGCGGCCCTGCGCAGGAACTCGGTTGAAATGTCGGTGCAGAATTCATCGATCAGCTTGTGAGCTGTTCGGTCTGTTCCGTTGTCATTGACGGTTCGGTTGTAATACGGGCCGTTGCCGTGAAAAGTGGTCCATGTCTGAAAGCCCGCCTGTTCGGGAGTGAGATTGATGTGCCATTTGCCTACGACGTTGGTTTGGTAGCCATCGTCACGCAGTCGTGACACAAAGGTTGGCTGAGGCTTCATCCGTGTTTGAAAGTCCATCATCCCGTTGCGGCTTCCGTATTTGCCGCTCAACAGTGCCGCCCGACTGGGACCGCAGAGAGCATACACGACGTGGGCGTCAGTAAAGACGGTTCCGGAAGCGGCTGCTGCGTCAAGCACGGGTGTGAGCTGACCGCGAGGATGTCCGGTGAATCCCGTGACGCCGTGCTGCAGGTCGTCGGTGTAAATGACGACGAAGTTTGGACGCTGGTTGTCAGCTGCCACTGCCGGATGAAGACACGACACGATCGCGACAATGAAGGCTGAAACCGAGTGGGCCGAAATGAGTTGTGGCGTCATCGAAGACAGAACCTGATTAGGGCGTGTGGACATTCGTCTTTCGGAAAAATGCAGACCATGTCATGATGCGGGGGTCTCGAACTGGTCAGGGAGGACCTCAAAATGTCGATGCGTCATGCACTCACGGATGAGCAATGGGATCGTATCAGGGATCTGGTGCCGGGCAAGGACGGTGATCCTGGTCGATCGGGGAAGAACAATCGGCTGTTTATTGATGCTGTTCTGTACGTCCTGAAGACAGGAGTGCCCTGGAGGGATCTGCCGGAGCGCTTTGGGAACTGGAATTCTGTATGGCGTCGATTTGATCGGTGGAGTGAGAACGGCATCTGGAAAAAGGTGGTCAAAGAGTTAAGTGAACTGGATCTTGAGGAACTGCAGATCGATTCGACATCGATCAAAGTGCACCTTGCTGCCATTGGCGGTCGACGTGAAGCTGATGAAAAAAAGAGGATGCGGATCGCCGCCGAGGTCTTGGCCGTTCTCGCGGAGGTCTGAATACCAAGGTCCACGCTGCTGTGGACGCAGCGGGACACCTCGCCGAGATGCACCTGAGTCCGGGTCAGGATGGCGACGGCCCGCACGGTCGTGACTTGCTGAAGGAATTTGAGCCTGGCCAGATTCAGCATGTGCTTGGTGATGCTGCATATGATGGCGATGAAACACGCAAGGCCATCAAAGGTCTCAAAGCGAAGGCCTGTATCAAGCCGAGCAAAAATCGCACGACACGCAAACGGTATGACAAGACACGTTACAGGAATCGCAACCAGGTCGAACGCTTCTTCAATCGCATTAAGCAATGCCGACGTGTGGCCACCCGTTACGAAAAAACAATCGAGAACTTCGCCAGCTTCGTCTGGCTCGCAGCACTCATCGTCGATCTGATCTGAATGTCCACACGCCCTAGCTGTGTGTCGGGGATTCAGGCTGTGTTGGTCAAAGAAGCTCGCTGAGCCACCTGAAAAGTGGCCGTTCGAATTCTGACGAGGTTTCAAGGCGGTCCGGCTTGAAGACAAATGCAGATCGGGAATGATCTCAGAAGGAGCTGTTGGTTTCTCTGACGATTTGATGGGGTGTTGAACATGTGCAACCGGAAGCTGCGAATCATTAGTGGCCTGAGCGTTCTTGTTGCCGCAACGGCTCCGGCAGCACCGCCGTCACCGCCGATTCGGCTGTTGCTGGACGGGGAAGTCAAGGATGCTCAGGCAGCAGGCGGTGCTCGTACATCGTTCGGCATCATGCGGCTGCCGAACGGTGGCTTTGCCTTTTATGATCGCCACGCACCGAAGGAGCCGCTGCAGTTACAGGGGGAAGACGGACAGTTGCGAGCGCTGTTGCCGCATCTGCCTCCGGAGATTCTGCAGAGTTCAGTCATCCTGAACAGCGTGGTTCTGGATAACAGTCAGGTGATTTACGGTCAGGATGGCGAGATCAAAAGCGTATTCGTTCGAAACGAGGCGCTGGATCGAGAAACGGCTGCGAAAGTGGGACTACCTCGCTACCTGAATGTCTGGATTCAACGCGCGGGGCTGAAGTCGGTGTTCGAACCCCGCATGACATGGCGTGGTTACAATGGTTCTCAGATGGAGTACCAGCAGTTGGCCAATGGTCGCCTGGTGGTTCCTCATGGCAGTTTTCAACCGCATGCACGGCCGGTTCCGCCTGACGGTCGCCACAAGACGATTGTGGAATACAGCGACGACGGCGGATTGTCCTGGCACCTGAGTTCCACTGAACTGGTTTCGCCCTGTTATCCCGGATTCAACGGAGCCAACGAAGGGGCCTGTGAACCCGCCATCGAAGAATTGAAGGATGGCCGAATCTGGATGCTGATGCGGACTCAGGCCGGTTTTCTTTACGAATCGTTTTCTGATGACGATGGTACAACATGGAGTCCGGCGAAAGCCAGTCGCTTTAACACGTCGACGGGGCCGCCCAACATCATGAGACATAAAAACGGCTGGCTGGTCGTGTGCTGGAACAACTGCGAAATGCCTCCGCGGGCTGACGGAGAAGGCGTCTACGGTGGCCGAGATGCTCTGCATGTTGCGGTTTCAGATGATGAGGGAAAGCGCTGGCGTGGTTTCCGTGAGATCTATCTTGACCATCGCCGAAATGACAATCCTGCGAAGTCGGGGGATCGAGGCACGGCGTATCCGCTGGGAGCGTACACTCAGGATGGTCGAATTGTTGTCATCGCTGGTCAGGGACAGGGCGGGCGAAATCCGATCCTTGTCGATCCCGAATGGATTACAGCGAAGGAAGCCTTCACCGATTTTTCTGATGGGCTGCGACAGTGGTCGGTCTTCAAACACCACGGCCCGGCGAAGCGTTGGTGGCAGGCGCGGGCGGTGGGATGCGAACTTATCGACAACCCGACGGATTCATCGAAGCGGTGTCTCGCGGTGCGTCGACCGGATGATCTTCCGCCGGATGGTGCCACGTGGAATTTCCCCAACGGCTGGAAGGGGGCACTCACGCTGCGGCTGATGATTCGCGATGGTTTTCAAGGCGGCGCGGTGTGTCTGAACGATCGTTTTTTCGACCCGGTCAACGATCTGGGTGAGGAACTGGCGGTCTTTCGCATGGAAATTGACTCCAGCGGAAGTCTGACTGAGACGCCGCTGAAACGAAACGTCTGGGTGAACATTCGCCTTGTATGGGATATCAGCCGGAAGGAGTGTCTCTGTCTTGTGGATGACCGTCCTGCTGGTCGCCTCCCGCTGCGTCACCCGACACTCAACGGAATTTCCTATCTGCGGCTGCGTTCGACGGCGGAGCAGACAGACACCGTTGGACTCCTCGTCGATCGTGTCGATGTCTCCGTCGCGGATCCTTATGCTCCACAGCACAGTGACGATGACGTGCGGGCTCACGAACAGCGCTACATCGACAACGTGACCGTTCGCTGGGCCGCTCAGCAGCAGCAGGACTGATCTCAAAGTCTGAAAAATCCTGCGGCTGCTTGCCGAATGCCGGATTGGTGAGACGTCCGCCGAGCCCCGCGTTGCGGTCGGTGTGAGATGCGATTCTGGTTACAACAGCCTGTGACGTCAGCATTCGGTTCGCCGGGAAGTCGCATAGTCACCCCAGACGTCACGATAATCGGCCGTGTCAAAAAATAGTAACGCAGCGATGTGGCAACCGCACAGGCACCGCGGTGATACATTTCTGTAACCGGTTTCGAGAGAATTCGGAGTACATGCTGGTTTCAGACGTCTCACGACTTCTGCCGCCAGGCTGATCTCCGACGTCTCACGACTTATGAGACCAATGTATTCTTCGTCAAACCTTGCTTCACAGCGTTGCCGCACAGGGCGTGGTGAAGTGGTCACCACCTGGCATCAGTGCGTCATCAGTTGACTTGCTGCCGTAAGGACATTTTTTTATACCGCTCTGGAAAGACAAAGAGACCTTCCGATCAATATCCTGCCCATGATTGAATCTCGGTTGGATGATTCGAATATTCTCCTGGAAGCCCTTCGTGGACACGACCTCCGTTAACCTGCTGCGACGCTTGAAATCTTCGGAAGCAAATGCGGCATGGCAGCGATTCATTGAACTCTATGTTCCGCTGATCTTTTACTGGGCTCGTCAGCATGGGCTGAATAGTACCGACGCATCCGATCTGGTGCAGGATGTGTTATCGACTCTGGTCGTCAAGCTGCCCGAATTCGACTACGACGCTCAACGTCGTTTTCGCGGCTGGCTGCACACAATTACCTTGAACCGAGCTCGCGACTGGCAGCGACGGCAGAAGCACCGACCGGGAACCGGGCAGTCATCATTCATGGAACGATTGCCCGATCGACATGCTCGGGATCTGTTTGACGAAACGGAATACCGAGCCTACCTGGTGGA
>JAGQPY010000435.1 GCA_020426485.1 Planctomycetaceae bacterium
TAACCTGTGAGGCTGCGTTGTGACAACAGTCGTTGGGATGCGCTGACGATTCACGGGAGACGGTTCCATTTCAGATTCTGCCAGCAATCAGCCATGGGCCGATGATGCAACTCATCTGGCAACTCAGCTGCAGTCGGACCTTTCCGCCGGGCTGTCTCCGACAGAAGCGGCTCATCGTCTGCAGATTTTCGGTCAGAATCGGCTTCCGGTCAGTTCACGTACTTCGGCGATCAGACTGTTTCTGGGGCAGTTTGCTGACTGGATGGTACTGCTGCTTGGCGTGGCCGGCGTGATCAGCATGCTGATCGGTGATATGGGTGATGCCATTCTGATTCTGTTGATTGTCGTGGGCAATGGCATCATTGGGTTCAGTCAGGAATGGAAAGCAGAAAAAGCGGTCGAAGCTCTGCGACAGCTTTCGGAACCGCAGGTAGAAGTGGTTCGCGGTGGCCGGGTGCATACGTTGCCGTCCGCCGATCTTGTCCCCGGTGATCTCATCCGGCTTCGCGCTGGAGCCGCCGTTCCGGCAGATGCTCGAGTGATCGAGTCAGCGGAGGCAGAAGCGGACGAATCCGCCTTGACCGGCGAGTCTGTGCCGGTAGAGAAGAATGCTTTGGTGGTGTCGTCAGAAACACCACTGGCCGATCGACGCTGCATGGTTCACAGTGGTTCCGCAATTACTCGCGGGCACGTCACGGCGCTGATCACGGGAACCGGTCGGTCGACAGAACTCGGCCGGATTGCTCACCTGATTTCGACAGCAGAATCCGGGCCGACTCCCCTGCAGCAGCGGCTTGCCCGACTCAGTCGACAGCTGGCCATCATTGTCCTGATGGCCTGTGGGATCATCTTCGCGGCGGGAGTTTTTCGGGAACCATTCTCCCAATGGAATTCCAAACTGGCGTCGGACATGCTGCTGACCGCTGTTTCTCTTGCGGTGGCCGCGATACCGGAAGGTCTTCCCGCCATTGTCACCGTCGCATTGGCTCTGGGCTCACAACGGATGGCACAGCGACACGCGATTGTCCGCAAGCTGTCGGCCGTTGAGACGCTGGGTTCTGTCAATGTGATCTGTTCCGACAAAACGGGCACGCTCACACAAAACCGGATGACCGTCGTTAACCTGCTGGTCTCATCCGACAACGGTGTCTGCGACGTTTCAGACAGTGAACAGGCGCATGCAGTCTCCGCAGGATTGCTGACCGCTGCTGCACTCTGCAACGACGCTCGAGTTTCAGGAAACGGTGACATCGCCGGGTCGGCCACGGAAGCGGCGCTGTTGGTGGCGGCGCGAACGAAAGGACTTGCCGTCGAACAGCTTCAGGCTCGCTGGGAGGCGTTCCATGAGGTTCCCTTCACTTCCGACCGCAAACGCATGAGCACTCTGCACAGGCGCGAGGACGGATCAACGCTCATGCTGGTCAAAGGAGCTGCCGAACGCATTCTTGATCGGTGTATCCGGTCCGGCGAACTGACGGCCGACACATTGCAGCTTCATCGTCGTTCCGCATCATTTTCATTGGATGAATGGACCATCGCGGCTGCTCAGTTAGCGGCCGAAGGCAAACGTGTTCTGGGAATTGCAGCTCGCAACGGCCCGGAGATCGGCGCGAAGTTTTCGGAAGCCGCGGAAACCGATCTGACACTTCTGGGGCTGGTGGCCATTCATGATCCTGTCCGCCCCGAAGCCGCGAACGCGATGTCCATGTGCCATGCGGCAGGTATTCAAACGGTGATGATCACCGGCGATCACCTGGAGACGGCTCGAGCGATCGCGGGTGAAGTGGGTCTGATGAGCGACAACGCGACGTCCATTTCCGGGCAGGATGTGGAGACTCTTTCCGATGAAGAACTGGCGAAGCGCCTGAAGACGGTCAGGGTTTTTGCACGAGTTGCTCCGGAACACAAACTGCGAATCGTGCGAGCGTTTCAATCGCAGGGTGCCGTCGTGGCCATGACCGGCGATGGTGTCAACGACGCCCCCGCTCTGAAACAGGCAGAGATCGGAGTGGCGATGGGCATCGCCGGAACAGATGTGGCTCGGGAAGCAGCCGAGATGGTTCTGGCAGATGACAACTTTGCCACGATCGTGGCGGCCGTCGAAGAAGGCCGAGTCGTCTACGACAACATTCGACGCTTTGTTGCTTATCTTCTGACATCCAACATCAGTGAGATTCTGGTGTTGTTCGTTGCTGTTGTTGCCGGGATGCCGCTGCCGCTGCTTCCGGTTCAGATTCTGTGGATTAATCTTGTCACCGATGGTTTGCCCGCACTGGCTCTGGGGTTTGAAGCGGGTGAACAGGATGTGATGAAAAGACGACCGCGCGGACGCGAGCCCTCGATCTTCAGCAACGGCATGGGGAAACATGTCCTTTTGATTGGCGGCACCATGGCCGCGTCGGTGCTCAGCGTGTTCTTCATGATCTACCGCCGTGGTGATGCCGAATCACTGGCCGCTGCCCGGTCGGCCGTTTTCACCTGCCTTGCATTTTCACAGCTGATTTATGTGCTCGCCGTTCGTTCGTGGCAGAACACACTTTGGAGCCTGGGCTTTTGGAGCAACTACCGTCTGGCTGTGGCCGTTCTGCTGGGAACTGTCCTGCAGCTTGCAATCATTTATGTGCCGGTTTGCCACCAGTGGTTCCACACGTGTTCCCTGTCGCCAACCCAGCTGGGACTCGCCGCGGGCATGTCGATGGTCCCGTTTGTCCTTGCAGAACTCAGCAAACTGTTTTCGGCCACGCGAAGCGGATGAAACCGTCACTGACGATGGATGTCAGCCCAACTCCATCGAACTGTTACCCGAGAGAACGCAATTCGTCGAACCCAATGCCGAAGGCGAAGAAGGGCGTAAGACCAGGACGAGCTGACCTGCCAACCACGGATCAAACAATGAAGATTTTGTCACGGCGCTGGAGCCAGCCCTTTCACAGGAACGCGGACGTTTCCTGACACATCCGGATTGTGCGTTCAGACGCATTGTCATCCATTGTTTCCGGAACGGCTGAATTTGTCTTCAACAAAGCAGCGGGTGGCCACGAATTGAAGCATGACACGAGGTTTCTTCAGGGAAGGGGTTTTCTGAGTCATCCCCCGAATGTCTGATAAGTGGTTTTGCGCAGGCGGTGTCATCCGGGGACGGATCAATGTGGACGAATGATCACAACACGCGGTGTCTTGTCCTTTGAATTGGGAGAACCGCCGATGGGTACCGATTGCGCGGAAATTTCCGCTGTTTCGGGTGAATCCGTCAGAACTGCTTTCCGGAAATCAAATTCAGGGGATAGATGCAACTTCCGCAGACGTTACACTTCGGCCTTCCGAGGTGATCTGCAGAACGGGTCTGATCCTTGAGAAGCTGTCCGTCCTTTGGCTGCCTGCCAGTAGGGCAGACTCCCTTCTTCAGACAGCCTTCAGGAACTGTCCATTTCATGGGCCACGTCACCAGGGAGACTGACCCTGTCAATTCGACCGGAACTGTTCAACCGGCGAGCCCTGTTCAACCTCAGACTTCACAGTGGATTTGTCTGACAACAACGAAAATTCCAGCGAACACGTGCGACGCGTTGCGTCGTTTCGTTCGTTCCTGCAGCGCGGAAACCTGAGCTGGTGGACGGAACGCCCGTTCGTCAAGACGCTGGGATTTGGTGGTCAGGGTACCGTCGTGCTCGCGGAACGACAGGGGGCGGGTTCTTTCCGGATGCCCGTCGCGCTTAAACTGTTTTCGCCCGTGCAGTTCAAGACTGTCGCCGATTATGAACGCGAGATGCTGCGTCTGGCGGAAATCGCATCCATGGTGGCACGCATTCAGGATGACCATCTGGTCGACGTGCACAGCTTCCTGGAGAGTGACGGCATCTTCTATCTGGAGATGGAATGGATTGACGGCTACGACCTGCTTCACATTCTGCGCCGTGACACGCTGGAGATCATTCACGATGCCGTCACCGAAGGTCGATGGCGACAGCTGAATGATCAGATTGTCACCACTGGTGAAGTGGACTGTCGACTGAAACCGGGAATCGCTGTGGCCATTCTGCGGGAATGCCTGTCCGGCGTTTCTGCTCTGCATCGCGAAGGAATCATTCACTGTGACCTGAAGCCTTCCAATGTGATGGTCAAGCGCTCCGGTCAGGTCAAGCTGATTGACATTGGTTCTGCTTTCTGGGTGGGGCGACCTCCCGTGGGGCAGCCCTGTACGCTGGAATATGCGGCTCCTGAAGTGCTGGCCGGACAGCGAGCGACACAACAGTCTGACCTTGCGAGCCTGGGTTACATGCTGTTGGAAATGCTGACGGGGGCCAAGCCGTTTGCCGGACTGAACTATTCGGAACTTCGAGTCGCAAAACAGCAGTTACCCGATCGCCTGTCGCGACTGCTGCCCACCGACACGTTTGCATTCAGCGAACCGCTCATCTGCCTCCTGAACAAGCTGATTGCCCCGGATCCCAGGAAACGATTCCCTTCGGCGGAGGATGCGGAACTGGCAGAAGATGGCGCGGCGGGCTTTCTGCGGCAACTGGTGCTGAGCGACATGTCGTTTGAATACGCCAGTGAAATGAGGCAATGGATCGCCGAAATGGAAACGGAAGCTGTCCATCGACTGATGGACCACGATGACCCGGACGAGATTCCGTATGGCACCACCAGAATTGTGAAACCCGATCCATCGGTGACTCAAACCATCGATCCTCTGTCCGCAATTCTCGAAGCGGAATCGTCCGAGCAGGGATTCGAACTGAATCCTCGGGTGGAATCTCTGAGCGGGAAGCTGAGCGAAGGACCGTCTGCTGATTCGGATCGAGCATCCGATCAGTGCTCCGGATAGGCACCGTTTGAGCTGCAGGTTCGGTTGTCGCACATCTGAGGCTCCTGTGGCAAAGAGACGCTCACAAGCTCCTCAGCAGGACTCGACGCCCTTCCGGCCAGGAAGCCCTGATAAAGTTTGGACAGGTAAAGCCGCAACGCATAAAGTCAGGACAGACAATGCCGGGA
>JAGQPY010000436.1 GCA_020426485.1 Planctomycetaceae bacterium
ACTCGTGCCACAATCCGTCTCTTCTTTCGCAACGCACTGAGTTTCCATCGCTGTCGGCGTTCCCTGAAGATTCGGTGGCACCTACCCGGTGTTCTCACAGCGTTGTGCAAAATCACGTGAATCACCGGGAACGCGCCCACAAACCATTGATTGTTGACTAAAATACGGGACACCGTGACACCTACGACGATTCAGAAAACCCTCAATGATCGTTGACCTGAGCCGATCGTTACGGTACTTTCTTTACAAAGATAACAAAACCCGCCTCCTTCGCCTTCCGCTGCTGAAACTGGTGCCATGTTTCGTCACGCCCTCTTCATCGCACTGTCTGTCGTTGTGCTGTGCCCTGCGAATTCTGTCATTGCGAATCACGACGACGGAAACCTGAAGCTGTTCACAGAAGAAATCCTGCCACTGCTGAAAGCGAACTGTCTGAAGTGCCATTCCGGAGAGAAACCCAAGGGCGGACTCAGTCTGACCAGTCGGCAGGGTCTCCTGGAGGGTGGCGAATCCGGCCCCGCGGTCGATCTTCAGAATCATGCCGACAGCGTGCTGCTGCAGGCCATCAACTTCGATGGTTATGAAATGCCACCCACCGGAAAGATGTCCCCCAAACAGATTGCGGCCTTTACGCAATGGGTTGCGGGAGGACTGGCATGGCCCGAGGATCTGCATGAGATTGAGGTTGAGCAGGAACCCGATGCCCCGGAAGTCAATGAGAAGTCGAAGCAGTTCTGGTCGTTTCAGCCCGTCCGGAAGCCTGCCGTTCCCGAAGTGAAAAGCACGTCATTTGTACAGAACGACATTGATCGTTTCATTGCCGAAAAACTTCAGACAGCCGGACTTTCACCATCACCACCCGCCGAACCAACCGAGCTGGTTCGCCGAATGCACTACGACCTGCTGGGCCTGCCTCCGGAACCAACGTTTGTTCAGCAGTGGAGCGAGCGAATTTCTGGCGGAAAGGGTCGGCTAAAGCAGGACGCAGTTTCCGAGCTGATCGACCAACTGCTGAAGTCACCTCACTACGGCGAAAAATGGGGACGTCACTGGCTGGATCTGGTTCGTTACGCGGAAACCAACAGCTATGAACGAGACGGAGCCAAGCCTTTTGTCTGGCGGTACAGAGACTACGTGATTGATGCCTTCAACCAGGACAAGCCGTACGACAGGTTCATTCTGGAACAACTGGCCGGAGACGAGCTTTCAGACTCCACCCCGGACTCCATGATCGCCACCGGTTACTACCGACTTGGTCGCTGGGACGATGAACCCGCCGATCCCAAATTGGCGCTGTACGACGAACTGGACGATATCGTCACAACCACCGGACAAACGTTCCTTGGCCTGACCGTCAACTGTGCTCGATGCCACGATCACAAGATCGATCCAGTCCCTCAGCGCGATTATTACCGACTGCTGAGCTTCTTTCAGAATATTCAGCGTTACGGAGTACGCAGCGAAGATTCTGTGCGACAGGCGTCTGTGGCGGAAATCGACAAGGCAGCTGACCCGGACCAGGTAACGGAGGCAACTCAGAAGTATGAAAACGAAATCAAAGACGCCCGCAAGCAATTGAAGCAGATTGAAGATCTGATCTGGGACAGTCTGGAAAACGTGGAGAAAGAAGAATTTCAGTATGAAATGAACCGTGTGCCCATCGTGGAAGAACGCGAAGGCTCACTCCTGACAGATCGCCAGGTCAATCGCTACCGCAAACAAACGGAACGACTTCGCGACCTGCGAGCCAACAAACCATCCGGCCTTGCGTCGGCTCTGGTGGTCAAAGAAAACGTGCAACAGATTGGACCAACTTATGTTCTGACACGCGGCAATCCGCATGTCGAAGGCGAAGTGGTCACGCCAGGGTTCCCGGCCGTCCTGTCGCCGCCGGAAGTTGTTATGCCGCAGGTGCCGGAATCAGCGGCCAGTTCCGGTCGCAGACGAGTTCTGGCGAACTGGATCGCCAGCCCGGAGAATCCGCTGACCGCTCGGGTCATGATCAATCGGATCTGGCAGTATCACTTCGGGCGAGGCATCGTGCGGACATCCAGCGATTTTGGCTTTCAGGGAAGCCGCCCCACACATCCGGAACTTCTGGACTGGCTGGCCTCCGAGTTCATCAGTTCCGGGTGGTCCGTCAAGCAGATGCACCGGCTGATCATGTCGTCCGCCGTGTATCAGATGTCGTCCCGACCGAATGAGCAGTCCTACGCAAAAGATCCGACCAACGATCTGTTCTGGCGCTTCGATATGCGTCGGCTGACGGCGGAAGAAATCCGCGATTCCATCCTGTGGGTTAATGGCAGCCTGAATGCCGACAAAATGTACGGCCCCAGTATTTTCACCGACATTCCGGATGCGGTAAAAGCAGGACAATCGCGGCCCGGCGCCGGATGGGGTCAGTCTTCCCCCGAAGACAAAGTCCGCCGCAGCATTTACATCCACGTGAAGCGGTCACTGCTGGATCCTATTCTGGAAAGCTTTGACTATGCAGACACGGACCAGTCCTGTCCCGTGCGATTCGTAACGACACAGCCCACTCAGGCGCTGGGACTTCTGAACAGTGATTTCAGCCTGCAGCAGGCTCAGATCTTTGCCGGCTACCTGAAACAGCATTCAGAAACGGAGACCGATCGAGTGAAACTGGCGCTGATCCGCGTCACTCAGCGGAATCCCACCGACGACGAAATTGCACGAGGCATCAATCTGATGAACGACCTTCGAACCGTACATCAGATGGATGCCGATGAATCACTGACATACTTCTGCCTTGTGGCGCTGAACCTGAACGAATTCCTGTATCTGGACTGATCTTCGCGAGACTCCATCATGAAAACCCGAAACTTCTGCGGGCGCACACGTCGAGAATTCATCTGGCAGGCGGGAGCCGGTTTCACCTCGCTGGGACTAACGGCTCTTCTGGAAAAGGATGGATTCTTTGCGTCTCAGGCCGTCGCCGCCGACGGAGTCACGGAATGGAAGAATCCACTGGCACCGAAAGAACCACATTTTGCTCCCAAAGCAAAGAATGTGATCTTCTTCTACTGTTACGGCGGTCCCAGCCAGATCGACACGTTCGATTACAAGCCGTCGATGTACGGCATGGACGGCAAGACGGTCGAAGTGAAGACCTTTGGTCGAGGTGGACACAAAAACCAGGGAAGGATCGTCGAACCGCGTTGGAAGTTCAGTCAGTACGGAGAATGCGGCAAGTGGGTCAGCGATCTGTTTCCTCAGCTCGCGACCTGTGTCGATGACATCGCCTTCATTCATTCGATGACCGCCGATTCGCCGATTCACGGCTCAGCGATGTTGATGATGAACTCCGGGCGAGTCCTCAGTGGGCATCCGTGTCTGGGTTCCTGGGTCAATTACGGCCTTGGTAGCGAAAATCAGGATCTGCCTGGCTTTGTTGTCATGCTGGATCCACGAGGCGGCCCGATCAGCGGTTCCAAGAACTGGAGCAGCGGTTACATGCCGGCCACGTATCAGGCGACCGTCATGCGATCCACCGGTGACCCGATTCTGGATCTTTCTCCACCCAAAGAACTGGCCGATGGAGGCCAGCGACTGCTGCTGAACACTCTGCGTGACTATAACGAAGCGCATCTGGCCGCGCGCTCAGACAACAGCAATCTGGCCGCCCGAATCGCTTCCTACGAACTGGCCTACCGTATGCAGTCAGAAGCACCGGAAGCCGTCGATATCAGCCAGGAAACTCAGGAGACGCAGGAACTCTACGGACTGAACGACCCCCGTTGCCGAACCGTCGGCCGACAGTGTCTGCTGGCTCGTCGACTTGTCGAACGCGGCGTCCGCATGATTCAGATTTACTCAGGCGGTGCACATAACGACGACAACTGGGATGCTCATGGTGATCTGGTCGCCAACCATACACTTCATGCCGGCGAAACAGACAAGCCACTGGCCGGACTGATCAAGGACCTGAAGCAGCGAGACCTGCTGAAGGACACGCTGATTATCTGGGGTGGCGAGTTTGGCCGACAGCCAACGGCTGAGTACGCAGAAGGCACCGGTCGAGACCATAACAGCTACGGCTTCACCATGTGGATGGCGGGAGGCGGAATCAAAGGCGGGGAAAGCGTGGGAACCACCGACGAACTGGGCAGTCGAGCTGTCGATGACGTCTTTCACGTCAAACACCTGCATTCGACCGTGCTGAACCTGCTGGGCATCAACCCGGACCGGCTGTCCTACTTCTTTGGCGGTCTGGACAACAAACTTGTGGGCGTCGAAGGTGCTCAGCCCATGTGGAAAATCATGGCCTGAAACTTCCCTTCCCGAAAAGCTGCGGCCCCCGCCGGATGCCACCACCCGCCGACAGCGACCTCTATTCACAACACCTGCCTTCACAGCGCAGAAAGAAAGCTGGTTCCATAGGGAACCAGCTTTCTTTTTTGGATTGTTCGTCGATCGCCGATGAATCAGCCGACGGGATTTGATTTCACGCGCTTGCGAACGTCTGTTTCCAGAGTTCCGAAAGCCTGTTCGTGACGCTGCAGAGCCATCGACAGCGCACTCCACAGTCGCTTGGCGGTGAAGTGGTTCAGGATGATTCGCTGAGTCACCTTCACTTCGACTTTACCAGTGGCGTAAGGAGTTGGATTCAGACCGAGGTCCAGAATCAACTCTTCCGGCGTGCTGGACACTCGACAGAAGTTGGCATAACCCGCGTTTGCACCACTGTCTTCGACAACGACTTCCTGAGTCTGAGCCGCTGGAGCTGCTGCCTTTGCGGAACCTTCAGAAGCACTCTGTGCACCTTCTGTCTTTTCTTCTTCGCTCACTTCTTTTCTCCTGACTTTCTTCATCGCCATGGGCTTGAATCCTCTACGAACACCTCACGTCTCCGGTGTATCGACAAGACGTCTGCGTCAGATTCTTATAACACACAAAAATCACAGCCGCAATCAGGTCCTCACCACGTTTCATGCTCGACCGCACATCCACCGTCGGACAGCG
>JAGQPY010000437.1 GCA_020426485.1 Planctomycetaceae bacterium
GCTCGATAGTTCAAATCGAACGACGTCACAGCTCCCGCTTTTTTTTTATCCTTTATACATTCGATGATGACTTCCGGTGTGGTCGGTGACAGTGCGGCAAAGATGCCGCCGCTGTGGAACCAACGAACTCCACCAGCAAAGATTTCGTCCCAGTTGAAGTCGCCGGCCTTCAGCATTCCGGCCGCTTCGTTACTGCGATTGTAGAAAACAACCGGAGCCCGCACGCCGCACCCCTGATCGCTGTAGACCGTCGCCATGTTCGGTCCGCGGACACCGTCATGTTCAAACACCTTGTAGAACGGCTTCACGCCCATCGCGCGAACTCGTTCATGAATCAGGTCACCCAGCGGACTGTCGACCATGGCCGACACAATTCCGGTGTTCATGCGGAAGCAGTCCGCCAGATTCGCCGAACAGTTGAATTCGCCACCGCTGACATGAATGGCCAACTGGGTCGCTTTGCGAAACGGAATGCGTCCAGGATCAAGTCGATTGACCAGCGCTCCAAGAGAAACGAAATCAAGGGCACCACTGGCTGGAATGTTGAGCATCTGAATTCCTGAAAAACTTGAAAATTTGATTTCTGTTATGACGTGGTCCACTGCTTCGGCAAATCCGGAGGACGGATAAAAAAAAAAAACCGCCTGATATCAGAAACTCCGGAATCGTGACGACTGAGGTTTCACGGCAACGGGTCGACATGCCGGAAATGCGGTCTCAATCGTTTGAAGCCCGGTCACTGACCCACACGGGCATGAAGAACATCGAAACGACGACACAAGCATGCAGGTCGCGAAGTCGGTCAACGCGACGTCCAACAATGTACCACAGAGCCGCCGGTCCACCCTCAAACTCCGGGCGGTATCGTAGATTCGACAGAATTTGAATTCAAAAGAACCCTCGAAACTTCCGTTGCCTTCTGCCAAAAGTTGCGGCGAATTGAGCGACAGAAGCATTCCAGCCCCGCGAACACGTCCACACAGATCGGAAAATACCGGCATTTTCAAACAATGCTGTCGTGCATTAGAGCTGGCCTCCTTCCACACCAGCAGGCTGTCGAGTGAATGAGGTCAGCCCCCGGTTCACAGAAACCGAAGCCGAAAAAGCTGTTGTTTTCACTCCGATTCACGCCACGATGGAGCTTGCCCTCATCGAATCCACCGTGCGCCCAGTGGAAAAACAGTGCGTCCAACCGACATCGAGGCGCAGCTTGTTCCCAGAATCAGAAGTCGCTCCGAGACCGCCATCTCGCATTCGAGACATCGGAACGATCAGGTCCCGGAGTTAATGGTGACATGGTCCGCCAGAACTTCCACGTTCAGCCCCAAAAGGAGCCGTGGAAAGAAATCGATACCGGGCACTCTTTCAAGGCTGAGTGCCTCGCAAGGTCGTTCCAAATCTTCGTCAGATAATTCGCCCTGGACCTCAACACGAATACCAGACTTCCTTAACTGCTCCAGAAGCACCTTCACAGTCGCTCCGGCCGGAATTCGCAGAGTAAATAAGCGCTTTCGCAGGTCATTTTCGCCCACAGGCAGCTCCGCGGAACCGGACAGACTTTCCTGCATCGCTTCATGCTGCTCGACAGTGGCAACAACGGTTACGGAACTCCCCTGCCAGCGGAACGTCAAATCGGGAAACGATTCGGACCACTGCCGCTTCAATTCCTCAACGCGAGAAGAAGGCACTCGATGTCGTCGTTCGACGCCGACCGGCGCCGAAAGCGATTCAACAGAGACTTCTCCGGCATCCGTGATTTCGAATGACAGATCGAACTGATTCAACAGCACTGTCATATAATCCGTCACCTTGACCGAGGGAAGATCGCAGCTTCGCCAGAGATCAAAGGGAATGTGGCTTGGACTGTTTTCGGAGACAGGCACGGTTCCGCAGGCGAGGAGAAACACGTCCGATGGTTCTGAACGATAGCCCCAGCTGCCGGAAGTACGACCGGTGAGATAGCGATAGGAGGTCGGAGACAGTTTGCTTCGAGCCTTCCTCACAGCTTCAGCATTCAGCTCGCAGAGTGTTCGCAGACGCTTTGCTGCAGCAGATGGCCCAAGGTAGACGAAATCGTCACAGACACTGATCCCCGTACCTTCGACCGACTTCGACAATTCCAGAAGGATCAGTCGAACCGTTGTCAGTGGAGTGTTGACCTCTATCAGCCGACCCGGGTCAACTCTTCGATCGATGACGACAGCAATACCGGTTCGCTGAATTATATCCCGAACGACGTCCTGAAGCGGCAGGTTGTTGACAGCCAAACTCATCCGCTGCTGCAGTGCCATTTGAAACTCTCGACCGGTTTTCAGGTCAACCGTTTCTTGGGCCGCCTCCTGTCTGTCAGCAGCAAGGGCGATTCCGGATCGCACCAGCCCGCGAAGCACCGGCGTCAATCCAGCCTCGACAGCCTGCCCCCTGGCCGGGAACACAACGAGAGCCGGAACGACCACCCAGAGATAAATGTTTCGGCCTGGTATGATTGTTGAGCCTGGTGTAGACATCGCACATCAATCGTTACGGAAGGAAAACACAATCACGACAGGGACCACCAATATCTTTTGGACGAACATACCCAATCTTTGGCCCGATAGTGGCGGATTCACTGGGTATTTTTGCGTGTCTGGTATGATAGGCTGATTGTCAAACACTAAGCCGCTTTGTGTGATCTCATAAGCTCGGCCGTTCTGCGAAAGAATCTGCAGGATACACCGATGGCAACCCAAAGAACCAACTCATGAAGCAAATTCACGCAGTCGGAATTGACCTCGGAACCACGTATTCCTGCATTGCCTGGCTGGACGAACATGGCCACCCCGTGACCATTCCAAACCAGGAAGGGGAATTATCGACCCCATCCGTTGTCTTCTTTGATGGCGAAGAACCGATCGTTGGCACAGAAGCACTTCGTAATGCTATCGCCCAGCCGGACCGAGTGATCCAGAACGCAAAACGCCACATCGGTGATCCTCAGAAGTTCTGGTCGATCAGCGGCGTCAATTATAACCCGATTCATGTTTCCGGTCTGATTCTGAGAAAGCTGATTTCTGCGGCTCAGGACAGAATTGGTGAAATCAGTGAAGCTGTCATCACCGTGCCGGCTCAGTTCAGTGACGCTCAGCGGCGAGCCACCGTGCTGGCGGGACTCTCAGCTGGCCTGGAGCGTGTCGAAATTATCAACGAACCCGTCGCCGCTGCGCTCTGCCATGTGCTGGGAAATGAAGGACTGGCTTTCACAGAACTGGCCATCGATCAGCAGCTTCTGATCTACGATCTGGGGGGCGGCACGCTGGACCTGGCGGTTGTCAAATATGCCAGTAACGAAGTCCGCGTGGTCGCTTCTGATGGAGACCTGGAACTGGGTGGCCTTGACTGGACTCAGGTCCTGGTCGACGTTGCCGCAGAACGATTTGCCGAAGATTTTAAAGAAGACCCTCGCAGAGATCCGGAGAGTCATCAGTTCCTGGCCCTTGAAGCCGAACAGGCCAAACGGAGTCTGTCCGTTCGACCGCGAACTGCGATCACGGTTCAACATGCCGGACACCGACGCACTTACCAAATCGAACTGGAGGAATTCGAGCTTCGCAGCCGACGACTGCTGACACGCAGCGAAGCTGTGACCAGAAGAATCCTCAAGGACAACGGATTTGGCTGGGCTCACATCGACGTTGTCATGACAACCGGTGGTGCATCACGAATGCCGATGATCCGCGAGAGTCTCAAGAAGCTCAGCGGGCGCACGCTCAACACCTCGCTGTCACCGGATCAGTCGATTGCTCATGGTGCTGCCTATTATGCCGGAATGCTGCTTTCCAACAGACAATACGCCCGAACTGTATTTGATACCGAAGCCACCACCCGCCTTTCTCAACTGCGGCAGCAAAGTGTAAATGCTCGAAGTCTGGGCATTCTGATTCGCGACACTGCAACCGGCGAACGAGTACCCCACTATCTGATTCAGGCCAATACCCCCCTGCCAGCCTCACGCACACACGTTTTCGGAACGGTGGTTGATCGACAAACGAAAGTCCACGTTCAGATTGTGGAAAGTGGCGCTGGCCCGAACAAGCCGCACACCACTCTTGGCGATTGTGTCATTTCTGATCTGCCTCCGGAGCTGCCCGAAGGAAGCATGGTCGAGGTAACAATCAGCTATGACCGCCAGGCTCGGGTTCACGTGTCGGCCCGCGAGCTTCAATCCGGTCGGAGTGCAGAGGTTGAACTGATTCGGCAGGAAAACATCAGCTCGCAGCTTCAGGAAGAACTCGTCGACAAAGCAGAGATCATCGCATCTCGGCCTTCGCATCAGTCAGACGAACAGACAAATGCAATGCCGGAATCTGTTCCGGCCGGGAAAACCAAACACAAAGCAACACGGTCCGCGACTTCCCCTGCGACAGACCGCCGAGCGCCGGAAAAAGCGGAGCGTACACTCAGCGAGGAGTGGGAGATTCTGAGCGAGCGTCTGGAAACATTCGCTTCTGACTCGAAATCCGAATCAGACGCGGACCAGCCCGTCATCCTGTGCAACAAATGCGGGACACCACTTGTCGGTCGAAAAACATGCCGTGCCTGCGGTGAGACGAACACGCCTCCAAATCGGCGCCGAAAGCCTGCCGAGTCGGGTAGAACTTCAGCAAAGAAACCAGCTCGCAGAAAGAAAAACCATCCGGAGAGCTGAGGCATTGGGAATGATCAGCAGAGGCAGAGACACTGACTCGGCGACACTGTCTCGCGGCATCCCGATGTGTTCACCGGACAACGATCAGCGATCGCGATCAATGGAGCAGCGTGTTCCAGCTGCAGGATTAGACAGAAAGACGAAAACGACAGAGGAAACCGCGCGGCTTCCTCTGTCGAGTTAAAGGTTGTCGTTAAATGCCTGGCGATTACAGGACGGCTTGGATCCGCGAAAGAAACTCCGCATTGGAAGGAAACTTTGCCAGGGTTCTAGTCAGCTGTTCCATGGCTTCGACGGGACT
>JAGQPY010000438.1 GCA_020426485.1 Planctomycetaceae bacterium
TGCCTGTACCGGTTTCAACATCCGAGCGGACGGGAATTATGGCTGCAGACGTCGTTAACCGTCACAGCGGATACCATCAGCGGACGAGAAATCTACGCGGCCGCTTCCGTCGATGTCACTCGCCGGCAGACAGCCGAACATCTGCGACTTCGGGCGATGAGCCAGATGGCAGCCGGCATTTCTCATCTGCTGAATAACGCACTGACAGCTGTCAACTGCAACATCGAACTGCACCTTGCCGAATCCGGCAGCGCAGACAGTGCTCCTCTGCTGGACAGCGCGCTTCGCGCATCCGCGCGGGCAGCGGAAGTGACTCGTCAACTGCAGGCATTCGCCGGAGGCCAGTTTCTGCAGCCCTGCAGTATTTCTCTGAATCAACTGCTTCGCGAACACCGAACGACCATTGAAGAACTTGCCGGCACTCGAATTCGTGTCACGCTGAATCTGATGCGGGGACTCTGGATGTGCAATGTCGACGCAGACCGCCTGCGAACGGTCATCGGCAACCTGTGCACCAACGCTCAGCAGGCGATTGCTCAAACCGGCGAGCTGTGTATCAGCACCCGGAACATCGAAGCCGACAGGCTGGAACCGGATGACCCCGGATTTGGAAAGTCCTGGGTGGAACTCAGCGTGACCGATGATGGTTCCGGAATGCCGGACGACATTCGAAACCGCGCCATCGAACCGTTTTTCTCCGGTCGCCCCCTGCCTGAACATGCAGGGCTGGGTCTGAGCATCGCTCACGGATTCGTCACCCAAAGTGGCGGCCACATGCTGATTGAAAGCGAACCCGAGACCGGAACATCCGTCCGCCTTCGATTCCCCCGGCCGGCGGTACCCGCCACGATGGCACAGCCGGAAGCAACAACGGAACTCACCGTTCTGGTCGTCGATGACGAGCCCGCAGTGCTGTATTCCACGGCAGCCGTCGTTCGTCACCTCGGACACCATGTCCTGACGGCAGAGAACTCTTCAGAAGCAATGCAGCTTGCGGATGCTCACCCGGTCGACATTCTGCTGTCAGACGTCAGCCTGAAAGACGGAACGGACGGAATCCAGTTGGCTCACCAGATGACTCAGCACCATCCAGAGGTTGCCGTGATCCTGATGAGCGGATTGATTTCGCCTCAGACACAGTCCGCGATTCCCGAACACTGGTTCTGTCTGAATAAGCCGTTTCGCAAAGAACAGATCGCCCGGACGATTGAACGCATCCGCCATCCGGAGAACTTTGGATCCAACTTACCAGACGCTCACTCGACATGAGTGCCGGGCAGACCAACCGTGCCGGAAAGTTCTCCGCAGGTGAGTTTTCTTCCCAATGCGTAGTTGCCGACAGACCTCCGCAAATCCGATCGCTGCTCAACGACACGCCTCCCGGCTCTACCTGCGGCACACGGCAACTGAGAGCCCAGTCGCGTCGCCTGCAGCGGCGGTGTCGGCAGCAGTGTCGGCGGAGGAACTGAACGGCTCTCTATCGAAAGCGGTCGCTGCCTGTCATCATGTGTGCGAACGTTTCAAAAGCATTTCGGCCCCTCATTTGATCGCAAATACGGTGTCATGAATACAGCAGCAATCCTCAAAGAACTGATTTCGATCCCCAGCGTCAATACCATGGGGCGAAACGTCAGTGGGCCGATCTATGGCGAAAGTCGACTGAGCGACTGGCTGATGGGCTATCTTCGCTCCATCGGCGCCACCTGCGAACGGATTTCGGTCAGCGACGGTCACGACAATGTCGTCACGTTGTTTGCAGGACAACGAGCGGATCGAACTTTGCTGCTGGATGTGCATCAGGACACCGTCCCGATTGAAGGCATGACGATCGATCCGTTCGGTGCAGAAGTCCGGAACGGCCGGATATATGGCCGAGGCGCATCCGACGTGAAAGGCAGTATGGCTGCCATGCTGACTGCGTTTGCAAGGCTGCATACTGAACGACCTCAGAATACTCCCAACGTCCTCCTGAGCCTGACCTGTGACGAAGAAAACACGGCCACAGGCATCACAGATCTGGTCAACTACTGGCAGACTCGCGCGGGAGCTTCGCAACTGATCTCCACACCGCCGGATGCAGCCATTGTCGCGGAACCCACAGATCTCAACGCCGTGATTGCTCATCGAGGCGTTCTGCGGTTTCGTGTTCGAACGCGAGGCCGAGCATGTCACAGCAGCGATCCGACTCAGGGCGATAACGCCATCTACCGCATGGCTCCCGTGATCGCCGCACTGGAACAGGAAGCCGCCAGACTGGCTTCCTGCAGCGTTCGTCCCGACTCAACAGATTCTGTTCCGACGGAAGCGGAACGTTGTGGCCCGCCAACACTCAGCGTGGGCGTGATTCATGGCGGTCTCAGCGTCAACATTGTTCCGGACGAATGCGTGATCGAGATCGATCGCCGGTTGATCCCCGGTGAAGATCCGCTTCAGGTCCACGCCGAACTCGCTCACGCGATCCATACTGCCGTTCCCCAGGCTGAATGCGAACCGCCATGGATCAACTGCTCCGCGTTGTCGCCGGCCAACAATCAGTGGCTAGCGGAACGCGTTCTGCAACAGACGGCAAGCGTGGTTGGAAAACGCAGTGCTGTCGTGGTGCCCTACTGCACCAACGCCTCAGCGCTGAGCGGTGCCGGAGTTCCCACCATCGTGTTCGGCCCCGGTTCGATCGAACAGGCTCACACCTGCGACGAGTTCATTGAACTGGCTCAGGTCGACCATGCCGCTGACATCTACTACCGGATCTGCCTGAATATCTTCGACCAGTAGCAGTCCTTTCGAGCCACAGCCACGCGGCAAAAAGCTGCTCGATTCGCCGCAGAACCGAGCCTGGCAACAGAATCAGGAATTCGGCCACTGGCACTGAATCCGTAATCTGTTTAAATCAGTGCGTCGGAACAGAAGTCGTCCGTACTTTATCATTTTTCCGGCTGACCACAGGCCGTTGTTTTCTGACGGATCGGTCATTCAGATCACCATTTCCTCGATATCATGGAACCCCTTCAATGAAAGCATGCTCTCTGTTCATGGTACTTACGGCAGCGATGTGCTCTCCGACTTTGGCCTTTGCCGAAGACAGCCGCTGCTACGAAATGAGAACCTACTACGCCAATTCCGACAAACTGGACGCGCTGCATGCACGGTTTCGTGACCACACCGTTGGTCTGTTCGAAAAACACGGCATGACAAATGTGGGCTACTGGGTACCACAGGACAACACTGACAACAAACTGATCTACATTCTGTCCTACCCCAGTCGGGAAGCTCGCGAAGCATCGTGGAAGGCCTTTCTGGCCGATCCCGTCTGGAAGGCCGCCTACGCGGAATCCACCAAAGACGGAAAACTGATTTCAAAAGTTGAATCCGTCTTCATGCAGACAACGGACTATTCACCCGCAATCAAACCGACCGTTACCGACCCGGCCCGCCTGTTCGAACTTCGAATTTACACGACCAACGAAGGCAGGCTGGATGGTCTGAACGCCCGGTTCCGTGACCACACCACCGGACTGTTCGAAAAGCACGGTCTGCCTCAGTTTGGTTACTGGACTCCCACCGAAGAGGCCGACGGTCGCGACAATCGACTGATTTATCTGCTGGCTGTTCGTGATCAGGCGACTCGCGACGCCGGCTTCAAAGCCTTCGGTGCCGACCCGGAATGGAAAGCTGCACGAGACGCATCGGAAGCCAATGGGAAGCTGCTGATCAAAGGTGGAGTCCAGTCCATCTTTCTGGTTCCGACAGACTATTCACCAGCCAGATAGCGGAAGCGACGGCCACGGTTTCCGGTCCGTGAAAACTCTGCCAGACGGCATCGCACAGAAGCGAACGCCGATGTAGGCTCCAGAGCTGTGAGAATTATGGTCCGGAACTCCATTCCAAACCCGGGCAACGGCAGGACGAAATTCCGAACGAAACAACGTCCGGGACTTCGTCCTGCACCGACCGATGACGCTTCTCTTCTGATTCGTCACCCGTTGCCTTGCGTGCCGCAGCAACAATGCCTACTCCTCGACAGACTTCCGGCTCCGCCCAGCCCGACGCTTTCGGCCTCACCGCTCAGGCCGAAATTTCCTCCAGCCGGCTGATGTGGCGTCTGCTGAACATCTCGCTGCAGTACAGTCGCCAGTGTTTCTGGCTGGTGGCGTTGCAGGTGATGCTGGTCGTGCTGAACCTGTCAACACTGGGTTTGACCGGTCTGGCGATCGACTTCATGCAGGCGACGGTTTCGAAATCAACCACATCGCTGCGCTGGCCGCTGGGGATCGAACCACCGCCGTCATGGGCTCCGTTTCAGGTGGTTGCGGCACTTGCCGCCGTCATTCTGCTGGTTGCTGTGGCAGCGGCCGTCCTGAAATATGCGGCCGCCAGCGCCGGAGCATCACTGTCGCAGCAGGTGCTGATTCGCATGCGAACAGACATCTACGCCAAACTGCAGCAGCTCAGCTTCGACTTCTACGACGCCGGCGAAAGCAGTTCGACGATCAATCGAGCGGCCGGGGATGCCAACGCGGTTCGCAGCTTCATCGACGGCGTTGTCATTAAAGTTCTGACCGTCGCGCTGACTTTGGGCGTGTATTTGTTTTACATGCTGCAGATGCATGTGCCGCTGACATTGTGGTGTCTGGCCAGTACGCCGTTGCTGTGGCTGGGAGCCACCATTTTTTCCCGCATGGTGCAGCCGTCCTATCGCAAAGCGAGTGAACTGGGCGACATCATGATTCGTCACCTTGTCGAAAACCTGCAGGGCATCCATGTCGTCAAAGGATTCGCTCGCGAAGAAGAACAGGCCGAAAAGTTTGCTCAGGCCAACCGCAACATTCGCGAACTGAAGGAATCCATTTTCTTTCGCATCTCTACCTTTCAGCCGGCCATGGGCCTGATCACTCAGATCAACATGCTGGTGCTGATTGGTTATGGCGGTCATCTTGTCATTC
>JAGQPY010000439.1 GCA_020426485.1 Planctomycetaceae bacterium
CAATACCGTGATGGATGCTTCTGTTGCCACAATCTCCCTCCACCTACCTTCCCACCACTATTCGTTGATGTCGCTGTTCCGCCTGAACAGATCTCGTCAACGTTCCTTCTTCCCGGATGCCTGATCATGCCGCGCGCAGTCCTGATGTTGCTGCTGGCCGTGAACGTCTTTTGGAATTCCACGGGACTGGCGGACTCAGATTCTCCCGTGACCTTTGAATCCCGCGTGCGGCCCATCCTGAAAGCTCACTGCTGGCATTGCCATGGTGAAGAGCCCGAACTGCAGGGAGGACTGGATGCTCGGCTGGTTCGCTTCCTGAACAAAGGCGGCGATTCCGGCCCGGCGTTAGTGGCCGGTGACCATTCGGCCAGCCTGCTCTACGAACGAATTGCCTCCGGCGAAATGCCGCCCGGAGAAAAGAAAGTGTCGGCCGACGAACTGAAGGTGATTCAGCAGTGGATCGACAGTGGAGCGAAGACGGCTCGACCGGAACCCGAAGGCGTCTCTCCGGAAGATTTGTTTCTGGAAGAGGATCGCCGGCACTGGTCGTTTCAGCCCATCACTCGACCTGCCGTACCGGCCGCTGCATCTGCTGAACTGGTGCAGACTCCGGTCGACGCTTTCCTCTTGCCGGAACTCGAACGCCACCAGCTGACGTTCAGCCCCGCAGCTGATCGAGAAACGCTGATTCGCCGCCTTTCGTTCGACCTGACCGGACTGCCGCCGACTCCGGAGCAGGTAGACGCCTTTGTAAACGCGGAATCGGGGGCAGCATGGTCAGAGCTGATCGATGAGTTTCTCGATTCGCCCCACTATGGCGAACACTGGGGACGTCACTGGCTGGATGTGGTCGGCTATGCGGACAGCCATGGCTACACCGAGAAAGACACCGAACGACCCTGGGCGTACAAGTATCGCGACTACGTCATTCGGAGCCTGAATAATGACAAACCGTGGAATCAGTTCATCATTGAGCAGCTGGCCGGGGATGAGCTGCTGACTCCGCCCTATGCCGACCTGTCCTCCGAGCAGGCTGACTGTCTGACGGCCACGGGCTTTCTGCGAATGGTGCCCGATGGAACCGGTGATGGAGGTGTCGATCAGAATGCGGCTCGCAACGACGTCATGGCCGAAGCCATCAAGGTGGTTTCGACTTCGCTGCTGGGCCTGACCGTTGGTTGTGCGCAATGCCACGAACACCGCTACGACCCAATCACTCAGGCCGACTATTACCGGTTGCGGGCCATTTTTGAACCAGCCTATGACTGGAAAAACTGGCGAGCCCCCAAGGCTCGACTGGTTTCGCTGTGGACAGCCGATGTGAAATCGCAGGCCGACGCTGTCGATGCAGAGCTGAAGCAGATTTCCGAACAACAGAACGCCGAACTGGATCAGATTGTCAGCGACACCTTCGAACGCGAACTGGCCAAACTACCGCCCGACGTCCAACCAGCCGCGCGGGTGGCTCGCGACACCGCCGCCAAAGATCGAACGGAAGAACAAAAACAGTTGATTCGGACCTATCCGTTTCTGAACGTCAATCGCGGAACGGTCTACCTGTATCTGAAAGATCGTCTGAACGGATTCAAGAAGAAGTGGGCCGAAACCACTGAGGCCTGCAAGGCGAAGCGACCGGCCGAAGATATGGTGATGTGTCTGACGGAGGTCCCCGGAAAACTGCCCGTCACGAATGTGTTCAGTCGGGGCGATTTTCAGCAGCCGCAGGAAGAAGTCCAGCCTCGCGAACTGACCATCCTGACATCGTACGGCGGCGAAATCCCGCTGAACGACGAAACACTCTCCTCCAGCGGCCGTCGTCTGGCTTATGCTCGGCACCTCACCAGTGGACGACATCCACTGGTCGCTCGAGTCCTGGTGAATCGATTCTGGATGCATCACTTCGGCCAGGGACTGGTCAGCACCGTCGGTGATTTCGGGGTGAAAGGTGAACAGCCCTCGCACCCCGAACTGCTGGACTGGCTGGCAAGTGAATTCATGGAATCCGGTTGGTCGCTGAAGAAACTCCATCGTCTCATCCTGAATTCAACGGCATGGCAGCAGTCATCGGTTCGCACGGCGGAACTGGAGAAAGTCGATCCTGATAACCGACTGCTGGGGCGCATGTCTGTGCGGCGGCTGGAAGCGGAAAGTGTTCGTGACGCTGTTCTTCGCATCAGTGGTCAGTTGGTGTCCACTGTCGGCGGCGCGCCGGTTCCGGTCAGCCCTGATGATGTGGGTCAGTACGTGCTGATGAAGGATAATCGTGATTCGGCCGGACGTCCGAGCGGTAAAGCAGAAGATCTGGGTGAAGATCAGTTTCGACGAAGTCTTTATGCTCAGGTCCGTCGATCAATGCCCTTCAGCATTCTGGAACCGTTCGATTTTCCGGTGATGTCGCCCAACTGCGAACAGCGTCCGTCATCGACAAATCCATCGCAGTCTCTGCTAATGCTGAACAACCCGTTTATTCTGGAGTCATCCAAAACCACGGCTGCAAAGATTGAGGCGGCGGCTCCACAGGATCCTGCTCGACAGGTCACGATCGCCTGGAAGCAGATTCTGGGGCATCAGCCGTCGGACGAAGACATCGCTGAGTCCGTTGAATTCCTGAACAGAGCTTCCGAAACAGCATCGACAGATACCAAAACAACGCAATCAGGCGCGCTGACGGAACTCTGCCATGCGTTGTTCTGTTCGAATGGTTTCCTGTACGTCGACTGATCCGCGCGGTGAAGACTGACCGGATTCTCTCCTGAAGGCCAACGATATGTCTCATTTTTCGCGTCGACACTGGCTGGCTCAGACAGCATTTGGTCTGGGAGCACTGGCGGAAACCTGGCTGCACCAGCAGCAGCTTCAGGCGGCTCCTCCGAAGCCCGGCACGGGACGTCAGGTCTTTGATCTGAAGCCACGAACGGTAACGGACCCGCCAAAAGCCACGGCCATGATTTCGATGTTCATGCAGGGTGGTCCCAGTCATCTGGACATGTTCGACCCAAAGCCGGAACTGCAGCGTCTGCACCTTCAAACGTACACCGGCGAAATCAAATACGACAACGCTGGAGAAGCCAGCAGCAAGCTCTTCGGCAGTCCATGGAAATTTCGCCCGCACGGTCAGTGCGGCATGGAATTAAGCGAACTGATTCCTCATCTGGGCACCGTCGCCGACGATATCTGCCTGATCCGCTCGATGCATACCGGGGTAAATAACCATGGAGAATCCATTCGCGCTCTCAACACGGGCCGCCAACTGGCCGGACGTCCGGCTCTGGGTTCATGGTTGACGTATGGAATGGGAAGCGTTTGTCCGGATCTGCCCGCGTTTATGGTGCTGACCGATCCGTCGGGGCTTCCCGTTCTGGGCGTTGAAAACTGGCAAAACGGCTGGCTGCCATCGATTTATCAGGGCACCGTTGTCCGTTCCCGAGAACCCCGAATTTTGAACCTGGATGCTCCACCGGAACTGGCCGGAAAGCCGCAGCAGCGAATTCTGTCGTTTCTGGATCGCATCAATCAGCGGCATCTGCAGGACCACCCGGGCGAACACGACCTGGAAGCTCGCATCCAAAGCTACGATCTCGCTCGCCGCATGCAGACCGCCGCTCGGGAAGCGATGGACATCAGTCAGGAAACACAAAGCACTCAGCAGCTGTACGGAATCGATAACCCGGAAACACAGGACTACGGAACGCGTTGCCTGATTGCTCGCCGACTGGTCGAACGAGGCGTGCGATTTGTTCAGCTCCACACCGGTAATCAAACGTGGGATCACCACGGAAACATCGTGAACTCGCTGAAAAAAGTCTGCGATCGAACAGACAAACCCGCCGCGGCATTAATTCAGGACCTGAAACAGCGAGGCATGCTGGACAGCACACTGGTGCATTGGGGCGGTGAAATGGGACGACTGCCCGTTATTCAGAATGAAAAGAACATCGGCCGAGACCACAACACTTACGGATTCAGCATGTGGCTGGCCGGTGGCGGGATCAAAGGCGGATGCATTCACGGCGAAACCGACGACATCGGCCATCGTGCCGTGACTGACGTGGTCAACCACTACGACTACCACGCCACTCTGCTGCACCTGTTCGGCCTGGGCTCCGACCAGGTCACCTTCGCACGGGCCGTCGGAGCGGGCAGCCTTCTGGACGGCCAGCCCGGAAACATCGTCGGCGGCATCCTGAAATCACCGCCAACCCAGGCGACATGACGATCGCGCTCGCGCCGGAGTGCTGAGGAAACGACTGAACTCAGGTATTTGGATTGTCGTGCACGAGCCGACAAGTCTCGCGGAGTCCTGAGTGGTGCAGGAAAACGTGAGACTCATTTCTTCGTGCACGACAGATTGTCCACACCGCGGTCGAAGTCGGACAGCCAGGAAGGGCGTTGATCCTTCCCGGATTGCCAAAGCCTGACTTACTGCAGCGTCAGTTCCAGCTTGTCTTTTTCCGGATCACCGGTGATATCCACAGTCAGTTCCGTGGCATCATTGTACTTGGGAGGAATGACCTGTTCGACCTGGTCGATTTCTTCGCCTGTGTCCGAATCCTTGATCTTCTTACCGGTGGGCTTGTGCCAATAGACCTGAACGCGGTATCGCCCTTTATTCGGCCCTTTTTCTTCGGGAATCCGGAATTCGCCATTGGTGATGGTTCCTCCGGAAGGATTAAGTCCTCCCGACTCCGGCACCAGCGAAAGGGTTCCGGAGGAGATCGGCTCGGCACGATAGACAATCTTACCGGTCAAAGGAAATCTTGTATCGCCGGTGTAAGGGGCCTCTCCGCCACAGCCGCAGAGAGTTGCACTTGTTGTCAGAAACAAGGTGAAAACAGCTAGCCTGGAGTTCATAGTTCAATTCAACGAACAGAATGAAGAGACAGAAGTCGTCGCAAAACAGGTCTGCAACGGCAAAAGAAAAGAAAGCGATGTGCCGATG